>DATHMS010000244.1:0-5164 GCA_035486795.1 Candidatus Sulfotelmatobacter sp. | reverse complement strand
ACCAGGCGGTGGTAAGGCAACTGCACCAGCGGAAAAGGGTTCATCTGTTTCCCCAATCGCCGCATGCGCATGCCCCGCCGGATCGTGGCCGGTGCGAACCCCGTCTTCATGTAACAGAACGGCGGCGGCGCCGGAACGGTTCTGGCCACTCCCAGCCCGGTATACGCCGCCTGGTAACAATCCATCGCGATCCGGTCGCAACTCAACAGCCAATTCCCGTATTTGCCTTGGCGCTGGCCGAAGAGCTCGAAATAGAAATCCCAGATCTTCTCGATGCCCTGCACCCAGCGATGCGCCTTGTCCTTGCTCGCCACCACGTGCTGCAACTTGGGGGAGCTCGGTGTTTCGATGGCCGCGTCAATCGAGTCGTGCACCTTCCCCGACATTTTCAGCAGGCCACGGCGCAGCTTCGTAATCAACTGGTTGACCACTTGAATGTGACCTTCCGACGGCGCCGCTGCCCCCGTGCCAAACTCCTCCCGATTGAAAGGTCGGAGCGCGGCCGCGTGGCGCGTTACATTAATCGATTGCGCCCGCAGCCAAGGCAACAATACCGGGGCGGCTCCGGCCCGCTTGCGCGGAGGCCGTTTCACCCGCATTGTTGTTTCCGGCAAAATTTCGGGCAGTGTCGCCATCGTCTTTTCCTTCAGCAGAGTTTCTCAGCGTTGTTATCTCAACGCCCGCAACAGCCGCAGCAGCATCCGCAGTGACCGCCGTGCCCGCCGACAACCCGTCCACCGACTGTGCGTCCAAACCGGACAGGACGGCTAGCGATCGCCCGGGTGCGAACTCCGGGCCGGTGCACGCCACCCGACCAAGTCACGCCCGACCGAGGAGCGATCCCGCCATGAGCTCCCCATCGCCATCCGTGGAGCTGGCCCTGGTGCATGTGCGGATGGGCAATTCCGCGTCCCACTCCCTGGTGGAATTTGCGCTCCAGATGGTTGTGGTGACTTAGAGCCTTGGCCCGGTGTAGCGGAGTGCCCAGGACCCGGCGCGTCTGTTTCGCCAGAGTGCGCACCGCTGTATGGGGCGTGATGTGCCCGCCCCGCGCGGCCTTATGCGCGAGGCTGCCCACGGTACGCCGGGCAATACTCGGCACGGTAACCACCAGGTGTCGAGTCTGGGGATTTCGGTGAAGTACTTTCGCGACTTTCCCGATTCCCTGCGTCAACTTAGGCGTGGCTTTAGTGAGCACCTTGGCGATCTTGGGCAAAGCCCGCTTCGCCATGGGAGCGACCGCTTTCGCCACCACTGGAAGAAGTTTGCTGGCGGCCATCCCGACCAGCGGCAGGAATTGCTCCGCGGCCTGATCTTCGCTCTCGGACTCGGCCGCGAGCGTGCCCAGGTGTTCCATCAGGGCGTCTGGGTAGATTTTTTCAACTGGGCTCGTCTCATCCTCGTACTCATCCTCGTACTCGTATTCGCTCTCGCTTTCCCCGAGGATGTCCCCGAGGAAGTCTTCCCCTTCTCCGAGAATGTCGCCGAGAAAACCCTCATCTTCCAGCTCGTCTTCGAGTTCTTCTTCGAACTCGTCTTCGAGTTCCAGTTCGCTTTCGTACGCCATGATCATTCCTCCTGCAAAGAGTAGTCGAACTTAACGGGCCCACACGACTAGACGACAGCGCCGCGACGACGGCGCGCGTGTAAACGGTGCGCGCGATGTGGACGCTTGTACAGACGGCTGACCTTGCGATTGCGCCGGATCGCCGTAGCGGCAGCCTTGGGGCTGCCGAGTACACGGCGGATCTGTTTGGCGGCCGTGTGTGCCGCTCGCCGGCGTGTGATCTTCTTTCCCTTGGCGGCCTGGTGCTTCAGGCTCTTGACCGTGCGCCGCATGATGGTGGGTACGGCCCGAACTCCCGCCCGGGTGCTGCGACGGCGTCGTAGGATGCGGGTAAGAATCGCTGTACCCCGAGCGAGGTGGGGCAGGATGCGCCGCAGAGCTTTGCGGTCCTTGGGATTAATCACAGTCACCGCCGCGGCTCCGGCCATGGCTTCCGCTTCTCCCTCATGCGGCTCCCTGGACGCAGCTTCCGCCATCATCTCGGCCATCGCCTCGTTGCTTGTCAACCCGTGAGAGGCAATCTCCTGGACGACTTCGGACTCTGCTTCGTCCTCGTATTCGTCCTCGTATTCATCTTCAAACTCTGCTTCGCCCAGGGCGCCCGCAGCCAGTGAACCCAGTTTGCCGCCAATGGGCCCGCCGATTGCGGTGCCCACAATTGGCGCCGCTACTTTTGCAACCTGCTTAAGAACAGGCAAGGCTTTCTTCAGGAAGGCCCCGAAGAACTGTTCACTCTCGTCTTCGTACTCATCCTCACCTTCGCCATAATCTTCGCTTTCGCCGAGCAGGTCGCCCAGAAAGCCTTCACCCTCGACTTCATCTTCCGCTTCAAGTTCGTCCTCAAGTTCGCTTTCGAATTCGTCTTCGCTCTCGCCGAACAGGCCGCCGGCGATGTTAGCAATGTCACCGAGAAAATCTTCGCCTTCTCCGCCACCCTCGTTTTCGAGTTCACTCTCGAACTCATCCTCGAGTTCCAGTTCCAGTTCGCTATCATGGTCCGCCATTGTCCTGACCTCCTTCCGGTTGATGACGACGTGAGCGAAGTTAGACGCAGGCTAGCGATACGTCTAGTCACATCTTGTGACGAGCCATTTTAAGTTGGCTAGAATCGGTTTCGCTTGAATGTGTGACGGAAAGATCGCATGAGAAAGCTGCCAGGGTTCCGTCCTTTATCATTCACAAACTTGGACGGCAAACCACAACAGGTTTTGCCTTTATTTGTCTCACACACCACAGGAGATGGGAGAATTGAAAACCATGGGCGCCGCAGCGGGGAACCCGCTACGCGAACGCCCTGTGACAACCTACCACCAAGAAAGTTCTGGGAAGGGCGAGCACTTCTCTATATGAAAATACTTCTTGCAGCCGTCTTCTGACGGGTGCGCAGCGAACCGCTGGAGGGTGAGCCCCATTCGAAGACGGATGTCCATGGCATAGACCCGAACAGTTCCGTCGTCGCTGGCCGCCGCAAGCCGCTTCCCGTCGGAACTCCAGGCCACGCTATTGACCGTACCCCTGCGGCCGTTCAGGGTCAGCAATTCCTTCCCGCTCTCCGCATCCCACACCTTCGCCGTCTCGTCCGCGCTCCCCGTTGCTAGCAGCTTGGCGGGGGGCACGCGGTATGCGTGGACGCAATCCGGACGCGCCTACGGTCGATGATCATGGCGGTCATCATGGTCCTCCCAGAGACCCGAACACCTTCGGCTTTGCTGTCTGGCAACTCAAAGAGAGCGAGGACAAGTTGATCGCAGATCGCTGGGTCGAAATCTTCAGTGCAGTTCCGAAAGCATAAATCTTTCTGGAGGATGAATCACTTGCCGCAGGGGTTCAGCGCCCCGTCGTGGTCTATAACGGGCTTGGAGGAAATCAATTACGATTCCGCCAGTGCGCCATGCACAAGATGGATCGAGATCGCACCCTCGCCAACGGCTGACGCAACCCGCTTCACGTTTCCGGAGCGGATGTCTCCAACTGCAAAAACTGCTGGCAAGCTCGTCTCAAGCATCTGCGGCGACCGGCCAAGAGGCCATTCTTGTGGAGCGCTTGCCAGAACTGGATCCAGGTCCCGTCCTGTAAGAATGAAGCCCTGCTGATCAAGGACGACACAGCCACGCAACCAGTCGCTACGAGGTGATGCACCCGCCATCACGAAAACGTGCCGGATATCGCGCGTCATCCTCTCCCCTGACGACCGGTCGAGCCAGGTGACCCGTTCGAGGTGCGATTCGCCCTCCAGTGACACCAGTTCAGTCTCCAGGTGCAGCTCGATCACCGGATGCTTTGTGATCCTCTGAGTCAGATAGCGTGACATCGTCTCCGAAAGCGTTTTTCCGCGAACCAGCATATAGACCTTCTGGGCAGTTTCCGCCAGGAAAATGGCTGCCTGGCCGGCCGAGTTTCCTCCGCCGATGACGACGACCTCATCACCCCCGCAGAGCTGTGATTCCATGAATGTGGCCGCGTAATAGATTCCATTTCCTTCGAACTTCTTTAGGTTGGCGACGTTCGGCGTGTTGTATTGTGCTCCTGCGGCGATGATGATGCTTCGAGCCTGCAGAATATCGCCATTCTCGAGCGAGAGCCGATATGGCCTCTGATCGCATTGGAACTTGACCACTCGCTGTCCCACCATCATCTGTGCGCCGAATTTTTCCGCCTGAACAACGCCACGGCGCGTGAGTTCCAGACCCGAGACGCCAGTGGGGAAGCCAAGGTAGTTCTCAATCTTTGAGCTCGAGCCCGCCTGTCCGCCGGGAAAGTCAGCCTCGATCACGACAGTGTCTAAGCCTTCTGAGGCTGCGTAAACCGCCGCCGCCAACCCGGCCGGACCAGCGCCCACAATGGCGACATCGAGAATGTGCGATTCATCGACTTTGCCCGAGAGCCCCAGGCATTGAGCCAACTGTTGCGTCGTGGGGTTGCGCTGCACGGCCTTTCCGCTGCAAATCACAACAGGTATTTCCTCGATCTTCACGTTAAAACGATCGAGCAACTCCTGAGCGGTCGTGTCACTGTCAAGGTCGACATAGGCGTGCGGTTGTCCGTTGCGGGTGAGAAACTCGCGCAACCGCAGCGTATTCGCCGAGTGACGCGATCCTAGAATAATGACGTTCCCCATGCCGCCCGCGATGAGCGCGAGGCGTCGCTGGATAAAAGCCCGCATGAAGATATCGCTGAGTTCGGCATCTTTCGCGATGAGCGAGCGCAAGGCTGCGGGGCTAACTTCAAGAAATTCCCCTGACTCGGCCACACGTCCACGCGCCATCGAGCCGGTCCCGGAGATCAAGACCATGTCTCCGGAAAAACCGCCCGGACGATGAGTCGCAAATACGTGCTCGCCAGAGAGTCTGGTGATTACAATATCGAGCTTTCCGGAAAGCAAAACAAACAAAGGCAAGCGATCCCCAGCTTCGAACAGGATCTCTCCAGCCCGAACTGTTCTCACCATGCCGTACGGCCGGATGCGGTCGATCTGGCCGGGGGTGAGGAGAGGGAAGGCCTCGGCTTGCCGCTCGGGTGAGTCCATCGATCGTAGAATTGACTCAGTCACTTATCTTTTCCTTTCCCAGATGGCCGATCCCGCTTCCATCATCATCT
>DATHMS010000243.1:0-51548 GCA_035486795.1 Candidatus Sulfotelmatobacter sp. | reverse complement strand
CGACCCAGTCGCGATCTGCCGCGACATGTGCGGCGTGCAGGCGCAGGTCATGTCAGCGGCTTATCTTCAGCTTTGGACGCGCAATCACGCCATCACCCGCCCGCAGATTGAAAACGCGCTGTGGAAGACTCGCACTCTGGTCAAGACCTCGCTCATGCGCCAGACCCTGCATTTCGTTCCCGCCGACGAATTCCTGCTCTACATTGCCGCCATGAGACCGTGTCGTATGGCTGATGCGCTGCGGGTGATGGCCAGATTCGGTATGACGCGCGAAGAAGGTGAGACCCTCATCCCGTTGATCATGGACGCTCTGTCCTCCGGGCCTCTCAGCCGCCCAGCCATCGCTGCCGCGGTGCGCCCCAGGGTCGGCAAGCGCGTCCGAACGTGGATGGAAAACTCCTGGAGCCTGGTTCGTCTACCCATCGCTGAAGGACTGATTTGTTACGGGTTGGGCGAAGGCAACAAAGTTGCTTTCATCCGGACGGACCATTGGCTGCCGAACCTGAAGCTTGAGCTGATGTCTCCGACCCAAGCGCAGTCCACGCTCTTGCGAAAGTTCTTACGTGCCTATGGCCCCGCGACGCTGTCTGACTTTTCCCACTGGTCGGGGATACCGATGCAGCAGGTCAAACCTCTGCGCGCTCTCCTCGATTCCGAAATGGTAGAAATTCCAGGAGAAAAGAAGACCGGTTTCTTGCTCCGCGAAGACTTGGACGTCCTAAACGGCAGTCCTGTGACCACGGCCTCAATTCGCCTGCTTCCGAACTTCGATTCCTTCCTGCTGGCTCATCGAGAAAAGGACCACTTGCTGGCCGAGAAGCACTATAAGCGTGTCTACCGCAATCAGGGCTGGATCTCACCCGTGGTTTTGATCGGTGGCGCGATCGCGGGTGTCTGGTCTTACAAACTTCAGGGCAAGAAGCTGCTGGTAAACATCGAACCATTCGGCAAGCCCTCGAAGACCCAGCGCGTCGGAATCGAACAAGAAGCCGAGAGCCTGGCGCTTTTCTTTGGGAGCGAACTCGACTTCCATCTTTCTTAGAGAATAAGCAACGCTGCTTCCGAAAATGCCGAGATTTGCTTTTGTTGCTGCGGCATATGAGGATATTAATGAATGATCGTGAACTTCGCGGAGCGGGCGCACAATCACAACTGGGAACTCGACCCGGTTACCCGATCTCTGCTCGATACTGATTTCTACAAACTGCTGATGCTGCAGTTTATCTGGAAGCATTACCCGAAGACGCAGGTGCAGTTCACACTTTTCAATCGCTCGTTCAGGGGGCCCGTCGACACCTTTGCTCACGAAGAACTCATCGAGCAGCTCGATCACGCTAGAAACGTCCGCTTCCGCCGCTCTGAACTGGTCTGGCTCGCAGGCAATACGTTCTATGGCCGCCGCGGAATCTTTGAACCTGCCTTCCTGGAATGGCTGGAGCGCGACTTCCGATTGTCAGACTACGAGCTCTCAGTCAAAGACGGGCACTTTCATCTATCTTTCGACGGCCTCTGGACCGACACCACCATGTGGGAGCTCTATTCACTTTCCATCATCAATGAGCTCCGGACCCGGGCGAATCTAAAAAAGCTGAGCGAGTTCGGTCTCGATATCCTGTACGCCAAAGCCAAGACCAAACTCTGGAACAAGATCGAGCGCCTGCGCGGAGTTCCCAATCTCACCGTCGCAGATTTCGGAACCCGGCGCCGTCACAGCTTCCTCTGGCAGGAATACGTAGTCGGCGCCATGGCCGCGAATCTGGGCAGCGGCTTTACCGGAACTTCGAACGCTTTCCTCGCCCACAAGCACGATCTTGAGGCGATCGGAACCAACGCCCATGAAATTCCCATGGTGCTGGCCGCTCTGGCACCGCAAAATGATGATGAGGCGCTGAAAGCTTCTCAGTATCACGTCCTCGAGTTGTGGCAAAAGACCTACGACGGCGCGCTCCGCATTATGCTGCCCGATACCTTCGGAACCACGCAGTTCCTTGAGGGTGCTCCAGACTGGGTCGCCGATTGGACCGGCCAGCGCGTCGACAGTAAAGATCCCTATATAGCCGGCGATGAATACATCGAATGGTTGAAGTCCCGCGGCCGCGATCCTCGCGACAAACTCGTCATCGCTTCCGACGCCCTCGACGTCGATGACATCCTTGGCCTGCATGCTTACTTTGGAGGAACTCTGGCCCGTGGAATTACTGCCCGGGATTTTCGCAGCGCAGCCGACTTTCATGATCGGCGCAAGTGGACTCCCGGCCGCCGCATTCGATTCAGCGCTGGATGGGGCACACTCCTGACCAACGATTTCCGCGGCTGCGATCCCAGCGGCAATGCCGGGTTTGACCCCATCAGCCTGATCAGCAAGGTGTCCAGCGTCGAAGGCCGCCCGGCGGTCAAGCTTTCCGATAACTACGCAAAGGCGCTCGGGCCGCCTCAGGAGATCGAGCGCTACCGCGGCGTCTTCGGCACGGTCGGAGTCAGTAATACTCCCGTAGTCACATAAGCCATTTCGATTCAAATATTTAGGCGCACTACGGTTACCAGCTAGTAATAGCACGCTAGGGCCATATACGCACACCGGGTGTTGAGATAGTCTCCTTCTTGAGCAGCACTTGGGGGAGGGCTGATCAACATACGTCCCACGACTCTTAACAGAGTCTGGGGCGTTTTGTTTTGTGCCTTCCGGTCACATGCTCTCGATGGTTAACCGGGTCCGTCAACGCCCGCCCGACCTGCCCCGTATAACCAGCCCTGTATAATCGATCCCCTGCCTATGCGAGCCTTGCTTTCCGTGTGGACGTTTTCCCTGTGGATAAGCTTGCTTACCCCGACGCCCCTCGCGCAATCTTCTCCTGCCACGCCTCCCGCAGGTTCACCGTTGCAAACGACGCCAAGTCCAAGGCCACAATCGATCCCGCAGTTCGAAGACGTCGCACAGAAGGCCGGGCTGACGGTCCCACACATCTCTTCCCCCGACAAGAAATACATCGTCGAATCGATGAGCGGAGGTGTAGGACTAATCGACTGCGACAACGACGGCAAACTCGACATCATCACCGTAAACGGTTCCACGGTCGAGCGTTATCGCCAGGGCGGCGACTTGATGATCACGCTCTACCATCAGGATACTGATCTCCCTGATAAGGATGCTAACAACAACGAACTCCATTTCACCGACATCACCAAGTCCGCCGGCCTCACCCGCAAGGGCTGGGGCATGGGCGTGGCCGTGGCCGATTATGACAACGACGGCCTGCAGGACATTTACGTCACCGGTTACGGCGGCAACGCGCTTTATCACAATCTGGGCAACTGCAAGTTCGAAGATGTAACCGAGAAAGCCGGCGTGCGTGCCGGCGGATTCAGCACGGGAGCAGCCTGGGCTGATTACGATCGCGACGGCCGCGTAGACCTTTTTGTCTCTCGTTATGTCCACGTGGATATCGACAACTTGCCGCAGTTTGGCAACGATCCGCGATTCTGCCGCTTTAAGGGAGTGCTGGTGCAGTGCGGACCCTGGGGCATGCCCGGCGAATCGGATTTGCTCTTTCATAACAAGGGAGACGGCACCTTCGAGGAAGTATCCAAGAAGGCCGGCGTCGACGACCCTCATCACTACTACGGTCTAGGCGCGACCTGGGGCGACTACAACAACGACGGCTGGCCCGATCTTTACGTGGCCAACGACGCTGGACCGAACTTCCTCTATCGCAACAAGCATGATGGAACTTTTGAAGATGTCGGATTGCTCGATGGAGTCGCGCTCAGCGGCGACGGCGTGGAACAAGGTTCGATGGGCGTCGACTGGGGCGACTATCTTCACGAGGGTCGCCTGTCGATGATCGTCACCAACTTTGTGGAACAAGGCTCGACCCTGTATCACAACCTGGGAAAAGACAATTTCGCCGACGTCAGCCTGCGCGCCAAGCTGATCAAGCCGACCTATCCCTTCGTGAGCTGGGGCACTGCCTTCTTTGACATGGATAACGACGGCTGGCTGGACTTATTTATTGCGAATGGCCATGTTTATCCCCAGGTCGACACCATTCCCGGAGGAACGCCCTATGCGCAACCCATGCTGCTACTCCACAATCATCGCGACGGAACCTTCGACGACGTTTCTTCGGTCTTCGCAAGCATGCTTCCTGAATCGAGGCGGGGCGCCGCCTTTGGAGACATCAACAACGATGGCAACGTCGACATCGTTGTTCTCAACGTGGGCGAGCCGCCATCGCTCCTGATCAATCACAACGACGGTCCGAATCACCGCGTATTGTTCAAGCTCGTGGGAACGAAAAGCAACAAGGCCGCAATCGGCGCGCGAGTAACGGTTAAAGCCGGTACGCTCGTGCAATTCAGTGAAGTCCGCGGCGGAGCCAGCTACCTCTCGCAAAATGACTTGCGATTGCACTTCGGCTTGGCGGCAAACGACAAGATGAGCGAAGTGAGCGTGCGCTGGCCAAACGGTGAAGCCGAAATTCTCCGCGACGTCCCGGCAGATTTCATTTACACCATTGTCGAGGGCGCAGGAATTCAGCAGAAGATGGCGCTTCCTGCGTTACCGCAACGGTGAAACACTCATCAGGCAGTCACATCCCGCAGCTCAGGAGAAAACAATGCAGAAGCGCAAACTTGGAAAAAGCAACTTAGAAGTATCAGCCATCGGCCTAGGCTGTATGGGAATGAGCTTCGGCTATGGTCCCCCTGCAGACAAAAAGGAGATGATCTCCCTTATTCGCACGGCCGTCGAACGCGGCATCACCTTCTTCGACACCGCCGAAGTTTACGGTCCTTTCACCAACGAAGAACTGGTCGGCGAAGCGCTGGAGCCACTTCGTGACCAGGTGGTGATCGCCACCAAATTCGGCTTCAAACCTGATCCCAATGGCGGACCGCGTTGGATCGGTCTGGACAGTCGTCCCGAACACATCAAGCAGGTCGTTGAGGCATCGCTCAAGCGGCTCAACACCGATGTCATCGATCTGCTCTACCAGCATCGCGTCGACCCGAACGTCCCTATCGAAGACGTCGCGGGAGCAGTAAAGGATCTAATGCAGCAAGGCAAAGTGAAGCACTTCGGACTTTCTGAAGCAGGAGTTCAAACGATCCGTCGCGCCCACAAGGTTCAGCCCGTCACCGCTTTGCAGAGCGAATACTCGCTGTGGTGGAGAGAGCCTGAGGCCGAAGTCATACCGGCACTCGAAGAACTCGGCATCGGATTCGTTCCATTCAGCCCGTTGGGCAAAGGTTTCCTCACCGGTAAGATCAGCGAAGATACAAAGTTCGACAAAACCGACTTCCGTAACATAGTCCCTCGCTTCACGCCGGAGAACAGGAAAGCGAATCAGGCTTTGGTGGATCAACTTGGCAAGTTCGCCCAACAGAAGAAAGCGACTCCAGCTCAGATTGCTCTCGCCTGGCTGCTTGCCCAGAAGCCATGGATCGTTCCGATTCCCGGCACCACCAAACTGCATCGACTCGAGGAAAACATCGGAGCCACTAACGTCCAGCTTTCGCCCGATGATCTCCGGGAACTCGAGACCGTAGCCTCAAAGATCTCAGTGCAGGGCGCGCGGTATCCCGAAGAGCTGCAGAAAATGGTGGGCCGCTAAGTGGCAAGAACGAGCGCAAGAAAAGTGTGAGACCAAAGGCGCTTACACCACTCCGCCGTTTTAAACTACCGCGCTCGCATTGCGGCCACGGCCTTGACCATCATGGCCTTCAACACCTGTTGGTCCACATCAGCGAGCTTCTTGATGTAGAGGCATCCCTTGCCCGTCGCGTGCGTGCCTAGCTTTGCGAGCAGCGCCTTGAAGTCGCCCGACGCGGTCATGTTGTACAGGACACTTGCGGCCTTACGTGGCGAAAAGCCAATTAGTGGCATATCGCCCTCACGTCCACTCTCGTACCGATAGTGATAGCTGCCGAAGCCGATGATGGATGGCTCCCACATTCGCGGCTTTTCTCCCGAGGCGCTTTGCATCACCTTGACCAGAGCCTTGGCATCTGCGCGCCTCGCGCGATCCGTGAGGCCATCGATAAACGCCGCCACACTTAGTTTCGTGGGCTTGGTCTTGTTGTCCGCCATTTCTCGCACCTTTCGTTCCCAAGTCTAAACAAGCTCCCCCTGATCGCCGAGATTTTCAGTAGATCCTTCCGGTTTTTCGGCTAGGCGCTTGCACGATTCGTTCTATTGCTTCAAGTGTGTCGAGAACCAGAGCAGCAGTTTGCTCTCGAATTGCGAGTGCACTCTGCTGGAGTGACTGCCCTCGTAAACGTCGAGCACATGCGGAATGCCCGCTGTCGATAATTCGGCAGATAAGGCCTGCGCTCCTAAAGGGATGTGTGTGTACTCGTCCTGGGCGCCGTAATCAATGTAAATTCCCTTCAGCTTGTAAATTTTTGGCAACAGAGCGGGTACGGCGTTCACCACGATGTGGGATTGGAATTCCGGGAAAACCTCGGGGTCAGGAGCCCAATGATCGCCTTCTCTCCGAACTGGCGAATCAGCGAAAGGGAATGGTTTCTGGGGATCAGGAGTAAAAGCTGCTTCTGCCGCGAGCATGGCCGCACCTAGTAGTTCACCATGTTCGGTCATGCCAGGCAGTTCTGACACCGACTTCACTTTTTGGGCTTGTTCCCAAACCTTGCTACCCAGCGCCAGGTCCCCCGCCAAAATAGTGCAACACGGACTCATTGCATACACATACCCGAAAACATCTGGGTGCTTGAAGGCAAGCATGAGCGACCCGTAGCCACCCATGGAGTGTCCGCCAATTCCGCGAGAGTCGGGGGATGCGAGGGTGCGGAAGTGAGAATCGACATATGCGACGACGTCCCGAACCACGTAGTCTTCCCAATCTCCAGTGGCCGACGAATTCGTGTAGAAACTTCCAAGCAGTTTGTTCAGCCCATTGGGCGCAACAATAATCATCGGTTCAATTGCATGTGCTGCAATTTGCTTATCCATCATCCGCTGGATAATCTCAGCAACTTTCAGCGCCGGCGTATCAGTATAGCCATGTAGAAAGTAAATCACCGCAAAGCGCCGTTGCGGCTCAGCAGCGTAGGCAGCTGGAAGGTAGATTCCAACAGGTTGATCGGAGGAATCCCCGAAGAGGTTGTGCTCCAATCCGGCTGAGTGAACCTGAGCTTGCACAACCCTGGACTGACCAAACGAGGCAAGGCTGAAAGCGACAGAGAAGACTAAGGCAGCTGTTGTTGCTATGACACGTCGCGGCTTGATCATGATCATCCACGATTCTAGTCGCGAATTGTGGTATTGATGTGCTCCGCTCGACGAAAATCCACAGATCGTTGTGACATCTAACCTTGTCCAGGCCGCGTCACTTGCGCGATCATGGTCGAGGCAGTGACGGTTGGCACAAGCCAACTCGGCCCCACAGATCGTACCGCAAACTCTTTGACATCAATATTTTGCCCGCAACCGATTGAGGCAAATAGATAAATCGCTATTTCAGCGCTAATCCCATGACTCCAATAGATCGGGGGGAGGGGGGTATACCCGATTTCCGGCCTCGGCAAGATTCGCCAAAGCATTACCGCAAACTTTATTTTTCACCAGGCATCCGCCGCGAAAAGGCGGCGCAGATTAGAACGGCGCGACAGCGATGGGTGCGATATTTCTCACGCACTTTGCGAGAAATGGGAACCCTTATTCGATCCCCATCTCTCTCTGGATTTGCTCCAGCGACGCGCCTTTGGTCTCCGGAACCATGGTCTTCACCCAGATAAGTTGCAGCACCATCATGCCGGCAAAGAACGAGAAGACGTAGCCAATCGGGAAAACCGAGACCACCTTCGGGAAGAAAGTAGTGAGCAATGCGGCAAAGATCCAATGCGTGCCGCAGCCCAGGCTCTGGCCCTCCGCGCGATGGCGATTGGGAAATATTTCTGAGATAAAAACCCAGATCACCGCTCCCTGGCCGATTGAGTGCGCTGCAACGAAGGCGAAAATACAAATCGGCACGATCGAGAAGTGACTGGTAAAGAAGGCCCATGCCACCAGCCCAAGCGAAGTGATGTAACCGACCGAGCCGATATAAAGGAGAGTGCGCCGGCCCAGCCGGTCAATCAGCCACAGTCCGACAAAAGTGAAAATCAGATTCGTGATGCCGATACCAATCGATTGCAGCAGTGCAGCTTTCGCGCCCAGGCCGGCAAGTTCGAAGATGCGCGGCGCAAAATACAAAATCGCATTGATGCCGGACATTTGATTGAAGAACGCGATGAGAATTCCGAGCAGGATTGGTTTACGAAGACGCATTGTCCAGAAATGTCCGGACGACGATTTTTGTTCTGCCGCTGCCGCAGCCATAATCTCATCGGCCTCGGCCCCGATCTGTGTCTTAGTGGCCTCGGGTTCAATGCGTTGCAGCACGTCGAGAGCAGACTTGCGATCGCCCTTCCGGCTAAGCAGCCAACGCGGGCTCTCGGGCAGCAGAAAACACAATGCAGCATAGATCAGCGATGGAAACGCCGCCACGCCCAGCATCCAGCGCCACGCATTATCGCCGACCCCGGCCAACAAAGCATTCGATACATAGGCGATCAAAATGCCAAAAACAATGTTGAACTGGAACATCCCCGCAAGCAGCCCGCGATGTTTGGGTGGCGCGATCTCCGAGATGTACATCGGCGCAACCACGGTCGAGATGCCAATGCCCAACCCGCCGATCACTCGCGCGATCACGAAGACAGCAACGTTCGGCGCCAACCCCGATCCCACTGCGCCAACAAAGTACAGAATGCCAATCCAAAGCAGCGTGGCCTTGCGTCCGAATCGGTCCGCCGGCCAGCTGCCGACCAACGCACCAACGACCGTGCCATAAAGCGCAGAAGCCATGGCAATTCCGTGCAGGCCTGGGCTCAAGCCCCAAAGGGCCTGAATTGTTTTCTCGGCGCCCGAAATAACCACGGTGTCGAAACCGAAGAGAAAGCCGGCGAGCGCCGACGTAAGCGACCAAAAGAAGATGCGAGCATTCATAAGCGGGAAGAGCGTTGCTTGCCCAAACGATTCTTGCCGAAACGATTCTTGCCGAGACGATGGCGCGACTCACCCACGATCGAGTCGGGGTGCTGAGAGCTGTTTCATCCCTTGGTCAGCGGATAGCCCTTCTCCCGCCAGTCGCGAATTCCACCGTCCATCGAAATCACGTTGGTGTACCCCATCTTCTGCAGATTGTCGGCGGCCAGCGCGGAACGGAAGCCGCCGCCGCAGTAAAGCACAATCTGTGCACCAAGGTCAGGCACACGGGCCTCGATGTCCCGTTCGATGATGCCTTTGCCCAGATGAATCGCGTCGGGAAGATGGTCCTTGGCAAACTCGCTCTCTTCCCGCACATCCACAAGGAGAAACTTCTCGCCGCGATCCATCTTCTTCTTTACTTGCTCAACGTTGGTTTCACGCACGCGCTTCTTGGCGTCGTCTACGATCTTCAGAAAGCGCGGAGGATGTTGCGGATGGGCCATGAAGGTTTCCTTTCCCAGTCAGCGCTACACATCCTATCAAGTGTGGTTGAATTGTGCATTCGGGGTTCCCTTGATTCGGTTCGTCTGCTTCAGTTCGTCTGATTCTCGGTTAGCATGAAATGCGTGAAAGCGAACGAAACCACCAGAAAGATTGGTCTGGCGCGCGCCTTGTCGAAGCTGGGCTATTGCTCGCGCACGCAAGCGGCGGAGCTGATCCGCGCCGGTCGCGTGACCCTGAAAGGAAGAATCCAGCGCGATCCGGAAACGCCGGTTTTCGGGAAGCATGATCAAATTGCAGTCGATGGCAAAGTGGTTGCGCCTCCAGCGAAAATCTATCTCATGATGAACAAGCCTCGCGGCGTGGTGACGACGGCATCCGACGAAAGGGGCAGGAAAACGGTTTACGCGGCTCTAGGCGCGAACCTTACTACGGGGAACAAGAATCCGTCGAGGGAAACTTCACCCTGGATTGCGCCTGTCGGCCGATTGGACAAGGCCAGCGAGGGTTTACTGTTGCTGACCAACGATTCCGAGTGGGGCGCGCGCATCGCCACGCCGGAAACGCATTTGGACAAGACTTACCATGTGCAAGTAGGGACGGTCGCTGGGGAAGAGTTCGTTCGTGCGCTGGTTCATGGAGTGCAGACAAACGACGGGGAAGTGTTACGGGCGAAACAGGCTTGCCGCCTGCGTGCAGGGCAGAAAAACTGCTGGCTCGAGATTGTTCTCGATGAGGGCAAGAATCGCCAGATCCGGCGCATGATCGAGGCTATGGGAGTTGAAGTGCTGCGGCTGGTGCGAGTAGCGATCGGTCCGCTACAACTGGGCGATCTCGCGAAAGGCGAACACCGTTCGCTCACTGAGGACGAAAAGCGCATGCTTGATCGTGCGATGCGAGGTCGCCCATGAACGACCTGGTCTTTCTTTCTGCCGTGCTCATGGCAGAGCGAATCCGGAAGAAGAGGCTCTCGCCGGTCGAGATTGTAGACGCGCATCTGGGGCAGATCGAAAGACTGAATCCAACGCTAAACGCATTCGTCCAAGTAGACGCGGAGGGAGCTCGGCAGGCGGCTCAGGATGCCGAGATCGCCGTCATGCATGGAAAGACACTTGGCCCTCTGCACGGTATCCCCATCAGCATCAAAAGCTCTATGGCGGTAGCGGGAATGCTTTGCGAGTCGGGAACGCGGCTACGTGCCGGCTTCGTGCCCGTTCTAGATGCGCCGCTGGTGGAGCGATTGCGGGCCGCGGGCGCGATCGTGATGGGCGTAACCAACACTCCCGAATTTCTCATGGCGTGGGAAACCGATAACCTGCTTTATGGCCGCACTAATAATCCGTGGGACCTGCAACGCACACCCGGCGGCTCAAGCGGCGGCGAAGCGGCGGCGATTGCCGCGGGCATGTCCGCCGGCGGGGTAGGCAGCGATGGTGGGGGCTCGATTCGCGTGCCCGCTCACTTCAGTGGGATCTGCGGTCTGAAGCCGACGCCAGGACGGATTCCGGCGACCGGCCATTATCCCGTGTCCGCCGGGCCATTCGCACTAATCGGCGTCGTCGGCCCGATGGCGCGCGCGGTTGACGATTTGAAAGTTCTGTTCGAAGTGATGCAGGGACCTGATATTGGCGACGCCTGCGCTGCCCCAGTTCCCGTGCGTTGGCCGACTGAAGATGAAGCTAGAAAACTGAGAGTTGGTTATTTCGAAGACGACGGTCGCACCCTAGTCACGGCAGGAACTCGCGCGGCAGTGCGCTCTGCGGCAGAAGCCTTGCGCGGCGCTGGATTTCAAGTGGAACACTTCCAGCCGGAGGGACTCGAAGAAGCTCGCCGACTGTGGCACAAGTTTTTCGTGGTCGCGGGCGGAATGCTGCTGCGGCCAATGTTCGGAGGAAGAGAATCCGACCTCAGCCCTCTTCTAAAACAGTTTCTGGAGTGGTCCGCCGCCGAACCTGCGCTCACCGGCGAGACTCTGCTCGAGGTCTGGATTCAGCGCGATGCCCTCCGCGCACGATTTCTCAAGCAGATGGAGCACTATCCAATCTTGGTGTGTCCGGCGGCGGCGATCCCCGCATTCCGGCACGGGGAGCGCACTTGGCAAGTGGAAGGCAAAACAGTCCATTATCTCGATGCCTGGAGCTACACGGAGTTCTTCAATCTGTTGGGCAATCCCGCTGCAGTGGTTCCAGTCGGCCACTCGTCTGAGAGGCTACCGATTGGTGTGCAGATCGTCGGACGACCGTGGCAAGAAGAGCAGGTTTTGTCGGTCGCCGCCGCGCTTGAGAGAGAATGCGGCGCCTGGAGAATCCCACCCACTCGATGAAGCGTCTTGATCGTTCGATAGTACTTTTGCACTATTCCCCGGGGGGACCCACCTGAGTAACGTGTTTCGCAGTGATTTCAGCTGCTTGGGCGGCTGAAAATCCTGGCGCCGTAGTGTCTAAACTGTTGTCGATGCGAGAAAACGGACCATCCCGAGGTTTTGGCGGCCGCGCCTTGTCCTGGCTGCTGCCATTTCTGGTGATCTCGGCCGCCTATCTTTATACCTTTCCTCAGCCGAACATCTTCTATGCCGGTGTAGTTCTGTTGCACGCGGCGGCCGGAGTGGTCACCGCGATTCTGCTGGTTCTGGCGCTGGTTCGATTGCTGCGGGAAGGAAGCTTTCTTGCGCGCGCGGGATGGTTGCTGATGGCAGCGGGCGCCGTGCTCGGAATCGTTCTCATAAAAACCGGAACGCCACGCACCGAATGGAAATGGCTCTACCTCCACATCGTGATTTCGCTGGTCGGAGTCGCACTGCTGATTGCTGCCAAACTGGGAGAGCGTGGATGGCTGGCCGCCAACGCCGCGACCGCCATTCTGCGTACAGCAATCTGCCTGGTCGTGCTCGCCGGAGCCGGCTATGGTGCGCGCTACATGCGCGAAAGTTGGCAGACGCGCGGCCGCATCGAGAATCCCGCCATGCCGCCCGCCAACATGAACGCCGAGGGTGACGGGCCCTCGGGGCCGTTCTTTCCCAGTTCCGCGCAGGTGTATGGCAATCAGAAAATCCCGAGCAAGTTTTTCATGGAGTCTGACTCCTGCAAGCGTTGCCACGAGGACATCTACAACCAGTGGTTCAGCTCGGCTCACCATTTTTCATCGTTCAATAATCAGTGGTACCGGAAGTCAATCGAGTACATGCAGGATACGATCGGGACCAAGCCCTCGAAATGGTGCGGTGGCTGCCACGATCCGGCCGTGCTCTACGCCGGGATGATGGACACTCCGATCAAGCAGATCGTGCACCGTCCGGAATCGCAGGCTGGCCTGGGCTGCATGATGTGCCACTCCATCGCGAACGTGAAGAGCACCATGGGGCAGGGCGATTTTTACCTTGAGTATCCCAAGCTGCACGAACTCGCGGCCACGCAAAACCCAGTGGCGCGCGCCCTGCACGATTTCGTGATCCGACTGAATCCCGAACCGCACCGGCGCGTGTTCCTCAAACCGTTCATGCGCACGCAGACGGCAGAGTTCTGCTCCAGCTGCCACAAGGTACACCTCGACGTGCCGGTCAACAGCTACCGTTGGTTCCGCGGCTTCAACGAATACGACAACTGGCAGGCCAGTGGAGTCTCCGGTCAAGGCGCGCGATCGTTCTACTATCCGCCGAAGCCGCAGCAGTGCGCTGATTGCCACATGCCCATGGAGTCTTCGAAGGACGCGGGCAACATCGACGGTCTCGTACACTCGCATCGCTTCCCGGGCGCGAACACCGCGCTGCCGACGGCGAATGAAGACGCTGCGCAACTGAAACTGACCGAGGCGTTCCTGAAGAGCGGCGCTCTAACCGTGGATATTTTTGCACTGTCTCCGGCTCAAGCCGTTTTGAAAACGGGGGCAACGATCCAACCGGAGCTGGCCACCACGTTTGCAGTGGGCGAAGAGGCGGAAACCAAAATCACTCCAAGCTCTGAAACAGGAGCAGAGGGAGAAGCTGCTCCGGTCACCGCGCCGTTGAACCTGGTGCAGCCTGCATTGCGCCGCGGCGATACCGTGCGCGTCGACGTGGTGGTACGCACGAAAAAAGTCGGCCATTTCTTCCCCGGGGGAACGGTCGATGCATTCGACACCTGGCTCGAGTTGAAAGGCACGGACGACAAGGGCCAGACTATTTTTTGGAGCGGGATGGTGGAGGACAATGGCAAAGGTCCGGTGGAAAAAGGCGCGCACTTTTACCGCTCGTTGCAGATTGACGCACACGGCAATCCTATCAACAAACGCAATGCCTGGGCTACGCGCGCTGTTGTGTATGTGCGGCTGATTCCTCCCGGCGCAGCGGATACGGTGCATTACCGCGTGTCGATTCCTAAAAATGCCGGCAACAAGATCACGCTGCGCGCACGCTTGTGCTACAGAAAATTTTCGTGGTATGGCACTCACGAAGCCTTCGCCGGGCAGCCTGACCCGGCATCGCCGAATTCGGTTGCGCCTGACTACGACGATCGCCCGACAGTGTTCACGGCATCGCTGAGCGGGGTTTCGGCGAAGCAGGAAAAGATTCCCGACCTACCCATCGTTGCCGTCGCGGAAAATGAAGTGACGCTGCCGGTAGCCGCCCACGGCGTGCCCTCCCCCAAACCCAAGACCATTGTGAAAAAAGACGAATGGCAGCGCTGGAACGATTACGGAATCGGCTTGTTCCTGCAGGGCGATCTCAAGGACGCAGGTGCAGCTTTCCAGAAAGTTACGGAGGCTGACCCCAACAATCCCGACGGCTGGGTAAACATTGGTCGCTGCGCGGTGCAGGAAGGCGACATGGAACGCGCTCGCATCGTGCTGGAGAAAGCGCTGGCTTTGTCCCCGAATCTGGCGCGGGCCAACTACTTCTATGCCCGAGTACTTCGTGCGGACGGCAATTACGACGGCGCAGCCGCACGCCTGCGCGTCGTTCTGGCGCAGTATCCACGCGACCGCGTCGCCCTGAATGATCTGGGGCGCATTCTCTTTCTGCAGCGCAATTATGCCGACGCCGTGAAGACCCTGCAATCCGTGCTGGCGATTGATCCTGAGGACTTGCAAGCGCACTACAACCTGATGCTTTGCTATAACGGACTGGGTAACGAAAAGCTCGCGAAGCAGCACGAGGCACGGTACCTGCGATTCAAAGCCGATGAGTCGTCCCAGGCGATCACGGGGCCGTATCGCCAGCTGCATGCGGAAGACAATAATGAGAGGCAGGCGATTCACGAGCATGTTTCCGTGCCTCTGCCAGCACTGGCGTCTAAACGGGTGAGGACCGCCGCATCGTCCGCTGGAGCCTCCGAATGAGCCAGACGTTTTCTAGATTGCTCGGTGCCGGAGCCTGCCGTGAGATTCGTCGAGAGGCATTTGCGCGGCGGGTCGTTCTTTTATTGGCGCTACCCGTGTTGGCGCTGCCCGTCCACGCGCAGCAGGTTCACTTTCGTGACATCACGAGCCAAGCTGGACTCCGCTTCACCCACAACAACGGCGCGTTCGGGAAGAAGTGGCTTCCGGAAACCATGGGGCCGGGCTGCGCTTTCATTGACTACGACAACGATGGTTATCCTGACATTCTCCTGGTCAACGGCGAAGATTGGCCTGGACATTCCCACGCGGGAGCGACAACCCCAAAGCTATACCATAACAATCGCGATGGAACCTTCAGCGATGTAACCCACAAGGCCGGGCTCGACGTGCCCATGTTCGGCTTGGGAGTAGCGATCGGGGACTACGACAACGACGGCTTCGACGATATTTTTATTACAGCGTTAGGACAGAGTCATCTCTTCCACAACAACGGCAACGGCACTTTCACGGAGGTTACCAAGGTTGCCGGCTTGTGGGGGCCGAACGAATTTTCGACGGGCGCCGCATGGGTCGACTATGATCGCGACGGCAAACTCGATCTGGTGGTCGCCAACTACGTGCAATGGAGCGAGCAGAGCGATCTCTACTGCACCCTCGACGGAGCGCACAAGTCTTATTGCACGCCGGAATCGTACAAGGGAACGTCGGTGCGGCTGTGGCACAACCTCGGCGGCGGCAAGTTTGAAGACGCGACGCAGAAGACTGGCCTGGGCGACCCAACATCGAAAAGCCTCGGAGTCGCCGTCCTCGATTACAACGGAGATGGCTGGCCCGACATTCTGATCGCCAACGACACCCAGCCCAACAAGCTTTACCTGAACAAGAAGGATGGAACGTTCGAGGAGCGGGGTGTTCCGTCTGGCATAGGATTCAGCGAAGATGGAGTCGCGCGCGCCGGTATGGGCGTCGATGCCGCTGACTACGACCGGAGCGGCCACCCCAGCGTCATCATCAGCAACTTTGCCAATCAGATGGTCTCGCTTTATCACAACGAGGGCAACGGCCTGTTCGTGGATGAGGCTCCGCAATCTGAAGTAGGACGTGCCACGCTGGTTACGCTCGGCTTCGGCTGTTTCTTCTTTGATTACGACAACGATGGCTGGCCCGACATTTTTGTGGCCGACGGCCATATCGAAGATGCGATCGAGCGTGTGCAGAAGCGTGTCAGCTATGCCGAGCCTGCGCATCTTTTCCGCAACATGGGCGGAGGCAAGTTCCAGGAAGTGACTGCGCAGATGGGACCAGCCTTCGCTGCGCCGAGGGTGGCGCGGGGTGCGGCCTACGCCGATATCGATAACGATGGCTCTTTGGATGTGCTTGTGACCACCAACGCCGGTCCGGCGTTCCTGTTCCACAACGAGGGTGGGACGAATCACAGCCTGCGTTTGAAACTGGTGGGGACGAAGTCGAACCGCGATGGCATCGGCGCGGTGGCGCAGGTCACCTCCGGAAGTGACAAACAGTGGAAGATGCTGCGCTCAGGATCTAGTTATCTGTCGCAGAGTGAGTTGGTGCTCACGTTCGGCCTGGGCGCGCAGACTAAAGCTGACAGCATCGAGATTCGATGGCCCAGCGGGCAGGTTGATAAACTCTCGAACGTCAACGCTGGACAGACTGTTACGGTCGAAGAAGGCAAGGGCATCATGGGCCAGCGCGCCTACGCGCTTCGGCCAAAGTCCAATTGACGATTAACCTGTGTTCCGTGGCGTCCCGTGTGGTTAAATCTTTAGTCGAATGACTCCCAGAATTTCAGCTGCTTTCGCCGGCATACTGCTGGCCGCATTTGGCTTGTTCGCGACCGCGCCTCAGATTCAGCCGAAAGCGAATCCGGCGGAGGCTGCGCGCCTGAACAATCTGGGCGCGGCTTACATGAACCAGCAGCTTTTTGAGAAAGGACTCAAGTGCTTCCAGCAAGCGGCCGAACTCGACCCTAGACTGAGCATCGCGCGGCTGAATCAAGGCATTGCCCTTTTGAATCTGCAAAAGATTGACGAAGCCAAAGCGGCCTTGGAGGATGCGCTCAAGCAGGATCCGAAAAATCCGAATGCCTGGTACAACCTTGGCCTGCTGGCAAAAAATACGGGCGAAGCTCAGGCTGCGATTGATGCCTTCAGGCACGTAGTCGAACTCGACCCGAACGACGCTGACGCCCGGTATTTCCTGGGCTCGTCCTATGCGCAAGCCAAAGAGTTTCCACAGGCGATCGACGCCTTTCAGCACGCGCTGCAATTGAACCCACTGCACGCCTCGGCGGAGTTTGGGTTGTCGCGCGCCTACCAGCAATCGACTGACATTGATCATGCGCGCGAGCACCTGAAAAAGTTCCAATACATCACGCAGAACAAACTTGGCGCGGCGCTGAGTCTCGCCTACGGCGAGCAGGGGCAATACTCGCGCGCGGTCGAGGCGCCGTCGGCGGTGTTGAAAGCACCTGCGCAGATTAAGGTGCAGTTTGTGGATGTAACCAAGGAAGCGGGCTTGGCCGTGGCCGCCGCTATCGGCGATGCTCAGTTCTTCCATGGACCGGGCGCGTGCTTCCTCGACTATGACAACGATGGGCTCATCGACCTCTTAGTTACGGACTATGGCGCTCAAGGCGGCATATCGCTCTACCACAATCTCGGGCACGGCAGGTTCGAAGACGTGACCGCCAAGGCTGGATTGGATCCCAAATCGCACGCGATTGCGTGCACCGCAGGCGATTACGACAATGACGGGTACGCGGACTTGGCCCTGAGTTCCATGGGGCGGGTCTTGTTGCTACACAATGAAAAGAACGGCACGTTCAAAGACGCAAGCGCGCTTTTGCCGGTGAAGCCGAATGGATCAGTGCGCAACGGAACATGGATTGATTATGACCACGACGGAGATATTGATCTGTTCCTTGGTAGCTCCGCAAAAGGGAGCTACAAGGGTTCTCCTGTGAGTGATGAGCTGTGGCGCAACAACGGAGATGGCACGTTCTCAGACGTGACCGAGGAAAAAGGGATAGCCGGGTACGGAAATCACTGGACTGCTTTGGGAACCGATTACAACAATGACCGTGCGGTGGACATTTTCGTACCCGGACTGGACCCTGTTATCTTTGAAAACCCACGCGAAGGGAAATTCATTGCTCGCCAACCCTGGGACAAACATTCAATCCAAGACAGCACTGGCATTGCTATCGCGGATTTCGATCATGACGGATGGATGGATTTGGTGACCACACATTTTGGCCAGGATGTGGCTGCGCTATCGCTTTGGCATAACGATCACGGAAAGGGTTTTCGTGCAATACCGTTCCCGAAGACTGATCTTGAGGTTGCTTTCGGCGTAGCCGCATTCGACTACGACAACGACGGCTGGGTGGATATCGCCGTTGTCGGCCAAACAAAGCGAGAAATGAAGGAGGGTAAGGGCGAAATCCGCCTGTTCCGCAATCTGGGGTCTGATGGATTCAAAGACGTCACCGTCGATGTTGGACTCGACAAGATTCAACTCAAAGAGCCGCGCGCCATCATCACTGGCGACTACGATGGTGATGGCGCGACCGATCTGCTTATCACGCAGAATCATGGGCCCGCCGTGCTGCTGCGCAATGAAGGTGCCAATCAGAATCACTGGATGCGGCTTTCGCTTAAGGGATTGGCAGACAACAAGAGTGCGATCGGTACTAAGGTGGAGGTGTTCGCGGGCGGGAACCGGCAGAAGTTTGAGATTGCCGGCTCGTCGGGATACCTGGGGCAGAACTCTACCGATATCGTGGTCGGGCTGGGTGATTCAAAAGAGGCCGACATCGTGCGTATGTTGTGGCCGACCGGAGTGTTGCAAGATGAAATCAACGTGACCGGCGACCGGCAGCAGAATTTCACCGAGATTGACCGCCGCGGCAGTTCCTGTCCCACGCTGTTCGTATGGAATGGCGAGCGCTACGAGCTGGTGGCCGACATGCTGGGCGCGGGCGTGGTAGGGCACTGGATTGGGCCCGGACAGCGTGATGTTCCGCGGCCAGTTGAGTACGTCAAGATTGATCGCAACGCCATTCGAGAGAAAGACGGCGGGCTCAGCTTTCGTTTCATGGAGCCGCTGGAGGAAGCCGTGTACCTCGATCAGGTGCGGGTGCTGGCTGTTGATCATCCCGATGATCTTAATGTGTATCCCAACGAATATTTCGCATCGAACCCGCCGTACCCTGAGTTCAAGGTGGTGGTGAGCAAGAGTGCAGGCGCCCGCTCGCCCGCGGGCGCGTGGGATGAGCATGGGCACAATGTGGTGCCTGATCTGCTAGCGCATCGTTACTTCGGCGATTTTGCGTTGACACAATTTCAGGGCTTTGCCCAACCGCATAGCCTGACGCTCGATCTAGGCGAGGCTTATCGCGGTGGCCCGCTGTGGCTGCTGATGCATGGCGAAGTCGAATACTTTTCGGCGAACAGCATGTATGCTGCCTCGCAAGCCGGCGTGCAGGCGATCTCTCCCTTGGTTGAAGCTTTGGATTCAAACAACCGATGGGTGCGGGTGATCGGCGACATGGGTTTCCCTGCCGGTGGGCCGCGCACCATGACCGCCGACCTCACTGGCAAACTGCCGCCGGGGACGCAGAAGATTCGCATCACTACCAACCTGCAGATTTATTGGGACAGCATTCTCGTGAGCCGCACGCCGCAAGCTTCTGGAGACGCGGCTCAAAGTCCCCGTGTGACGCCGGTTCCGCTGGTCCGCGCCGATCTTGGCTTTCACGGATTTCCGCTGAAGATCGAAGGCTCGCCGCCGGGGAACGTTCAATACATTTATGAGAAGACCAGTGCGACTGGGCCGTATACACGTCCCATGGGCACCTACACCCGCTATGGCGATGTGTTGCCGCTGCTCACCGCGCTGGACGATCAGTTGGTGGTATTCGGTTCGGGCGATGAAGTTCGTCTCGACTTTGATCCGTCGAAATTGCCCGCACTGCCTCACGGCTGGGTGCGCGATTATTTCTTCGCTGCCTACGGCTACGAGAAAGACATGGACTTTTATGCCGCGGAAGGCAACTTCGTGGCACCGCTGCCGTTCCTCAGGATGGGTGATTATCCTTATGCACCGGGCAAGTCATTTCCGCTCGACGATGCGCATGTGAACTATCTTCTCGAATACAACACGCGGCATATGTCAGGGAATGAGCAGCGCGGGTACTGGTTCGACTACGGGAAGTGAAGCGACTCGGATCAGTAGAGAATCGTTTTAACATTGACATTTGCGGCCCTGCATAATTGAATAGGCGGACCCATGGAAACTACCCCGGTTGTTGCTGCTTCCGCCCCACGCCTGCGTCGCACGCTTACTCTTTGGGATTTGATTCTTTATGGCGTGATCGTGATTCAGCCGGTCGCGCCCATGTCGGTGTTCGGCGTGCTCAGCAATCGAGGGCACGGTCACGTGGTCACTACGATTCTGATCGCGATGATCGCGATGCTTTTCACGGCGATCAGCTATGGGCGGATGGCACGCGCTTATCCCAGCGCGGGTTCGGCCTTTACGTATGTCGGGCAGGAGATCAACCCGGCGCTTGGCTACGTGACGGGATGGAGCATGGTGATGGATTACCTGCTCAATCCCATGATCTGCATTATCTGGATCAGCCAGCAAGCGCATGTGTTTGCACCGGGGGTGTCGTATGCCGCGTGGGCGGTTATTTTCGCGTTGATGTTTACGGCCTTGAATGTGCAAGGCGTGAAAACTTCGGCTCGAGTGAATACGGCGCTGGCTGCGGGGATGGGAGTGGTGATTGCCATCTTCTTTGTGGCGGCCGCGCGCTATATTTTTGGCCATCCTCACGATGGTGCGGCGTTCTTTACGCGGCCTTTTTACGATCCCGCGAGTTGGAATACGAAAGCAGTGCTGGGCGGTACCTCGGTTGCCGTGCTTACCTATATTGGTTTTGACGGCATCTCCACGCTTTCAGAAGAAGCGGAGAATCCGCGGCGAAACATTCTGCTGGCGACCGTGCTGGTTTGTGTGGTGATCGGGATTATGTCGGCGTTCCAGGTGTATGCGGCTCAGCTCATCTGGCCGGCCTCTGAACCGTATCCGAACATGGATACAGCTTTTACTTTCGTGGCGGGACGCGCCTGGGCGCCGCTGTTCGCGATTGTCGGATTCACGCTGGTGGTGGCGAACTTCGGTTCGGGGATGGGCGCACAACTTGGTGCGGCGCGGCTGCTTTATGGCATGGGGCGCAGTAACGCTTTGCCCAAGTCTTTCTTTGGCGCGGTGGATGCCAAGCGGCGAGTTCCGCGCAACAACGTCCTGTTTGTAGGCGCGCTCGCTTTAGCGGGAGCATTTCTGCTTCCCGCGCTGGCTGGGGCGACCACTGGCTATGATCTGGGCGCGAACCTGCTTAATTTCGGGGCGCTGATTGCCTTTATGGGCGTTAACGCTGCGGCATTCGTCCGCTACTACCTACATGAACCAGAAAAGAAGTTGGGCAATCTGCTCCCGCCGGTTCTGGGTTTTGTAATCTGCTTTTTTCTATGGATTAGTTTGAGTTCTAAAGCTCTGGTTTTTGGGGCGATCTGGATGGCAGTGGGAATCGCGATCGGTGCGTGGAAGACCAAAGGGTTCCGAGGCAATCTGGTCGACTTCGAATTGCCGCCGGACGAATAAGACGCGCTGGAGAGTGAATGCTAGGTTCGATCGACATTGTGGCTTTTGTTCCGACGAAGGACACCGAGAAGGCGAGAGCTTTTTACGAAGGCGTGTTGGGGCTCTGCTTTGTGAAGGACGACGGATTTGCCATGGTGCTGGATGCGAATGGAATCATGGTGCGGGTGGCGAAGGCGCAGTTCACGCCGGCTCCTTTCACGATTCTGGGATGGCAGGTCGCTGACATCGAGAAGATGGTGAGAGCACTACAGGTGAAGGGCGTGCAGTTTGAAAGGTTTGGGTTCTTTGAGCAGGATGCGCTCGGAATCTGGACGGCACCGGGCGGGGACAAGGTGGCGTGGTTCAAGGATCCCGACGGGAATGTTTTGTCGGTGTCGCAGCATGGTTAAGGCGATTGGCGATTAAGCGATTTGTGATTGGACGAATCGGTTTTTTAGCTTCCGAACTTATTCCACGTTCCAGCCGCTTACTTCCACGGTTGCTTTGGCTGTGCCCAGGTCAGTCGCGCGGTAGGTGGCGGTTACTTCGCGCGTTTCCCCGGGTAACAGAGAAATGTAGTTGTCTTGCCAGACTACGGGCAGAATCTCTTCGCCCTTGACGCCTTTGTCCACTTTAAGGCGGACAAAGAATGCCAGACTCTTGCTGGGATTTTCGAGGGTTACATGGGTGACGGAATCTTCACTTGTGCGTTCGGTGCGGTTGGTAACTTTAAGCTTTACCTTTGGAAGCTGCGCGAGGGCGGTGTAATCGGCGAAGGAATCAGTTGGGGTCATCCACCAGGTGGATTTGGCCCAGTCTAGGGTTTCGGGCTTGGTGGAGAGCCAGTAGAAATTAGAGCCTACCAGCTTGCCAGTCGAATCGGTCAGGCGCAAGGCAACGAAGTAAACGGGGCTCAGGCCGTCCACTTCGGGGAGCGCGAATACTTTGGCAGTGCTGTCGGCGGGAGCGTCGACGGAATCTTCGTGGGAGAACTTCTCGGTCATGTCCAGGTTGTAGATTTTCGTGGTTAGCTTCAGGCCTCTGGCATCTTCATACTGGCTACTGACGAGCCAGATGGAATGATCGTCGTATCCGTAGACGGGGTGCAGCGCTTCCATGGCGCGTTTGGCGCCGAAGTAGCCGCCGGCAGGGCGGAGGTAATAGTCGTAGAGATGCCAGATCATGGAAGGCCAGGCATTGTTGAGCATCCATTGGATCACACCGGTGGCTTGATACTTGTTGCGGCTGTAGGCCTCGTACATGGCGCGCACGCCTTCGTAAGTCTGGAGCTGCGACTTGTTGGCGAAGTCTTCCACGCTGTCTGGCTTGCCGTAGCGATGGGCGAGGGCATCACTGAAAACTTTGATGGTTTTGAATTCACCGCCGCCGGCGTGATAGTTCCAGACGTCGTCGACCGGCCAGATGTGATCTTTGCCGACCATGGCGCTAATGCTTTCGATGGGCGGGACTGCCGGCCCCATGCTGGTTTCGCTGTTGAAGCCATAGCCGCCGCCGCAGCCGCCGGGGTTGCACTGCTTGCGGTTGGGTGTACCGGGTAATGTGTCCTGTTCCCAATAGCTGGGAGCTACGTATTCATACGGCCCCGTCATCTTAACGCCGCTGTCGCCGGTGACCGTGGTGGGCTTGCCGGTCGCCGATGAAACTACGGGATTTGGCCACAAGAGCTGCTTTTCGATGTCGAGATACATCTGTTCGACGTCGGGTGGGGGTGGGTTATCGCTGCCGTTCAACCACATCACGAGGCTGGGATGGCTGCGCAGGCGGTAAATCTGATCGCGCAGGGACTGCTTGGCGATTTCGAAATCCTGTGGCTTCCAGCGCGGCCAGCGCTCCCAGAAATCGCAGCAGCACCAGCCTGCCATGACGAGAATTCCTTCGTGGTCGGCGATGTCGTAAAACTCCTGAGTTTCCAGTTTGCCTTCGAGGCGAACGGTGTTTAATCCCATATCGCGTACGTAACGGAATTCGTCATGAAGGCGCTGCGAGTTTTCGCGGAGCATCATGTCAGGAGTCCAGCCGCCGCCGCGGATGAGAATGTTTTTGCCGTTGATGTGGAAGGCGCGGCCGCCGGTGGCGTTGACTTCGGAAGTCACCTGGCGAATGCCGAATTGTGTGATCGAGCGCTCGCTGGTGACGCCCCCGACTTCGAAGTGCATTCCAAGTGAGTAGAGAAATGGCTTGCCCATCTGCGCCGGCCACCAGAGGCGCGGATTGGAGAAGACCAGCTGCGGGAACTGATCGGGAGTAAAGGTGACATTCCTGGATTCGTTGGCGGCGAGTTCGACTTCCTGCTCAAAGGACACGCTTCCTATTTCGCCTATAAGTTTGCCTTTTACCGGTTCGCTCGTGCCGTTCCTAAGTTGAGCCGTTACGGTGAGCTGCGCGGAATCATTGGCGGGCAAGTTCAGTTTGGAGACGACCGCGGGATAGCGGAGGGCGACCGGACCGCTGGTGGTGAGGTAGACTTCGCGCCACAGGCCCATGTTCTTGTCGGGAGGCGCGGGATTCCAGTCGACGAAGGTGATGGCCAGGTCGCTCTCAGTCGGGGCGAAGACCTGCACTGCAAGAACGTTTTCACCGCCGGGTTTCACGGCTTCGGTGACGTTGAATTCGTAGGTACGCCAAGCTCCGGCGATATTATCGGAGTTGGCGATCTGTTTTCCGTTGAGCCAGACGTTGGCGCGGTAGTTGATTCCCCGAAAATTCAGCCAGATGGTTTTTCCCGCATAGGCGGCGGGCGCGGCGAACTGTTTGCGATACCACCAGGAGACGGCGTAGGGACTATCCGTCTGCATGGGGATGTTGGAGAAATTTCCACCGATCGGGTAAGTGACTCCGGCGAACTGGCGGAGGTTCGTCGCGAAGAACGGGTCAGGGAGGGTTTTGTCCTTCACCAGGGCTGCGACTACGGTGGTAGGCACGGTCGCGTCGTGCCATCCATTGGGAACGAAAGCGGCGGTGGAAATGATCTCGCCTTTGGCCTCGACTTTGGCGGAGGATTGCAGGGTCCAATGTTCTTGTAGAACCAGCTTGCTCGGGAGACCTGCCTGGGCGCTGGGTTTCAGGGGGGTGTCTGCGGCCAGAAGAGAGTGCGCACCGAGAAATACGACCATAAGCAACCGCGCTGCGACTCGAGTGGGGAAGGCTGGACGTCTTTCTTTTTCGGAATTCATGTTGTCCCCTTGGGCCATTGCTGGCCCACGCTTGCAGATCATTTCCGTGGACCTCGGTCCGGGAATAAGATGGATAACACGTCTATTGATACGTTTCAATGGGTGATTTTGGCAGGAGTCGGAGAGGATTCCAACTACGTGAGACCCTAAGGCGCGGACGGCGTGAAATGGCGAAGCCGTTATTGGCGCAGACAGGCTGCATGGGTCCTCCGCTTCGCTCAGGATGACAAGCGTTTGAGGAGGGTTGATTAGTTTATAATTGCTGATTCTGCTAGCACTTTCTGGAGTGACAAGAAGATGATTCGATTTCTGCAAACTGAAGGACCGGTCAAGAAGATTGTACTGAGCGGGCTGCTTTTGCTCATTTGCGGGGCCATGGTGATAGCTTTCGTCCCCGGCATCGGCACTAACGATTCGTTCAGCAAGCCGGGGGTGATCGCCAAGGTGAACGGCGAGGACATTACGGCCGAGGAAGTGCGGGAGACGGCGCGCCAGATGGCGCAACAGCAGGCGCAGCAATACGGCGCGCAAGCCTCGATGATCATGTCTTTTCTGGTCCAGCAGGACACCCCGCGAGCCGCCGAACAATTGATCGACAGGCAGGCTTTGCTGACCGAAGCGCAGCACATGGGATTGAAGGCTTCGCTGCAGGAAGTGAAGGACGATCTGCAGCACGGCCGCTATGCCGCCTACTTTTTTCCGGGAGGGAACTTTGTCGGCGAAGCTGAATACCAGAATATGCTGCAGCGCGCCAACCTTACTCCTCCGATGTTCGAAGAGAACGTGCGCAAGGAGCTTCTGATCACCAAGCTGCAGGCGTTGATCAGCGGAAGCGCGTCGGTGAGCGATGCGGCCATCCGGCAGGAGTTTCTCAAGCAGAATACGAAAGTGAAATTCGACTACGCGGTTTTGAAGGAAGACGACATCAAGAAGGGCCTTCATCCCACGGTCGAAGAACTCAAGGCTTTCTATGACAGCCACCAGAAAAGCTACGTGAACTCCATTCCCGAGAAGCGCAAAATCAAGTACGTGGTGCTCGACACCTCAAAGGTTCAGGCTGCAGTGCAGGTCACTGGCGACGAGTTGCGGGCTTATTACAATCAGCACCGCGACCAATATCGCGTTGCCGAACAGGCGAAGGTCAGCCATATTCTGATCAAGACACCGCTTCCCGGGCCCGATGGCAAAGTGGACGAAAAGGGCGTGGTCGAGGCCCAGCGGCGAGCGGAGGATTTGCTTAAGCAACTGAAGGGCGGGGCAAAGTTCGAAGACCTGGCCAAGAAGTATTCGGAGGATCCGGGCAGCGCCAAGGAAGGCGGATCTCTGGGCTGGATCGGGAAAGGCCGTACAGTTCCGGAATTTGAGAAGGCGGCATTTTCGCTGCCCAAAGGGCAGATCAGCGACTTGGTAAAAAGCAGCTACGGATTCCACATAATTCGTGTCGACGACCGGCAGGATGCGCACATGAAGACGCTCGATGAGGTCAAAGGCGAGATCGAGCCCGTCCTGAAGCAGCAAAAGACGCAGCAGGTGGCCCAGAAGCAGGCGGAAGATGTGTTGCAACAGGCGAAGACTCAGGGGCTGGACGCGGCGGCGGCGGCGAAGGGCATGTCAGTAGTGACCTCGGACTTTTTCGGCCGGACCGATGTGGTGCCGGGGTTGGGGCCGGCGCCGCAATTCATGGATGCAGTGTTCGGCGCTACGGAAAAGGCGCCACCGGAGATGTCTGCGACGTCGCAGGGCTTCGCGGTGTTCCAATTGCTGGCGGTGAAGCCGCCATCGACGCCCACGTTCGATGAGATTCGGGCACGAGTGGAGGAGCAATTCAAGAACGAGCGTTCGAGCGTGCTGCTCTTGCAGAAGACGCATGAGCTTTCCGATCGCGCGAAGAGTGAACATGATCTGAAGAAGGCGGCCAAGGAATTGGGTGCCACGGTGAAGACGAGTGACTTTGTGTTGCCCGATGGGCAGGTTCCTGACATCGGTTCCATGACTGAAGGAGCCTCGGTGGCGTTCAGCATGAAGCCGGGGGACATCAGCGGACCGATCAATAGCGGAGCCAACGGAGTGGTGCTTTCCCTGTTGGAGGTGCAGGCTCCCGCGGATGCGGACTTTGCGGCAAAGCGCGACCAGATTCGGGATATGCTGCTGCAGGCCAAGCAGCAGGAGGTCTTCGAGCTTTTTGTAACCAACCTGCGCGGTCAGATGGAAAAGTCAGGCAAGATCAAGATCAACCAGGATGAGATGAAGGCGCTGACCCGTACGGGAAGCGAGCCAGGGGCTTAGCAGACTGGGAATCTGGCAAAATCAGGATGTAAATCAGGAATCCAAGTTAGTGATCAGGTTGCATGCCGTTTCCGCGCGCCGCAGGCATTTTGTTGCATCCCACGTCGTTGCCTTCGCGCGGCGGCATCGGTGATTTGGGGCCAGCGGCTTATTCTTTCGTCGATTCTCTAGCATCCGCGCGACAGGCGCTGTGGCAGGTTCTCCCGCTCGGTCCGCTGGGTTACGGCAATTCACCTTATTCTTCCATCTCGGCGTTTGCCGGGAATCCGCTGCTTATTAGCCTGGAACGACTGGCCAGCCATGGCTGGATCGATGAAGCAAAAATCTCCTCGCTTGGCTCCGAATCGGGAGTGGTCGAGTACGATCGGGTCTTTGCCACGAAGATGCCGCTGCTGTTTGAGGCTGGGCGCAATTTTGTTGCTTCGGCTTCGGAGAGCGCACGCCAACGCTTCGAACGGTTTTGCTCGGAGAATGCGTGGTGGCTGGACGATTTCGTCCTCTTTGATGCACTGCGTGCCCGGCAGAAATTGGCGAGCTGGAATGAATGGCCGGCAGGATTGGCGCAGCGTGATGCAGGCGAACTAGAGCAGGCGCGAAAGCAATTGGCGGCCAACCTGACGATCCGCCGCGCTTTGCAGTTTGCCTTCTATGAGCAGTGGCAGGCACTGCGGCGGTATTGCTCGGAGCGCTCGATTCGCGTCGTGGGCGACGTCGCCATTTTCGTGAATTACGACAGCGCAGACGTCTGGATGCACCGCGAACTCTTCCGCCTGAAGGAGAATCTGGAGCCCGAAGTGGTGTCCGGAGTGCCCCCGGATTTTTTCAGCGAGACCGGGCAACGCTGGGGGAATCCGCTCTATCGCTGGGATGTGATGAAGGCGAAGGGATACGAATGGTGGATTGAGCGGCTGCGCTGGGCGACCCGGCACTGCGATTACGTGCGGCTGGATCACTTTCGAGGGTTCGACCAGTTCTGGGAGATTCCGGCGGCCGATCCAACTGCGATTAACGGGCACTGGGTGGATGGTCCGCGAGACGATTTGTTTCATAAACTGCGCGAGGCGCTTGGGGGCCTTCCGTTCTTCGCCGAGGATCTGGGCTACATCACGCCGGAGGTTCACGCTTTGCGGAACCGCCTGCAGATTCCAGGAATCGCGGTGCTGCAGTTCGGGTTCGGCGACGAAGGAGCGCACATGTACCTGCCGCATCGCGCCGCGGGCAAGGTCATTTATACGGGAACGCACGATAATGACACGACGGTCGGCTGGTTCCGGGCGGGCTGCGCCGATCACGAACGGCGCAACGCAGAAGCCTATCTCGGGAGCTGCGACGACGGAATTCATTGGGGATTTATTCGCGCCGCTCAGACCTCGCCGGCGGAGTTTGCCCTGATCCCGCTGCAGGACGTGCTGGGCCTGGGCAGTGAGGCTCGCATGAATACGCCCAGCCTGCACGGCGGGAATTGGAAATGGCGTTTTGCTCATGGGCAGTTTGGCGCCGAGTTGACCGCCAAACTTGCCCACCTCGCCGAAGTGACGGATCGACTGCCTCAGTCCATTCCTATACTGGCGGATGAAGACTTCGCGGCTTGAGGCCGCAGATTACGGCTGATTGTGAATGGAATGTTAAAAAAGCCGTGAGATTTTGTGCGTTGTGCAGAATCGTGTATAGAAGCTACGGAGAGTTTTCTTGGCGACGGAACCGATTATCGAAGCGCGGGCGATTGAGAAGTCGTATCCCCAGCCGGACGGGACCCGCATTCAAGTCGTGGGGCTCACAGACTTTACCATCGAGCCAGGGAAAATCATTGCGCTTCTGGGCGCGTCTGGCTGCGGCAAATCCACTCTACTGCGCATTCTGAGCGGGCTCTCGCAACCTTCGTCGGGAGCGCTTTTCTGGCACGGCAAGCCGCTGGGCGGAGAATCACCCAATGTTGCGATCGTCTTCCAGAGCTTCGCGCTGTTTCCCTGGCTTACAGTTCTGGAGAACGTGGAAGCCCCACTGGAAGCGCGCGGAGTGGCTGCGGTGGAACGGCGGAAACGGGCACTGCGCATGCTGGATACGGTGGGTCTGGATGGGTTCGAGACGGCGTATCCCAAGGAGCTTTCCGGAGGGATGAAGCAGCGAGTTGGTTTCGCGCGCGCGCTGGTGGTGGAACCGGAAGTGCTGTTCATGGATGAACCTTTTTCTGCGCTCGACGTACTTACGGCGGAAAACCTGCGCGGCGAACTGATGGAGCTTTGGCTCAACAAGAAGATGCCCACCAGCGCGATTTTCATTGTGACGCACAACATCGAAGAGGCGGTGATGCTGGCCGACCGCATCGTGGTGCTGGGCCGAAACCCGGCTCGCATCCGCTCTGATTTTAACGTGCGTCTTTCGCATCCCCGAGACCGTAAATCAGGTCGTTTTGTGGAACTGGTGGACTACATCTACAAAATCATGACCGAACCGGACGTCGAACATACTTTGCCCGATCCGGAGAGTACAGGAGAAATCATAGTGCCGCCCGGAGGGTTAAAGCGAGGGCAAGCGCCGGTGAGAGTAAGCAAATACCAGATTCTGCCGCATGCCCGCGTGGGTGGAATCGCGGGCCTGGTCGAACTGCTACACGATCGCGGCGGCCGCGAAGATCTTTTTCGGCTGAGCGAAGAACTGGTGATGGACGTTGAGGACCTGTTGCCCATCCTGGAAGCCTGCCAGTTGCTGGGTTTCGCCTGGTTGAAGGAGGGCGATGTACAACTCTCCGGGCAGGGAGTGAGGTTCGCCGATGCTGATATTCAGAGGCGCAAAGTTCTGTTTCGTGAGGCGGCGCTGGAACACGTCACCATCCTGAAGCAGATTGACAGCATTCTGAAGAGGAAGTCGGACCACTCCATCAACGATGAATTCTTTCACGATATTCTCGACGAACACTTCTCCGAGGAGGAAGTGCAGCGTCAATTTGATACTGCCATGAATTGGGGCCGTTACGCAGAGATCTTCGACTACGACCGGGAGAGCGGCCGGCTGGTGCAGACCGAAGTGGCACAGGCGGAAGCCGTCCAGACAGAAGCAGCGCCAGCGCACACCAATGAGGATCCAGCTCCCACACCAAAGGCCTGATCGAGAGTTCCGATCGAGGGGAAAAGCAGCGCATGAAGAATAGCATTACCCCGCGGGGATTCTCAGCCTACCGGCTGTGGGCACAACTGCCGCGGATCGAAGTTTCGCATCTGCCCGACGTCATCATGTTCGGCGCGGGGATTGCGCTATTTTATGGAGTCGTTACGGTCGGGCACTCGTGGCTCGGGCCATTTACTCCGACAGTTGAGATTTCGCGCAGCCTGCGTGCGCTGCCGGCGTATGCCGGCTATTCGCTGTTGCGTATCACGATCGCATACGTGCTGAGCTTGGGATTCGCGTTGGTGTATGGCTATGTGGCCGCCTACAACCCGCGAGCCGAGCGCTTCATGCTTCCGCTGCTGGATGTGTTGCAGTCGATTCCCGTGCTCAGTTTTCTTCCCGGTGTGATGCTGGCCATGGTGGCGCTTTTTCCCGGGAGGCAGCTTGGTGTGGAACTGGGTGCAATCCTTTTGATTTTCACCGGGCAGGTCTGGAACATGGCTTTCAGCTTTTATGCTTCGCTGAAGAGCATTCCGAAAGATATGCGGGAAGCGGCGGAGATCTACCGGTTCAGCTGGTGGCAGCGCTTCACGCAGATGGAGCTGCCGTTTTCGGCGATCGGGCTGGTGTGGAACTCGATGATGTCGGTGGCCGGGGGGTGGTTCGCGCTGATGGTGTGTGAGATGTTCGTGCTGGGACAGCGCGATTTTCGTTTGCCGGGCCTGGGCTCCTACCTGCAGACTGCGGCCAGTGCGGGCGACACGGCCTCCATGTTTTGGGGAGTTACCACCATGGTGCTGGTGATCGTGTTGCTGGACCAATTTGTGTGGCGGCCAGTCATCGCGTGGGCGGAGAAGTTTAAGGTTGAGCAGGTGGAGAGCACAAACGCTCCACGATCGTGGGTGCTAAACCTGGTGGAGCATTCGAGCGGTCTCGCGAGGATTCGGGAGAAAACTTTGCGGCCGCTGGGGGAGCGTCTGCTGTTGTATTTTGCCCGGAAGCATAAGGAGGAACCTGCGGATGAGACCGCGAGTGTATGGTGGGACTGGCTTCTGCGCGGGCTGGCCGTGTTGACGCTCGGTGGCATCGGTTACGGTGTGGTTCGGGTCGCGATTATTCTCAGCGGCGTGGGGCGGGCGGAATTGCATGCGACCGCTCTGGGGTTGGGAGCTACTTTTCTGCGCGTGAACCTGGCACTGCTGATCGGTACATTGTGGACGATTCCGGCGGGCGTAACGATTGGCTTCAATCCCCGGTTAGCACGCATTGCGCAGCCGCTGGCGCAGATTGCGGCTTCCGTACCGGCGACAGCGCTGCTGCCAGTGATTCTGCTGGTGCTGATTCGGCTGGGAGGCGGGCTAGGTCTGGCGTCGATCGTGGTGCTACTGCTGGGCACGCAGTGGTATGTGTTGTTCAACGTGATCGCAGGTGCGATGGCTATTCCGACCGACTTAAAAGAATGCTGCGGCGTCTTCCGGGTGCGGGGGATCGCGCGCTGGAAGAAACTGATTCTTCCGGGGATTTTTCCTTATCTGGTGACCGGATTGGTGACGGCTTCCGGCGGGGCGTGGAATGCCAGCATCGTCGCCGAATATTTTCATTTCAAAGGGCAGATCTACACCACTACGGGATTGGGTACGACCATCCAGCAAGCTACCGACAGTGGCGATTTCCATCTGCTGCTGGTTGCGACCATGATGATGGCGGCGACGGTGGTGACAATAAACCGGCTCGTGTGGCGCAGGCTCTATGGGCTGGCCGAGACACGGTTTCGGCTGGAGGCGTAAAAGGCAGTGTTCAGTGTTCAGTGTTCCAGTGATCAGTGGACAGTGGCCAGTAAGAACGGGCTATGGTCCTTGCCTCAGTCTGGTTGCGTCGTTTGGCAGGCTGCAGGACTGTACGGCATCTTTGAGAGCCGTCTCCAAGCGTGCGCCGAGGGCTGACAGCTCTTCCGGGTTCATCAACTGCTGCAGCCGCTCGAAAAGGCGGCGTTCTTCTTTGCGGATGTGGGCAGATAAGCGTTGGGCGAAAGCGGGCAAGGTTTCGGCCGACATACTGTGCGCCTGGGCTTGCGAAAAAGACTCGCGCAGCGCAGTGTGATCGGCGATCAAGTCTTCCACGAGTGGGATTAACTCCGGGAATTCGCGAGCTGCGGGGAACAGCACTTGTTCTTCAGCCAAGAAGTGAACTTTGATTTCCTGTTCGAAGTGTTGTTCGATTTCTGCCTGCCAGGCCGGCAGATTTGCAACGGGGATGGGTTGAGCGCGATCGATACGCACGCATAGCGCCAGCGCTCGCTGGTGCTGGTGCGACAGCGGGATCAAGCTTTTATCGCGTAGCATACAGCCCCGGAAGGCGCGACTCGTCTGTGCGCTCACGGTGTTCCTGAAGGCGTGCCTTGAGACGAATCCCGCGCCTGGAATTAGTCTGCAACGTCCCCTAAGAAATCACGCGACGGTTACCGGTTCTGCAGGCTCGGTGATGGCGGGACGAACCGTCAGCCAGTCGGTGCGAACGCGCTCCCACTCTTGAATCAGCATGCCATTGGCTTCGAAGAAGCTTCGAATGCGGGCGCGTTCCCATCCGGCAACCTCTTCTAGAATGGGCGCCAGCACTGCGAAAGCGCTGGTACTGAGCACGGTGCGCTTCGCGATCTGCGAAACATGAGGCGACTCCGAGACCGCGATGGTGAGGCCGTCGCGGGCGTTGACTTCCAGCATTACGTGGATGTCGGAGCTGCCGTCTCCGGTATAGATGACGTGATCAGGGCCGGTTACGTGCTGCACCAACAACTGCTTGAGGACAGCCACCTTGCCGTAGCCTGCGGTTGCGCGGACGATGGTGTCGATCTCGCCAGATGGTTTGTAGCGGAACTCAGTGCCGAAAATGTGATCCTGCGGCACGATGCCTTCGAGGGCCGAGTGGATGACCTCGACCGGGGCAGCGGAGAGAACGTAAAAGTCGAAGAAGTGTCCATCGACACCAGTCTCGAGGAGCTGGTATAGCAGTTTGATGTCGCTTTTGAGGCGAATGCGCTTGCCCACTTCGTGGAGATGTTCTTTCCGAACTTTCGCTTTGAACTCGGGATCGTGTAGCAGAAGGTAGGCAAGCTCGGCCCCCTGCTGCACGAGGTTGATTTTTGCCATGCCTTTGGCTTTACGTTCGAACTCCGCAGTGGGAATGCCGACTAATTCGGCGAGCACGTAACCGGAATCGTTGAAGGTGAGCGTCTGATCGAAATCGCTCGCAAAAATATAGCGTTTTAAGGGCTTATCTGCCATGTAGCTTAGATTCGCGGAGTGCTCGGACGGCCCATTAAAAGAATCGATGGGGATTATAGGCGTTCTCGTTGAATCATTGTTAACAAATGGACCCGTCAGCGATTGGATGAGTACCTCAGAGCTGGACAGCGGCGAGACGGCTGCCTTTACTAAATTCCCGGACACGTCCAGAATAAGGTGTCCCGCTTGTCATGCTGAGGTTGACAGAAGAACGAGCGGGAGCCTTCAGAATCAGCCGGAAAGCTGACAAAAACATACAGGAGCCCTCATGCCAGTAACTGGTGAACTGATCCGCGCAATGAATTACGTGGAGGACATCACGGCCACGCTGCGCCGTATCTGCATTTACATTCCGAACATGAATGCCGAGGAGCGGAAGCGCCTGGCCGAGAGTCTGCGCGCCACCGGCGGCGCCGTCAATGCCGCGATTGCGGATCTGGAAAAGGTAGGCCCGTAGTGGCGCAAGTTAAAACCGTAGCGGTGATCGGCGCCGGCATCATGGGCCGGGGGATCGCGCATGCGGCGGCGATAGGCGGCTACCGCACTATTCTGGAAGACCTGCTGCCCGCGGCTCTGCGCCGGGCAGAGACCGAAATCCGGGCGAATCTCGATAAAGCGGTTGAGTTGGGAAAGGTGATGGCGCCTGATGCCGATGCCGCCTTCCGTCGAGTGGAATACGCCGGCTCGGTAGAAGAAGCCGCGCGCGAAGCCGATTTAGTGATTGAGGCGGTTCCAGAAGAGATGGAGTCGAAGATTGAGATTTTCACTCTGCTCGACAAGATCTGCCGTCCCGCGACGATTCTGGCGTCCAACACCTCTTCTCTGAGCGTTACAGAAATTGCCCGCGTGACTTACCGCGCGAAGAAGTGTGTGGGTATGCACTTCTTTAATCCCGTACACAAGATGAAGCTGATTGAAGTGGTGCGGGCTCTGGAAACCGATGATGACACGCTCACCACCGCAGTCGACGTAGGCAAGCGGATGGGCAAGGAAGTCGTTGTGATCAAAGAATCGCCGGGATTTATTACGAGCCGCATCAATGCGATGATCGGCAATGAAGTGTTCTACATGCTGGAGGAAGGCATCGCGTCGGCGGGCGACATCGATAAGGCGCTGAAGCTTGGATTGAACCATCCCATGGGGCCGTTCGAACTGGTCGATCTCGTGGGCCTCGATACGCGTCTGAACATTCTCGAGTATCTGCATAAAACGCTGGGTGAGAAGTATCGTCCAGCGCCACTGCTAGTGGAGTATGTGAAGGCTGGCCGGCTGGGGCGGAAGTCTGGGCGCGGGGTGTATGAGTATCCGGGGGTGGCGGTTAAGTGAGCCATACCGTGCGCGGATTGATCGTTATGTTTTGGGCTGCTTGGATTGCATACACCTCTTTCAAGGGGGCCGTTCATCCGCCCAAGGATAACCCTCGTGGTGGCACATCGAAAGTCACGCCGTAAACAAGAGCCCATTCGTCCGAGCGCTGAATGTGTTGTGTGGAATACTGGCTTTGGTGATTGGCGCTGCCGTGGCTTGGGAAAAATGACGATCTAAGACTTCGGCATCGCGACCTGGCGCGCGATCAGCGAGCGGTTCTGCGACCGAAGCTCAACCCTGAGAGAGACTCGACTCTTTCCTGCGCGACTCCCTTACTAGCAATGAGCACGTGAAAACTTTCGCCCATGCCTGCGGGCGTGACCAAATGTTTGAGCTGCAGCGCGACTTTCGCGCGTTCCTGCGGGAGGCGGCATTCCTCGAAGGCGTCGCCAAATTGATTGGCTTCGCCAATGCCCATCAGAAATTGAGATTGCGTCACGAGCTTCTGCGTTTGCATGCCGTGTTGTTCCGCAGCGGCGGCGAGCGCAGTGAAGTTAACGTCGGCGGTGATGTCTTGTTCTCCGGGGGCTTCGTAGGGGTTGGCGCTGACTGAATGCTGGCGAAGGGCCTTTAGGGTTCCACGATGACGCCCTGCCAGCTGCTCTTCTCGGGTGTAGCCGTAGTCGATGGCGATGAGGAAGCCGTGTCGAATGCCGGCGGCAATCTGTTCCATGGAGTGTCGCGCAGCGAGGGGCGCTTCGACGCGTTCCCCCGGCTCGGGATGGATTGAGTAGCGGTCGAGGAATTCCAGTTCTTCGGGAGAAGGCTGCGCCCAGGTTTCAATGAATCGGTTGTCCCGTAGGTCGATGCGAAGAGATCCCTTCGCGGTGAGAATTTCGACGGGTAGGGCGTCGAAGAATTCATTGGCGAAGACGATGGTTGGAACGTTGAGAGCCGAACCTTCGTTGAGAGGATAGAGCGCGGCGAGTTCCGCTTTTCCAGATTCGATGTAATGCCCAAGAGTCTCCTTGATTCTCCCGCGCAAGGTGGAAGAGCTTTCGATCAGGACATAACGCATAGCGCGGAAGAAATCTGGGAATCTTCTCTCCGACCAATCGAGCACGTCGTGCGCGAACAAGCCCCGGCCGGGGCCGAGTTCAAGCAATTCGATTTGCTCGGGCGAGCCCAGAGCACGCCGCATTTCGTCGAACTGGCGGGCCAGGAGGCGGCCGAAGACTTTGTGTACATCGCTTGAGGTGTAGAAGTCGCCAGCCTTTCCGAATTGTTCGGCGTTCCGAGAGTAATAGCCGAGTTCGGGATGGTAGAGGCAGAGTTCCATGTAGCGCGAGAAGGGAATGGGGCCGCACTCGCGGATCTCGTGCTCGATCTGTTGCCGGAGCGGGTTCACCTCTCAGCTCTACTTGTGAGCGGCGCCGGCGGGGGCCGCGGGTTGCGACCCGAGTGTCGTTAGATCGGCGACGAGCGCGGCCATGGCTTGATCGAAGTTGGTCTCGCGCTTCTCCTTCCCATGGGGACCCGACGATGCGGCAACCTGCCGCGAGAGAGCCCATAGCAAGACGTTGGTTTTGGGATCCAAAACTACCAGCCTCAAGTGTGGCCCTCCCGCGTCGCCAGCGGCGTTGTACGCACCAGGGAGCAGTTCGAAGCTGAAGCGAATCTCAAGAACCAGATCAGCGTCGGCAGGTGAGGGAACGGGTTCGTAGTGGCCCCCGCTCTTAACGGCGGCATAGAATTTGTCATATGCCCGATTGTTGTCCATGTCAGGAAGAAAAAAGACTTTTGGATCGATTTCTTCCCCGCCGGCGTTTGAGATGAACACTTTTCTTGCGCTAATGATTTGCGAGGGCACCGGCGCCCGGGGCGTCGTGGCGGCTTGCTGGGCGCATACCAGAACCAATGACGACTGCATGACAAAAGCCATCCAAAGAACTCCAAAATAGATGCTCCTCTGCATAATCCCCCCGACTGAGACTAAGTCTCGATGAATATAAACTCAAGGCCGTAAGAATGTCGTTGGACAATCGATGTGGATTGCTTTTCTTTACAAGCCGGTTCGACGGCGCTCGGCGCGATCCTGCGGGGTGCGGATGAACATTTCGACGAAGTAGTCGTGCAGCGCATCATAGAGTTGGCGCTGGAAGTTCCATTCGAACTGCGGATGGTCGAGGTCGCGGGGATGGAGCTCAAGGTAATAGGTATGGACCGGGATGGACACGTCTTTGAATCGGATGGTGAGTTCAACCCCCTCGCCCTTTGAGTGGGCCGCGAAATTCAGCAAGGGATGTTCGTAGAGGCGAAGTTGGGCGAGGACTCGATCGAGGCGGGCGGCAGAGGTTTCGGGCACAGGGGGATTGTAAAGCAGGGTGTGGAGTCTAAGGTGCGAGGATGACAGTCGAAATAGGAATCTACTCGTAGCGCAGCGCCTCGATAGGGTTCAGCCTGGCGGCTTTGATTGCCGGCAGCATGCCGCTGACTATTCCTACAAAGCTGAGAATTACTGTCGACCAGATCAGAGTCGCGGAGTCAATGTAGAGGTGAATGTCACCTTCGCTGGCATCCTCGATAAACGCGCTCCATAGCGTGAGCGAGCCCACACTCCACGAAACCAGATAGGCCAGCAGCACCCCGAGCAGGCCGCCAATCGCGGTAATGACCAGAGCTTCGGCCAGGAACTGGAAAAGAATATGCCAGCGGCGAGCTCCGAGGGCCTTCTCGACACCGATTTCGCGAGTGCGCTGGGTCACGGAGACCAGCATGATATTCATCAGGCCAACGCCGCCGATGCCGAGCGTCAGCAAGCCGATAAAGCCCAGCAGAACCTTGATGCCAATCGTGATCACGTTAAGGTCGGCTAGATCTTTCACGGCGTCGAATACGAAGATGGCGCGGTCGTCCTTGGGATTGAAGTTGTGATGGAAAGCCATGGAACCGCGCACAGCCTCGACCACTTTGCCATGGTCTCCCTCGTAATCCATCATGATGCCGTCAAGATAGTAAGTATTCTTGAGGTCGCTCATGGCGCTGTATGGGACATAAACCAGGGAGTTCATGTCTTCGTCGCCATTGGAAATGGTGTGCTGGAGCACGGCGATCACTTTGTAGGAGATGCCGTCGACGCGGACACTTTCTCCCAATGCGTTCTGGCCGGAGAAAAGTTTCTTCTTCACCGTGGAACCAATGACGGCCACGCGGGCATGGGTGAAATCCTCCTGCTCGCCGAAAAATGTGCCTTCGCCCACATCCAGGGCACGAATCTTCTCGTAGTTGGAATAGATGCCGTGGACGCTGTAGCTTCCGCTGCGGGTGCCGAAAGCCACCAGGCTTTGTTTATCCACCTCCGGGGAAATACGGGTGAGCATGGGGCACTCGGCGCGCAGAAACTCGAGATCATCGCGCGTCAGGCGTACCTGCACTCCGGCCTTGGTACCGCCTGCCTGCAGCGAAGTGCGCCCCGGAAAGATGGCGACCAGGTTGCCTCCAAAGGTGCGGAAGGCGATCATCAAAGCGTTTTCAAAGCCGGAACCATAGGCCAGCAGCAAGACTACCGTGGCAATCCCCCACGCCATGCCCAGCATGGTGAGCATGGAGCGGCGGCGGTTGTGTTGCAGTGCGTTGAAAGCTTGTGTGCCCAGGTCGCCCAGCATAGTTACTCCAAGCTTACTTACTTCAAATCTGGCTATTCCTGCCGCAGGGCTTCCACAGGAGGAAGCAGTGCGGCTTTGCGCGCGGGATAAAGACCGGCGACGATACCGGCCAGAGACAGAGAAAGAATTGCAATGACGGCGGAAGCGGGCACGATGCGCGGCGTGTCGAATCCCTCCGGCGAAGGCAACTGCGCCAGCAGAGCCACGAAGGCGGTGGTAATAACCAGCCCGATGCCACCGCTGAATGCGGTGAGGAATGCTCCTTCGACAAAAAACTGAGTCATGATGTTGCGGTGCGTGGCGCCCAGAGCCTTGCGCAGGCCGATCTCACGGGTCCGCTCAGTAACCGAAACTAACATGATGTTGATGATGCCGATGGCGCCCAGCCCGAGAGTCACGACTCCCACGACCCCTAGAAAATAATCCATCGCGTCGAAAATCTTGGCTACGCGAATGGCGCCGTCGATGGTGTCCCAGTCTTGAAAAGCATCATCAAGGCTGGGATCGAAACCATGGCGTCGGGCAATGATCGCGTGAACTTCGTTCTTGGCTTCGATGTGCAACTCTTTCTTTATGGGCCGGTAGTTGATGAACGAAATGGCATTCTCTGTGTTCTGCGCTTTGAGCGGAAAAAGCATGCGCATTGTGTCAAAGGGCACAAAGATGCGATGGTTGGTCCCGTTTTCGCCCTCTTTGCCAATCTTCGGGACGACACCGATCACTTTGAAGTCCATGTCATTGAGCAGAATGGTGCTGCCCACAGCAGGCTGCCCGGGAAACATGTTCTTGAGTAGTTCCCATCCCACGACAGCCACGCGGCGATGCTGGGAGTTATCCTCGTCATTGAACCAGCGCCCGGGATCGGTGGGGATGGTGCGAATCTGGTTGTACTCGGGAACGACGCCGAAGACTTGGCCGTTGGTGGAACCGTAATCGCTGACGGCGCGGATGTCGTCGCGCTCCAGCACGGGGGAAACTGCGCGCAGAAATCTGGCCTGGTCGCGAATGGCGAAATAATCGGCATAGCTAAAGTAGTAAGGCTGTCCTGACTGGTAATTGCCGGCTACGGCGGGGATGCGGCCCGGGAAGACGAACATTATGTCCTGACCTAATTCAGCCAGGTTCTTGTTCTGCCCGCTTCGGAAGCCTTCTCCCAGACCTACGAGAAGCAGCAAAGAGCCCACGCCCCAAGCGATTCCGAACATGGTCAGGAAAGAGCGCAACTTGTGCGCCCATAGCGTGGAGAGCGATTGCCGTACGATATCGAGAAGTATTCGCATGAGATACACCCCCACGCCTCCGGGGAGGTGCGTGGGGGTCCCGGGTACGTTCAAGCGAGGGGTCTCAATTCTCGCCCAAACGGTTCTCTTTCAAGCAACTGATCAGTGATACGCAGCCGGGCCATGCGAAGTTCCCTGCTGGTTGATTCTTTAGACAGCAGGAGGGCGAGAAAGGTTAGCTGAGACGAAGAATTTGGGGTACGACGCGGTTGATGAGAGATGCGCATTCAACATCTCTTCATCCAGAATTCGGTTAGAACTCGAAGTAGCCACCGGCTGGTGCCGGGCGACGGGCACCTTCGGTACCGGTCGCGGGCAGCAAGCCCAGGATTCCGCTTAGGTTCTCCCAGGCCGCCTGGTTCAAGGCAGGATCTGAACCAACCAGATCGCGGATCATATCCCAGGCAGCCAAGTTGAGAGCGCCTTCGGGCGGAGGTCCCATGGCCAGGGAGACTGAGCACTGGGGGCAGAAGGAGATGCGGTGGGCGGTTGACTTCTGGCGAGGTTTGATCCCCACGGTTTGGGCAAACATATACAGGGCAACAGATTTATGTCCGGCTTCGAGCTCGCGGTTACAACGAAGACAACGCATGTTCTCCAAGAGTCTCTCCTGGTGTGGTTGGTGGCCCTTAGAATATGAATACTGTCTTTGCGGAGTCACGAGGCGCAAGTATGTAGAAGGATTCCGGCCAGCCTCAGGCTCAGAGGAGGCCGGGGCTTTCTAAGCGGCGAGCGAACCAAGTTGTGCTCTAGGCAGGGGTGGATGGCCTCATGCACTCTGATGCGATGAGTGCTGTTGTGAGACATCCGCGAAATTCGCGTCTGACTGCTGTCTGTTTACCCGATCGAACACGTCCAATGTCGGCAGAGTTTGTTCGCCTGTCGGACCTTCGCAAATTGTGCGAATGCGAACAGGCAGCGGCAGTTTGCTACCGAGCGCGCGGCGGGGACATTGAGTTTCTGCTGATTCGGACCCGGGGCAGCGGGCGCTGGACGTTTCCGAAGGGCAGCGCAGAACCGGGGCTAACCCATGCCCAGGCCGCGGCACTGGAGGCGTTCGAGGAGGCGGGAGTTCACGGACGGATCGAGGAAGCACCATTCGCCAGGTACGTTCGTGGCAGGCGGAGTGCCGGAGGGAAATCCGCCGCAAGATCCGGCAAAGAAAAACTTGCAGTCTACACTCATCTCTGCGAGGTGTTGCGGCTCAGTCCCCCCAAGGAGTCCAATCGGGATCGGACCTGGTTTTGCGTCGAGGATGCGAAGTCGCGCTTACGGGAGGGTCGCAGGAAAGATGACGCGGCCGAGTTCGCGCGCGTAGTCGACCGGGCCGTAGAGCGCATCCGGCAACTGCGCACCGGGGATGGCGTCATCGATCGAGTTCTGGAAGGTCGAGTTCTGGAAGGTCGAACGCAACAAGATCGTCTAAGTCCGAACGTGGTGCAAAGGGACCCGCTTCAAAAAGTGCAGTTCGAGGCTTTTGTGGAAGGTCGCGGTCGAGAAGCCTCGTTCATGCAGCATATTCGGCTCCAACTCAGCGGGATGAGGCAGTTCGCCGTGCCGATTGTTGAAACTCAATCTCGTGAAGTTTCACGAGGGGAGATTTTGCAATTCGGCGATGCCCGAGAAAAGAAGACTAAAGCCTTGGGAGCTGGGTCGAAGATCGGCTGAAACGTTTCTCACTTTCAATTTTCTACTTTCCACTTTTAGCTCTTGGGCCGCTCGTAGGCCTTGGCCAGATATTTTCGCGCTTCCTCGAGGGCAGCGAAGGTATCGTCGTTGGTCTGGATGGCCTGGCGGTATTCGTTGATGGCGCGCTCGCGCTGGCCGGTGATGTCGAAGATCTTGCCCAGTTGGAGATGGCTCCAGACCTCAGTCCAGCGGGGCTCGCCGTCGCCGTTGATGGAAGCGCGGTAGGAGTTGGCCGACGACTGGTAGTTTCTCTGCTGGAAGAAAACTTCCGCGATGCGGTAGTGCGCAAAGGAACTGTTCTTATTGATGTCGAGGGCCTTGTTGAACTCGGCGAGGGCACCGGAGAGGTCGCCCTGCTGTTGCATCGCCATGCCTCTCAAAATAGAAGAACGAAGCTTCACATCCGAAGAATTGGTGAGCACGTGGTGGTCAGGATCGACCGCGATTCGCCGCGGGCGTCCGAAGGTTTCAACGGTAAAAGCTGAGTTCGTGCCTACCACTTCGAGCTTCTTGTCTTCGGTTTTTCCATCCGTATCGATGCGTAAGTCCACGGGCATGCGGAACAGATCGAGATCCTGGGATATCTCCCCTACCACGCGAAAGCCCGGAGCTTTGTCTTCCTTGGGCGATTGTTCCTTGCCGCTTCCCCCCAGGCGGTACGTGGTGTACTTCACCTTAAATTCGGGGGCGCCAGTCGAATCGAGCCACTGGGAGAAGAACCAGGTAAGCTGATCGCCATAGTATTTTTCGGCGATGGAACGGAAGTCGTCCATGGTAGCCGACTTCGCGGCGTAGGTTTCGGCGAACTCGCGCATGGTTTTGTTGTACTTGTCTTCGCCCAGCACCCAGCGCAGCATGTGCAGAATCATCGCGCCCTTGTCGGTTACCAGAGATTGAAACTCAGTGGAGAACGGGTCGAGCTTGCTGGCGCTGGAGAGCGGGACGGTGTCATAGGCCAAAGCGCCAACCGACATGTCTTTCACCGCTTCTTCCAGACCCTGCGCGCCGGCGGCATTCTCCACGTACATAGCTTCGGAATAACGCGAGAATCCGTCGACCAACCACCAATCATCCTTTGTAGCGGGACTTACGGAAACTCCCCACCACTGATGGGCGATGGCGTTGGCGAGGAGGCGGTAGTTGGTCTTCTCAGTAATGGAGGGTCCGGCGAGACCGGCAATTTCCGGAGCCCACGCGTAAGGAACCGTATCGCCCGGCAGCTCCACTACGTTGAGCCGTTGCGACAGAGGCGTCCCGTAAAGAGTGATGAAGTAGGTAAATTCCTGAACTGCTGTGGTGGTGTATTCCGGAGCGAGCTTTTCGTGGGTGGGTTTGAAGAAAACGTGCAAGTCCATTCCCGCTTCATCACTTTTATATTCCTGAAAGATACCGGCGATGATAGTGCCGGGGAAGCTGGGCTTCGTATCGACGAACGTGAATGTCTTCGTAGGAAGGCCGTTGGTGTTGGGCTTTTTTGATGGCGGATTGTCGGTGACTGCGGCCTTTCCGCTCCCGATCACCCGCATGTGTGCCGGCACGGTGACGCTGATGGTTGAAGTGAAGCGGTTAAGTCCATAGCCGCTCACCGGGAACCAGCGTCCGGAGTAGAGCAGGTAGCTGGTATCGTCGCCAATGTAGGCCAGCTTTAGCCCCGGAACTGGGCTGTCGTCGGCGGTTTCGAGATTGCCTTCGTATTCGAAGGTCAGCGTGGCAGAGGCGTCCTTGGCCAGGCCGGCAGGCAGAGGCACGCGGATTGTGGAATCCTGGGTAACACGCTCGGCCGATAGCGGCTGGTTGTTATCGTCGAGAACCCGCGTGACGCGCAGATCGTTATGCAGTTCGAAGACGGCAACGGTCAGATCCTGAAGGGCGGTGAATTTAACTTTGGCGCGGGCTGAAATCTGGTGGAGATGAGGCGTTAGCTCGGCCTCGATCTGATAATCGTCGACGCGCAGGTGGATCTTTTCGGCGGCCCGTGACGGGATCGCGACGAAAACCAATAGCAGCAGGGCAAGGGTACTCGACAGGACGCTCTGGGCGCGCCGAAGGCGAATCTGCATTACGGAGAGTCTCCCGGAAATGGGCCTACCACTTCCCTATGATGAAGATTCTCCACTAAAAGATGCTGGGAGCACAAGGTTTAGGGGCAGCTTCTAGCTTTTAGCGCCTAGCTCTTGGCTCGCACGGCGGTGCGGCAGGGCCAGGATTATCTCTGCGGCTCGGTCTGCCGGATGCTGGGAGAGGCCCTCGATGCCGCTGCGCGGTGGGCTGAGCCTCGCTCTTACCTGGGTCAGGCCTTCCAGCATGCGCGCGCGCGCGGGACCGTCGGGGAGGATTTGCTTGATTTGCGCGACAACTTTCCCGGCCGAAAAGTCGTGCTGGACCAGTTCAGGGACGACTTGCTCCCCGGCGATCAGGTTGACCATGGCGAAGTGCGGAACTTTGACTCGCGGCTTGCCCAGCAGATAAGTAAGCGCCGAGACGCGATAGACCATCACGAACGGAGTGCCCATTATGGCTGCCTCAACTGTTGCAGTGCCGCTGGCGATGATGCCAGCGCGTGAGTGGTAGAGCGCGGGCAGCGATTCAGGAACGAGGGTGATGTGTTGTTTGTCTATTAGACCTTGCAGGAGGGCTCGATCGAGCGTGGGCGCTACTGGCAGCAGAAATTCGTATCCCGCACCGAGTTGGCTGGCGGCTTCCAGGATGGTCGGCAGGTTCATGTGCACTTCTTTCACACGGCTGCCGGGCATCAGTGTGATCCAATGCTTCGCTGGGTCGAGATGAAAACGCCCGGCGTAATCGTTGCGATCGATTGCCGGGTCCGGCAGGTCGGCTAAGGGATGGCCGACGAAGATCGCATCCACTCCACGGTCTCGGTAGAACCGTTCTTCAAAGGGAAAGATCACCAGCGCTTTGTCGATATAGTTGCGGATGAGGCGGACTCGTCCCTGGCGCCACGCCCAGAATTGAGGTGCAACGTAGTAGACCACTGGAATGCCGCGCTTCTTCATCTGCCGCGCTACGCGCCAGTTGAAGGCGGGCGAGTCGATCACGATGGCGAGATCGGGCTTGCGCTTATCAGCTTCTTTGATCAGATGCTGGAACAGACTGTATATCTTTGGCAGGTGGCCGAGGATTTCGGTGATGCCGACTACGGAAAGATCTTTCGCGTCGACTACGATGTCGCAGCCGGCGGCGCGCATGCGGCCTCCGCCGACGCCGAAGAATTCGAGTTGCGGGTCGCGGCGGCGCATGGCTTCGATGAGCTGAGCGCCGTACATTTCTCCGGAGGCTTCGCCGGCTGAGATCAGGATTCGCAAGAGAGCATTGTAAGGCCGACGATGTTGCTAGAGTTGTTCAGAAACGGTCTTTCGCAACCCTGCCCGTCCACGCCTTCTTGCGGCAGCGGAGAGTGGCGAGAGATCCGGTATCGATTTCGATTAACGAGGATGGACTTCGATTCGTCATCTGACAATCTTATAAGATTCTTCGGCCCTTGAAGACGACAACGGGCGAGCCATCTGCTACGAACGCGCAGTCTGGGCGCTGTTGAAGAACCGCTCCGAGGTCGCGTCCATAAAGCGAACTGGCGTCCCCCTCAAATCGAGCGGCAGTGGCCCCCCACACTTGCCAAGGGACATGGGAGACGTGATATTCGATGCAGCCCCCGGTCGGTTGAGCCGAATAGCCCCAGTAGTGTTCTGTGATGAATTGCTCCAGGCTCCCCTCGTGCGGATGGGTTGGAACGCCCTCGGCCTGAGCGGAGAGTTTGCACCAGCTGCCGTCAACCTGCCACTCATACCGCGCCGTCTTCCCAAAATCCACGGTCTCAATGTGGTGCTTCATCGGTAGGCATGTGTAATTCTCGCCGTATACAAAGCGGGCTGTCATTGCAATCGCGCGCTTCGGCACAACCTCGGCGATGAAAACGACGCCTCTTCGATTATCGTCACCCTCTTTGCGACGAACATAGAAGCGCAGGTTGACCTCATCGAAATTGGCATGAAATGGCACCGGCAAATGTCCGAGTAGTTTGGTGCCGAGGAACCTGAAGCCCACAAGGCTGACGTATGTTCTTCCGTTGAACGAATCCAGCGATATGCCAGGTGGAACGTGCCGAGTCAAGAGGCTGGGATCAATCTCGTAGTTCAACATCACGAGGTCTCGCCATTCAGCGGAAAGAAAGACTCGCATGGACTGAGAAGGGTGTTCGTCGATACTTCTTCCGATCTGGCTAGTCATCTGCGCTGGCGGTGACTTCTGGTTCCCTTAAGCCGTCGGCATTCGCGGGCGAGGGCGCCCGCGCCACACCGATCTCTTGATCCTTGTACTGGAGCTGGTAGAGCTTGAAGTAGATGCCGCGCTGCGCCAGGAGTTGCTGGTGCGTGCCCATTTCGCGGACCTGACCTTTGTGCATGACGATGATTTTGTCGGCGCGTTGCACGGTCGAGAGCCGGTGGGCGATGATGAGCGAGGTGCGTCCCTCGACCATGCGGTTTAGCGCGTCGCGGACCCGGAATTCGGTTTCGGTATCGACGCTGGAAGTGGCTTCGTCGAGAATCAGGATTTTCGGTTCGTGGGCCAGGGCGCGCGCGAATGAGATCAGCTGCTTCTGGCCGGTCGAAAGAGTAGAGCCGCGCTCTCGGACCTCTTCGTCGAATCCTTTGGGCAGGGCGCGGACGAAGTCGGCGAGGTTCACGTCTTCGGCGGCTTGTTCGATGTCAGCGTCCTGGATACGCTTGGTGCCTAGCCGGATATTTCCGCCGATCGTGCCGCTGAAGAGGAATGGATCCTGCAGGACTACTCCGAAGCGGCTGCGCAGGTCGGCCAGGTCCATCTCTTTGACATCGACACCGTCGATTCTGACTGCGCCTTTCTGGACATCGTAGAAGCGCAGCAGGAGCGAGATTAGTGTCGTCTTGCCCGCTCCGGTATGGCCGACGATGGCCACGGTTTCGCCGGGTTCAATGGCAAAGGTGACGTCGCGGAGCACCCAATCCGGGGCGGAAGCCGAGTTTTGCTCGGCGGGACGGCCGAGAGCGGCCGTTCCCACGTGAGTTTCCGTCTCCACGCGCTCCTTGCCCAGTTCGAAATCGCGGTAGGCGAACCAAACGTGATCGAATTCAATGCGGCCGGGGCCTTCGGGGCGCTTGGTTACCGCCGGCGAAACTACCTGCACTGGAGTATCCAGCAGCTTGAAGATGCGTTCGCTGGCGGCCATGGCCGATTGCAGGATGTTGTATTTCTCACTGAAATCCATGATCGGGCGGAAGAAGCGCAGTGCGTACTGGATAAAGGCGACCAGCACGCCCAATTCCGCCGCTCCGCGCACCAGGCGGAACGTGAGCAGCGTCTTCCAGTTGAAGCTTACGGCGACGCTGGTCACGGAAATGTTCCGCATCACATCGGCGCCCCCGAACAGGATCACGCAGGCAATCGCGATCGAAGAAAGAACATCGATCGCGGGGTAATAGAGCGAGTAAGCCAGGATCGCGTCTTTGTAGGCGTCCATGTGGCTGCGGTTAATCTCTGAGAACTGCTTGTAGGCCTTGCGCTCACGATTGAAGAGCTGCAACACGACCATCCCACTGACGTGCTCCTGCAGGTAGGAGTTGATGCGGGCGATGGCGACGCGGATACGGCGGTAAGAATCGCGTACCCGGTCGCGGAAAATCTTGGTCGCTAACACGATGAAGGGAAGCACGGCAAAGGTAATCAGTGCCAGCCTCCAGTTCATGCACAGCATCACGCCGAGGATGCCCGCCAGCACGAAGATATCTTCGAAGATAGAAACTACGCCGGAGGTGAACATTTCGTTCAAGGCGTCCACGTCAGTGGTGACGCGAGTTACAAGGCGGCCGACGGGGTTCTTGTCAAAGAAGGCAACGTGCAGGCGCTGCAAATGACGGAAGATCTGGCGGCGAAGATCGAACATCACCTTCTGGCCGGTCCACTGCATGAAGTAGGTTTGCAGGAACTCGAGCAGGAAGCTGAAGACCAGCAGCCCAACGTAGATGGCCGCGATCTGCGCGATGCCGGTGATCGCATCAGGACTGAGCCAGCTCCATATTCCGGAAGATGTGCCGGTGGCTGCGCCTTTGGGCGCAAGATAGCGATCGATCGCCACCTTCGTGAGATAGGGGCCGAGCACGTCCGCGAAAGACTTCAGGAGAATCGAAACCAGCGCGATCGCCACCTGCCAGCGATACGGACGCAGATACTTGAGCAGCCGCGCCATCAGGCGGCTGTCGTAGGCCTTGCCTAATACTTCTTCTTCCTGGGACATCGGTTTGTTGGCGAATGGTTGGTGAAGCGGCGCCAGGGGCGCTGCTAACAGCGTACCTCAATATGGATGGCCAAGGCGGGCTGCAGGATGGAAAAGGTTTAGGCGCCGGGGAAGCGGATGGCAGATGGGATAATGGTTGTGGCATGCCGCTGGGTATCTACATTTCCGTTCCTTTTTGCCGCACCAAGTGCAGTTACTGCAACTTTGCTTCTGATGTGTTTTCGCGGACCGTTTTCGAGCGCTATGTGGATCGAGTCTGTGCCGATATTGAAGAAGCGCCGCAGGTAGCCGCGGAGATGAGCGGGCAGATGGAACGCTCGGTGGATTCCATCTACTTGGGCGGTGGGACGCCGACCGTGCTCGAGGCTGGGCAACTGCAGCGAATCTTTGGCCCGGTCCGCGCGCAGTTCGATTTGCAGCCTGATGCTGAGATCACCGTTGAGTGCGCTCCCGGCACGTTGACGCCCGCAATGATTGAGAGTCTGCTGCGCTGCGGCGTGAACCGCGTGAGCCTCGGTGTGCAGTCATTTGTGGATGAGGAAGCGGCGGCTGTCGGGCGACTGCACAAGCGCGCGACCGTGCTGGAGGATATCACCCGGCTGCGGGCAGCGGGAATTACGAATATAAACGTTGATCTGATCGCCGGGTTGCCGCATCAGACGGCCGAGAGCTGGGAATTCTCGTTGGCAGAAACTGTCGCGACCGGCGCTGGACATGTGAGTGTCTACATGCTGGAAGTGGATGAGGACTCGCGTCTCGGACGCGAACTCCTGGCAGGCGGCACTCGCTATCACGCGCACTTTGTACCGGACGAAGAGGCCGTGGCGGATTTTTACCTCACAGCCTGCGAGCGACTTGAGTCGGCGGGCATTGCACAGTATGAGATTTCCAACTTCGCGCGCACGGGTCTTGATTCGCGGCACAACTTGAAGTATTGGACTCGGCAGCCCTACTTCGGTTTTGGCGTCGACGCGCATTCGATGCTTGCCGCGGCCACGCCCGACTTCGATGCGGTGCGGTTCGCAGCTGCTGACTCTCTTGAACAATACGTGAGCGGGGCGAGTTTGCAGCCAACTGTCGTCTCGCGCCGTGCGGCCTTGGAGGAGAGCTTCTTCCTTGGGCTCAGGCTGACGCGGGGTGTCAACCTGCGAGAGCTTGACGGGAAATTCGGCGAGGAAGCGGTTCAGAATGCCCGCGCCGTGGCATCGGAATTTATCGAAGGCGGGCTGATGCTGCAACGTGGAGACTACGTCTGCCTGACATCGCGCGGCCGATTGCTATCGAACGAAGTGTTCGAGAGATTCATCGTGGCAGACGAGGTCGCACCCTGACTCGCCCGCCGGGGCGTGCTGAACCAGTGATTCTGCAAACCATCCGGTCGGTTGGGTCGCGGTCCTTCATGCTCATTATCTCCAGTGATGACCGGGCTTCCGGCACTTTCCTTGTCCTCTGCCTGAGGTAACTTTTCCCTCCTGCGCAGCTATGTTCTAATCAAAAAACCGGTCGCAGCGGCGGAGGAATCTTGGATTTTCAACTGAGTGACGAGCAGCAGCAGATGAAGAAAAGCGTTCGCGAGTTCGCCGAACGCGAGATCCTGCCCAATGTAATGAAGTGGGACGAGGCCTGCGAGTTTCCCCTGGCCACCATCAAAGAGCTGGGCAAGCTCGGATTACTTGGAACCGTCTTCCCCACGGAGTACGCCGGCGCTGGCATGGGCTACGTCGAGTACGTGATCGCCATCGAAGAGTTGTCACGCGTGGATGGCTCAGTGGGCATCATTGTCGCGGCGCATACGTCGCTCTGTTCGAACCACATCTTCCTCGCCGGCAGCGAGGCACAAAACAAGAAATACCTGAGCAAGCTGGCCACGGGCGAATTCATCGGAGCTTGGGGATTGACCGAACCATCCTCGGGTTCAGACGCGGGCAGCGCCCGCATGACCGCGCGGCGCAAAGGGCGTGAATGGGTGCTGAACGGAACAAAAACCTTTTGCACCAATGGCCACTACGCCGACGTGATTGTCGTGCTCGCTGTAACCGACCGTACGGCGCACACGCATGGGCTTTCGGCCTTCATCGTGGAGAAAGACACGAAGGGCTTCCGTCCCGGCAAGAAAGAGAACAAGCTGGGTTTGCGTGCCAGTGACACGGCGGAAATGATCTTTGAAGACTGCGTGATTCCGGCGGAAAATCTGCTGGGCAAGGAAGGCGCCGGCTTTATCGACGCCATGCGCGTGCTCGATGGCGGCCGCATCTCGATTGCGGCTCTATCGCTGGGCATGGCGCAGGGCGCATACGAGGCCGCGCTGAAATATTCCAAAGAGCGCAAGCAATTCGGCAAGGCGATTGGTGAGTTTCAGGCAATTCAGTGGAAGTTAGCTGACATGGCGACTGAGATCGATGCAGCGCGGCTGCTTACTATGCGGGCCGCGTCAATGAAAGACGTCGGCATGAAGACTACGATGGAGTCCTCGATGGCGAAGCTCTACGCCAGCGAAGTTGCCGTGAGGTGCGCCAACGAAGGTGTGCAGATTCACGGCGGCTACGGGTTTATCAAAGATTATCCGGCTGAGAAGTACTACCGCGATGTGAAGCTGTGCACGATTGGCGAGGGTACAAGCGAGATCCAGCGGTTAGTGATTGCACGGCAACTGCTCAAGGACTGAAAACTCCGCTGCAGATTTCGTCTTCCTCCTCCTCTGCTTTACACTGATCGCTTGAACCAACCCATCCAGACATGGATTGAGCAGCTTCGCTCCGGCGACATTCGTGCGCTGGCCCGCGCTATCTCGACCGTGGAGAACCGCGCACCGGGATGGTCCGAGCTGCTCAAGGCGCTGTTTCAGCACAGCGGAAAGGCGCGCGTGCTGGGACTGACTGGGCCGCCCGGAGCAGGGAAGAGCACGCTGGTCGATCAGCTTGCGCGCTTCTATCGCAAACACGACCGCAGCGTAGGCATAATCGCTGTGGATCCGACGAGTCCCTACACGGGCGGAGCGATTCTGGGAGACCGCATCCGCATGCAGGAACATTTTTCTGATCCGGGGATTTATATTCGCAGCATGGCGACCCGCGGGTCACTCGGAGGCCTGGCGCGCACCACGGCTGACGTGACCACGGTACTGGACGCTTCGGGGCGCGACCTGATCATGATTGAGACCGTGGGCGTTGGCCAGGATGAAGTGGACATCGTGCGGCTGGCCGATATCACGATTCTGATCCTCGTCCCGGGCATGGGCGATGATGTGCAGACCATCAAGGCTGGCATCATGGAGATTGCCGACATCTTCGTGATCAATAAGAGCGACCGCGACGGCGCCGAAAACGTAGAGCGGGAAATCCGCTCCCTGCAATCGCTTGCCATGCGCCACGACGGTTGGACGCCACCGATCGTGAAGACCGTCGCCAGTCAAGGCGTGGGAATCGAGGAACTGGCAGGTGCGATTGCGGACTACGAAGCTTATCTGCGAAAAGAAAACCTGGCGCTGAACAAGAGCGTCGAGAACTGGCAGGAGCGGTTGGTCGAGATGTTGCGCGACCTGATGCTCGACAAAGCGCGGACGCAGCTCGGCGATGGCAACCTGGCGCGGCTCGCAGCCGAAGTGGCCGAACACAAACGCGATCCCTATTCGCTGGTTGAGGAGATCGCCGCCAACGCGGGGAAACACTGATTGCGTAAATCAAACATGGCGCAAATCGATCATCTCGGCATCGCAGTGAAGTCGCTGGCAGCGGCGAAGGCGATCTACGAGAAGCTCGGCCTGAGCGTTTCTCCCGAAGAAACCGTGGAGCAGGAGCAGGTGCGGTTGGTGATGGTTCCGGTGGGCGAGAGCCGGTTGGAGCTGCTGGAGGCGACATCGGAAGATTCAACGATCGCAAAGTTCATCGCCAAGCGCGGCGAAGGACTGCATCACGTGTGCCTGAGGGTTCCAGACTTGCCGGCGGCGGTTGCGCGGCTGAAGAAGGACGGCGTGCGCCTG
>DATHMS010000242.1:0-28837 GCA_035486795.1 Candidatus Sulfotelmatobacter sp. | reverse complement strand
CGGCTGCCTAATTAATTAGGCTGCGTATGCCATTTGTTGATTGGCAATTATCATTTTGCACGCGATTACGGGTGTGTGCACCCCGGCATGCCTCTTGGCCGCAAGCATCTCCGTCGAAGCCGTGACGCCCCCACTGGTGGGTTTGGCCTTGTAAAGAACCACTTCCAGACTAGGATGGAACCCTAGGGAAGTCAATCAATTGGATGCTGCCCCATACTCCAAAGGTTCGGGCCGTTTTCACGCTCTGGCCTGGCTTCTAGCCGAGATTGGCCGCTTTCTGGCCGATCATGATTGCGTCCTGCATCTGGCGAAATAGATCGCCCACCGCTGCCGGGGAATGAGACATAAGGATCGTGTTGCTTTTGTCGTTCGAGCCGATTTCCTTCATGGTATCGAGGTACTGCGTGACCAGTACCAGCATCATGACATCTTTCGGTGTCGAGCCTTCCACCGCCTTCGAAAAAGCTTCCACGGAGTCCTTGAGTCCCTCGATAATCGCTTTGCGCTGGTTGGCAATACCCTGGCCTTGCAGAGCCTTACTTTCTGCTTCCGCCTCGGCTTGCTTTACTTTCAGGATCTTCTCGGCTTCGCCGCGGGCGGTGGCCGCAACCTGCTCGCGTTGGGCTGCGTTGATGTCGTTCATCGCAGCTTTGACTTTTTCGTCGGGCTCGATGTCGGTGACCAGGGCTTGGTCGATGGCATAGCCGTAGGTGCGCATAACGTCATCGAGTCCTTCCTTGATCGCAACCGCGATGTCGGATTGCTGGAGAAAAGCGTCGTCAAGATTCATCTTGGGAACATGGCCGAGAATCACGTTGAACACGTAGGACGAAATCTGCTGCTTCGGATTGGCCAGCTTGTAGAAGGCCTCATACACTTTTTCAGGGATGACATGGTACTGAACCGAGACGGGCATTTTCACAAACACGTTGTCTTTGGTTTTGGTTTCGACGTCGAGGGCGAGCTGCTGTACGCGCAGGTCAATGCGACCGGCAATCTGATCGAGCCAAGGCAACTTGAAGTTGATGCCGGCATTGGCCACGCGATTGAATTTGCCCATCCGCTGGATCACGATCGCCTCGGCGGTTCTTACCTGATAGAAACCGCTCAGAATGGTCCCGATCACGAACAACGCCACGATTCCGTAGACAAAGAACATTAGAACTTGGGTGAACTCCACGAGTCTTCCTCCCCGTCACTGTGCGGTTGCCGCTGTGCAAGATACACACACAATAAAACTTACCTCGACCGGAATGGGACGAATCATAACGGTTTGAAAGATTTCCCACAACGATCTCACGCCGGGGGACTGACTGCGTCGAGTCGCCCACGAGCGTGTGCCGAAACTTATTACGGCACTTATTATGGAACTTATTGTGGAACCAAGCGGTGGGGCAGGCCATCTATGGATGGAGGAGAACTAACAATGACTTCCACAGTTGTTGCTGATCAGAAGATGTCAAGGGCGACGGGAAAAGCCTATCCGGCGAAGGCGTATGCGGCGCAGAGTGCAGCCTCGGGGCTGGCGCCGGCTGCGATTCGGCGTCGCGAGCCGGGAGCGACCGATGTGCAGATCGACATTTTGTACTGCGGAGTGTGCCATTCCGATCTGCACCAGGTGCGCAACGAGTGGGAAAACATGATGCCGACGGTTTATCCCTGCGTGCCGGGTCACGAGATTGTGGGACGTGTGGCCAAGGCCGGCAGCGCGGTCAAGAAGTTTAAAGAGGGCGATTTGGCGGCCGTAGGCTGCATGGTCGACTCCGACCGCGTGTGTCCGAACTGTCGGGCGGGTAACGAGCAGTTCTGCGACAGCATGCCCACCTTTACTTACAACGCGGAAGACAAGCATCTGGGCGGGGTGACCTACGGCGGCTATTCGGACAGCGTTGTAGTGGATGAGGCGTTTGTGCTGCGGGTGCCGAAGAAACTGGACCCGGCAGCTACAGCACCGCTGTTGTGCGCAGGCATTACCACATATTCGCCGATGCGGCACTGGAACGTGCGCAAAGGGCAGAAGGTGGGAGTGGTAGGCTTAGGCGGGTTGGGCCACATGGGGGTGAAATTCGCCCATGCCTTTGGGGCCCACGTGGTGCTGTTTACAACCTCGTCGAATAAAGTCGAAGACGGGCTGCGGCTGGGAGCGGACGAAGTCGTGATCTCGAAGAACGAAGCGGAAATGGCGAAGCATGCCGGCAGCTTCGACTTTATTCTCGACACCGTCTCGGCCGAACACAACCTGAACGCTTATCTGGATCTGGTGAAGCTCGATGGAACACTTGCCTTGGTGGGAGCGTCTCCGTCTCCCTTGCCGCTGGCGGTCGGGAGCCTGCTCTTCCGGCGGCGGTCGCTTGCGGGATCGATCATCGGGGGCATTAGGGAGACGCAGGAGATGCTGGATTTCTGCGCCGAGCATGGCTTCGCCGCCGATATTGAGCTTATTCGGATTCAGCAGATCAATGAGGCTTTCGAGCGGCTCGCGAAGAGCGATGTGAAGTATCGGTTCGTGATCGATATGAGCTCGCTGAAGTGACCGTTGGCATTTGCGAGGAAAAGACCAGAGACTTTAGGCGGCGCGCAATTTCTGCTCTAGGGCGGACTTTACCTCCGGCCATTCTGTGTCAAGGATGCTGAAGTAAACTGAGTCTCGGACACGACCCGTCCAAGTGATCAAATGCTTGCGCAGTGTGCCTTCTTCTTTCGCGCCGAGGCGCAGGATCGCATTGCGGGACTTCTGGTTCAAAGCGTCTGTTTTGAGCTCGAGGCGCATGCATTTCCAGACTTCGAAGGCTTGCCGCAGCATTAGAAACTTGGCTTCTGTGTTGACCGCGGTGCGCTGCCGGGCCGGGACGATCCAGGTAGAACCAATCTCCACGCGGCGGTTGACGCGGTCGATGTTCATGAAGCGGGTGCTGCCGATCACTTGTCCGGAACCAACCTCGACCGTGGCAAAAGCTACCGACTCGCCGCGCTGCTGCTCGTCAAAGATCTTCTCCACGAGATTCTGAAAGTCCTCAGGTGTCTTCACGCGGTAGGGAATCCACTGGAAGATATCGTCGAGATCGTCCTTGGCAATTTCCCAGAAGATCTCGGCGTGCTCATGGCGAATCGGCTCCAGTCGGACGACCGAGCCTTGCAGAGTGATTGGCGCAACGATATGCAACGGAGATGCTGCGAGAGTCATCGGTACATTCCCCCCTGACCATTATCTTGCATCTTGGGCCTGTTTGCGGCATCTCTACTACGACGCGCTCTGTAGAATGAAAGGCGAGGTTGTTGACCGGCGATGATTTCATCCGTCCAACACAGTACCAAGAGGCGATGTCAGGAGAGCCAGCGGTGAAAGCGCAGTGTTTGCCCTTTACCCAAATCCCGCATACCACTCGCCTATTCACTGATTTTCTCGCGTACACCTCCAGCGTCCAGCCTTTCTATCCGCATTCTCCGCACTTCAGCGAATGGTTGAAGGCGGAGGCCTCCGCGCTGCATTACGATCCACCCCGCCGAGCGCGCGTCAGTGCGATTCTGGAACGGCAGAACAAGTCCTGGGACGCCTCACCGCAGACTTTCACCAACCTCGCTCGTCTTCGCCAGGGTGCGGCTGCCGTCGTGACGGGGCAGCAAGTCGGCCTGTTGGGTGGACCGATGTTTGCCATTTACAAAGCGCTGACCGCAATCAAGTTGGCTGAAGAGGCGACGGCGGCGGGCATCGACGCGGTTCCGGTCTTCTGGCTGGCTACCTCGGATCACGATCTCGCCGAAGTGAATCACGTTTCAATACCCGGTCCCGAAGGACTGCTGCGCACGCTCATGACTTCCAGCCACGGTATTCCGGGTGCGCCCGTGAGCAATGTGTCCCTGGACGACGAGATTCTGCCGGTCGTGGAGGAGGCGGCCTCTCTGCTGGGGGATGGCGAAGCTGCGCAATTCCTCCGCGAGTCTTATCGTCCCGGGGAGACGCTAGGCACCGCTTTTGCCCGCTTCTATGCGCGCCTGTTTAGCCAGTGGGGTGTGATTCTTCTGGATGCTTCCGATGCGGAACTGCATCGTGTAGCGGCGCCAATGTATCGAGCGGCAATCGAATGCGCGGAGGATCTGGATGCCGCGTTGCTCGCCCGAGGCGACACCCTGGAAAGGGCAGGTTACTACCAGCAGGTGAAGGTTACGACGTCGTCAGTGCTGCTTTTCACGATGCGCGAGGGTGCGCGCACGGCGATCCACCGCCGGTACGGAGCAGGAGATGCTGCGGAGTTTGTCATCGGCGGCGAGCCTGGCGCAGAGAAGCTTTCGTCCGCCGCCCTGCTGGATCGAATCGATGCAGCGCCCGAAAACTTCAGTCCTAACGTTCTCTTGCGACCCGTGGTGCAGGATTATCTTCTTCCCACACTGGCCTACTCAGGTGGCGCTGCCGAAGCAGCATATTTCGCGCAGGTGGGCGCGGTCTATGGAACAATTCTGGGCCGCGTCACCCCCATCGTGCCTCGTTTCTCAGCGACTCTGGTGGAGCCCAAGGTGCAGCGCTGGCTGGGGCAATATGGCATAGCAGTGGAGGACGTATTCCAAGGGCTTGACGGGCTGCGCCAGACGCTTGCCTCGCGCACTTTGCCGGCAGGCTTGCAGGCGGCTTTCGAACGTGCGAACCAATCGGTTGAAGAATCCTTTTCGGGCTTACAAGGAGCGCTGGCTAAACTCGATCCCACGCTCGTTGAAGCCAGCCAGACAGGCGCCTCAAAAGTGCGGTACCAGCTGGATCGCCTTCGCGAGCGCGCCATGGCTGCCGAATTGCGCCGCAGTGAGGTCGTCGGCCGTCATGCCGTGGCCCTGAGCCACGCACTCTACCCCGAAAACGTGCTCCAAGAGAGGGGCGTGGCTGGCATATATTTTGTCGCTCGCTACGGAACTGACCTGTTGCGAAACATCCATGACACCATGCGTACCGATTGCCACGACCACCAGGTTCTGGAGTTGTAGGGGATCCTGTACCGTTTGAGCCACGCACTTAACGGTCGCTATTGCCGGAGCCAGGTTTGCCGGAGCCAGGTTTCAAGCGGCTCCAGCGATTCCACGCGTGGCAGTTCGCGGTCGCGATAGGCGCCGGCCTTATCAAACAGGACCGCCTGCATTCCCACGTTGAGGGCTCCCACGTAGTCTACCGAGTACACATCGCCCACGTAGAGGCTTTCGTCGGCGCGGGCCTGCATTGCGCTGAGTGCTGCCTGAAAGATTTCCGCGCGCGGCTTCTCGACTCCAACGATTCCTGAATCCGTGATGCTCTCGAAGCAATCGGCAATCCCGCTGCGGGAAAGCACGTGCTCGATCCTGCCATCGGAGTTAGAGATCACCGCGATGCGGAAGTTCTGGCCGATGCGGTCGAGGGCGTCGCGCGTGCCGGGCAGAATCTGGTCCCAGCTAGCCGATTTCCGTGTGTTCTCCACCAGCACTTCGCGGGCGCCAGTGTCCTCGCCGAGTTCGTGCAGCAGATGAGTGTGAAATGTCCACCAGAAACTGTGGTCGACGCCGCCGCCCAGCATGCCCTGGTCGAACTCATGCTTCGTTCTGCGCTCCAGGGCCTGCCATTGTTCTAACGTGGGATGACGATCGCTCGACATGGGGGCCAATATCTTCGCCCGGTTGGGAAAAAGAAGAGTGTTGCCGACATCAAAGAAAATCACACGCCGTTCTGCCATTTGTTCATCTTACTGAAAGCATCCGCGGGGGCGGGTAAACAGCCGGTTTCCCTGTACCTGGGACGGAAGCTAGTTGAGGTGACCGATCCCGTTGCTGCGCCCCCTCCGTGACCTTCGCGGGGAAAAAATGTAATATCCATCACTTGGGCATTGAAAGCGCCTTTTGCGTGCTATGGCTTTGTCTTCAACAACGTGGGTGATCGCAGGCTTTGCGCGCACTACGCGCGCCGCCCTCTCGCTGCACAATCTGCTGCGCGCACAGCCCGCGTTAGTCGCCGGCGTGGTGTTGTTGCAGGGCCATTCCAGCCGCCGCAACGACGTCTACAACATCCTCTGGGCCGTTGTATTCGGGTTTGCCACGCTCAATATTCTGAGCCTGGCAGCCCGACGTTTCGAGCCTAACCGTCGCGGTCTCACCTTTGGAGAGTTGATGGCGGTGCTGGTGGTTCTGCTTTCGATTTTCCTGCTGGGCTGGGAGTTGCTGGGCGTATTCCGCATCTTCCCCATCAAACTTCAGCGCTAAGCTTGGGCGTCGGAACCTGCCCAGTTTGAACTGACCCGTTTAGTCGGCTTTTGCGGTATCATTCGCAAAATGGCGAAGAGTCCAGCGACGATCGAAGTTACTTGCCCCTGCTGCAGCGCGCTGCTGAAGATTGATACCGCAACGGCCGCTGTGATCGCGCACACAGCAGCGGTGAAACCGAGAATGTTCGAGGATATGGAAGCGGCTGCCCGTGCCATGAAGGAACAGGACAGCCGCCGCGAATCCATTTTCCGGCAATCGGTGGAGGCGCAAAAGCACGCTTCCGAACTTCTAGACAAGAAATTCCAGGAGGCGGTGAAGAAGGCCAAGGAATCTCCCGACACCGGGAGGCCCATCCGCGATTTCGATCTGGATTAGGATCAATGATCTGTGGCCAGTGAAAACCCTCGGGCCACTGATTACTGGCCACTGATCTTATGGAGATCCGTCCACTGCTGCTCGGGCATCGAGGCGCGCGCGCTGTAAAATCCATTCCCGAAAATACACTGGCATCGTTCGATTTCGCATTAAGTTCGTTTTGTGATGGTTTTGAATTCGACGTTCGGCTGACGGCAGACGGGCAACCTGTCCTGCGTCATGACGCCAGCATCCGGGGGCTGGAGATTTCGAAGTGCTCAGCGCGCAAGTTGCGCCTGCCATCTTTGCGGGATGTCGTATCGCGATATCAACGTACAGCCTTTCTCGATATCGAACTGAAAGACGCCGGCCTCGAGGTGATCACGGTTGATTTATTACACAACGTCCCTCCCGTGCGTGGCTTTGTGGTTTCTTCCTTTCTTCCCGACGTCCTCGAAAGAGTTCGCGGCATAGACCCAGGAATTCCACTAGGCCTGATATGCGAAACGCCGCATCAGCTCGAGCGATTCGGCGATCTTGCTGCCGATTACGGGATTTTCCATCACCGGCTGGTTCGAAAAGATCTCATCGAGCGGATGAAAGCCAGCGCTAAGAAGACATTCGTGTGGACCGTGAATTCTGCTGCCGACATGAAACGGTTCTCACGATGGGGAGCCGACGGAATCATCTCGGATGACCCCAGGCTGCTGGCACTCACACTGCGTCCGGAGACAACGTTTGGCCGGAAAACCTAGGGCTCTGTCCTGACCGAATCGCCTGACTAATCCGCAGCGGCTTCGAATGCGGCAGTTGCGGAGCCCGTCGGCCGCAGGAAGGCGGCGCGCTCCGTTTCAAAAGCTTCCAGGTTCGCCCCCATGGCGTGCTCGTCCCAACCCAGAACGGCACCGATGCGCAACGCGGCTTCGCGGCTGCACGACTCGGACCAGCAAGCGCCCAAAGCCACCGGCACGCGGCGCAACAGCGCGTCGCCCAAAGTCACGGCAAACTCTCTGCGATACGCCTCCACTACCTCGGCAATGACATGGGAGGTATGCGGACAAATCGGTGCCCGCAATTCGGCGCTCACCAGAGCCATGCGGGCGATGTCCGCAGCACGCTTGCCGTGCCATTCCACCATCCCACGGGCGGTTTCCTCACTCACTGCCCCAATCCGCGCGATCTCCAGCACCGCGTCGTCCAGAAGGGGATCGAGCGCATTGTCCGCTCCCATTGTCATCATATTCGGATCGGCGATCTTTAACCCGATCTTCCGGGCACAGTCCCGGGCGAGTGAAGCCGCAGTGGTCAACTTGCCGCCGATCACAGAGATCATGCGTGCCGCGCCGTCATCTGCGTGGTCGTGCAGGATGTGCTGCCGCGTGACCGCCGACGGCTTATTGTTCGGCGAATAAGGCAGGGGCCGGATTCCTGCAAATGCATGCTTCACACTCTGCGCCGTTATCTTCGCCTTGGGAAACAATTGCGCTACGGAACGCACCAGATAGCTGATCTCTTCCGCCGAGGGAACCGTTCTTGCCGGATCACCATTGTCGGCAACTTCAGTTGTTCCCACCAGGAGCTGATCATTCCACGGAATGATAAAAATAGGACGGCCGTCCACCGCCTCGGTATAAACCGCCGTACTCGGCGAACCCGAAAACCTCGGGAGTACAATGTGCGAGCCGCGCACCCCGCCCAGCATGGGCTTGGCCATGCGGATCGACGAGCGCTGGCACATGCGGTCAGCCCACGGCCCGCTGCAGTTGATCACCCACCCAGCGTCGACACGCTGGTCGCGCCCGGTGATCTGGTCGCGCAACAGTACGCCGCGGGTGCGGCCGTGGGAGACGTCAACCGCCAGCGCCTCCATGTGATTGCGCACGGTCGCTCCAGCCTCCACGGCCTCCATTAACCACTCCGCTACCAGGCGTTCCGGAAATTCGCACTGAGCATCTTCGTAGTTGAAGAATGACCAACGATGCCCGGCGTCCAGCGCCCGCTCCAGGCGTTTCAATTCCATTTCCGTGGTGTCTTTGCTCGGCGATTTTCCGGCCATGCGCTGGTAGAGCCATAACCCGGCACGCACCTTCATGGCACTGCGCCGGCTGGTCTCATTCAAGAGCAGCAGGAAGTGCATGGGATGCACAAGGTGAGATCGTTCCCGCTGCAGCTTTTCCCGTTCGCGGAGCGATTCCCGTACCAGGCCCAACTCCCCGTGTTCCAGGTAACGCAGCCCACCATGGATGATGCGTGTCGAACGGCTGGTTACTCCGGAGGCAAAATCGTTCTGCTCCACGAGCAGCGTGTGCTTGCCCGCACGGGCGCATTGCCGTGCAACAGCGACGCCGTTGATGCCCCCACCAATCACTACCACCTGAAAGTGCTGGTCTTCCAGAGACGCTCGGGGATTTGCCGCTAAGACCATATTTTATCTAGTAGATACAGGACATTTGAAAAGTGTCACTGGAGCCACGAGTCCGCTGCGCCAGACACTATGACCTTTAAAGTGTGCACTCTCTCAGACAGCCGGAGAAGGTAACCTTGGTACCGCGAGACAAGTGACTAAGAGTCCGATTCCGGCAACTGAAGTTCTGACACTAGGGAGTGTAAAACACTCTCGGGCGGGTCGAGCAGCGGCAGCCGGATCCGTGTTCTCAACCAAACTGCCGCTTCGATTCGTTGCCCGTACCGCGATGGCTCATTTAGAGTGGTTGCCAAATGTCCAGCACCGGAGAACGTTTCGAACGAGCTGTCTCGATCATGGAGCGCTTACGGGCTCCGGGGGGTTGCCCCTGGGATCGCGAGCAGACCTTCGATTCCATCAAACCTTATACCCTGGAAGAGACCTACGAAGTCCTCGAAGCTATTGATAATCGCGACTGGGACGAACTGCCCGGCGAACTCGGCGATCTGCTGCTGCAGGTGCTCTTTTATTCGGAGATGGGCAAAGAGCAGGGGACATTTTCGATCGATGACGTTCTTGACCGGCTCTCCCGCAAGCTTGTGGACCGGCATCCTCATGTATTCGGCGACGTGAAAGCCGACACTTCGACCGAGGTGAAACGCAACTGGGAAGCCCTGAAAATCGAAGAACGAAAGAGGCGTGTCAGCGGGATTAATGGGGGAGCACCGGACAGGCCGTCGGCGGAGGCTGCACCATCGATTCTGGCGGGAATCTCTTCCTCCATGCCGGCAGTGCTTGAGGCCCACAAACTCAGTTCGCGCGCGGCGCAGGTTGGTTTCGACTGGCCTGACGTCGAGGGCTTGTTCGACAAACTCGCCGAGGAGACTGACGAACTGCGCCAGCATCTACGGGAGTTTCCCGCCCCCGGTCCGCACCCCGAAGGCCGAGGCGTTGCCGGTTCTGGACGGCAGATCATTCCCGAAGATCTGCGGGCGCGGCTGGAAGACGAAGTCGGCGATCTTTTCTTCGTGCTGGTTAACATCGCCCGCTATCTGTCGCTGGATCCTGAATCCGCGTTGCGAAAAACCAATCGCAAGTTCCGCCGCCGCTTTCGATGGATGGAGGATCGCCTGCACGCAGCTGGCACCACTCCCGAAAGTGCGTCGATGGATGAACTCGAATCGCTCTGGCGGCAGGCCAAACAACAGGAGAAACCGGCGTGAGCCCGGACGCCATTGTGATTCGCCACTGTCATGGCCTCGATGAGCTTAGGGCCTGCGTGGCTTTGCAAAAAGAGGTCTGGAACTTCAGCGACGCTGAGCTGGTTCCGCTGCGCATGTTTGTCGTAGCCGAAAAGGTCGGCGGACAGGTGATGGGTGCCTTCGACGGCAGCAAGATGGTTGGCTTCGCTCTCTCAGTGCCGGGCACGCGATCGGGGCATGTCTATCTCCACTCGCACATGCTTGCCGTCCGCAAAGAGCTTCGCAATAGCGGGCTCGGCCGCCGCCTCAAGCTGCTGCAGCGCGAAGACGCGCTGGCTCGCGGCATTGAACTCATCGAATGGACCTTTGATCCGCTTGAGATCAAGAACTCCTATTTGAATATCGAAAAACTGGGAGCCATCTGTCGGCGTTACAACATCAACCAATATGGAATCACGTCGTCGCCGTTGCAAGGCGGGCTTCCCAGCGACCGGCTTATTGCGGAGTGGTGGCTGAGGTCCGGGCGCGTGGAAACGCTGCTGGCGACGGGGAAGAATCCGCCGTTCGACCAGCAGGCTGCGATTGAGGTTCCGGCGCAGATTTACGAGTGGAAGGCCGCGCCGGAAACTCGAAGTAGGGCGCAGCAGGTGCAGGAACGTAACCGCGAGCAATTTCTGCGGGCCTTCGGTGACGGGCTGGCTCTGCTAGGGTATAAGCGCGACTCCCTAGGCAACGGCGAGTTTCTGCTTGGCAATTGGGAAGAGAAGCGGTCGTATGCGTCGGAAGAATGATTGCGGGCTTCGGCCTTCGGGCGTCGGGCTTCGGCAAAATCTCCTAACGCGAGGTGCGGTGTCAGTCTGCCAGAGTTGTCAGAAGCTACAGGATTTTGGGTTGGCAGAAGCCCGGAGCCCGAAAGCCGAAGCCCACAAATTATGAAGATTGAAGCCATTACCCTCCGCGAGATTCACATGCCACTCGTCCACTTCTTCGAGACGAGTTTCGGACGCACCTACAGCCGCCGCATCCTGCTGCTCACGGCCCATTGCGACGGAGTCAACGGCTGGGGCGAATGCGTCGCCGGCGAAGATCCTTTTTACAGCAGCGAGTGGACCGAAAGCACATGGCCTACGATCACTCAATATCTTGCTCCCGCAGTGCTCGGCCGCAGCCTCGAATCGGCACGCGACTGCGCGGCTCTTTTCTCCCGAGTGCGCGGCCACCGCATGGCCAAGGCGGCGCTCGAAAACGCGCTCTGGGATGCCGAAACGAAGCAGAAAGGCCAGCCTCTGTGGAAGCTGCTAGGCGGCACGCGGACTGAAATCGCTTGCGGAGTCTCCATCGGCATTCAGGATTCCATCGAGCAACTCCTCGAGAAGATTCAGATTGAACTGGCCGCTGGCTACCGGCGCATCAAGTTGAAGGTCAAGCCGGGCTGGGATGTAAACGTGCTGGAGAAAGTCCGCTCGCGCTGGGCTGATATCACGCTGAGTTGCGACGCCAACTCCGCCTACACGCTCGATCAGGTCGAACACATGCGGAGTTTCGATCAGTTCAATCTGTTGATGATCGAGCAGCCGCTCTGGGACGATGACATTTTCTACCACGCCCGCCTGCAAAAAGAATTGCGCACCGCCATTTGCCTGGATGAGTCGATCGTCAGCGCGCGCGCTGCAGCCATTGCGGTCGAAAGCGGCGCATGCCGCATCATTAACATCAAAGTTGGTCGCGTGGGCGGATTCAGCGAAGCCAAGAAGATTCACGACATTTGCCACGCCCAGAAGATTCCGGTGTGGTGCGGCGGCATGCTCGAATCTGGCATCGGCCGCGCTCACAACATCGCTCTTTCCACGCTCGAGAATTTCAGCCTGCCCGGCGACGTTTCCGCTTCCAAGCGCTACTGGAAGGAAGACATTATCGATCCGGAGGTGCAAGTTTCACCGCAGGGGATGATTGCGATCAGCGACCAGCCCGGGACTGGCTATCGCGTTAAAGAGGATCTCATCGAGAAGCTGACGGTAAGGAAGGAAACGCTGCGGGCTGGATTGTGAACGCTGGAGGCGTGTCACGAATAGTTGTTGCGAGTCTCCAGTTAACAACAGTTGACGGAGGAGCATGATCGCGCTGAGAAACAGTGGGAACGTAATAAAGCTCTGGATGTGGTTGCTTGTCGGGCTTGGTATCGCCCTAGTCTCGTTCCGGCTGATTGTCGTAACGCACGCTCACCCAATTGCTGTTGCAATATTCGTCGCCGCCGATATTGTGGCGACCCTGGGATCGTTCTGGATGATGTATGTGGCATTCCACGAAGAAAAGTAGCCGTGGCCCTTGTTCTGGCTGGCGTTCGTACCTTTTTCGAACTTGTGGTACTACTTTGAACGAGTTCGCCCACGGCGGCTTCGTAGTCCTGCCCCGCCGATTGATTGACCGATATTGAAGAATCGCTATTACACTCATCGATCTCCAATGTCTCCTAGTGCGACTTCGGGTCCGTCGCCGGCACTTCCACCTTGTGACTGTCCGCGAGCTTCGCCTCTTCCGCCTTCAACATCTCCACGCCCTGGGCAAACGTAGTGTCAGCGGGCACGCGCCGGAAGTCGCCTAACACTTCCTCGGACTTAATCGCAATACTCTTGAACAGAAGAATCCTTCCCGTAAAACCCAAAGACATGCGCGAAACTTCCCATGAGCCATCCCCGACATCGCGCTGCTCGACCAGAAAATGGCCGCCCTTGTCGAGGTGCCCTAGAATGCCCCAACCGAAGCCGACCTCTTTGAACAGAGCCCCGTCGATTCTGGCGATCCTGCCCGATGTGGAGTCAATCAGAAGAAATCCCTGCATGCCCTCAAGCACCTGTTCCACACGAGAAGGCGGTTGGTAGTCCGGATTCGGGTGGAATCTCAAACGCACCAGACGAGCCCCGTCCTTGCCAAGGTCGGCTGCACCCCGCTCCTCGCCGTCATAGTCATAAAGGAATGCGTCAGGTAAGGCCTTCACAATGCGTAGCGTGCGCTCGGCAGTTTGCTGTTCCTGTGAATGCTTGCGGCCAAGTAGCTCAGGATCGCTTACCAGACCTGCCAAACGGTTTTCCTCGCCCCGCATTTGTTCGGGCGTAAGCGGCTGGTCGTTATAGGCGATCGTCATGCCGGCCATGGCGCTGCGGGTTTCAACATAGAGCCTGGTTTGTGAGCCCTGCGGAGTTTGCTTGCGCGACCGGAACATGTGTTTGATCGAATCGTCATTCGCTGCCGTCACTTCATTCGCGACCGCGGTCCGCACCAGTTCGATCGGAGAAGGTGAATCCGGCACGTGGCTCGTTTGAGGACGCGCACGTTTCAACAAGCTCAGGACAGACTCTCGCCCGTCCAGAAGGAGTTTTGAGGGCGCTCCGGCATCGAGAGAAGCCACGTCAATCCCAGCGAGCAGGACGCCGAGCAAGATGGCGACACGAATCAATTTCGACCGTGTTATTTTCTCGAGCACATCTCTAGTGTAACAAGATAGTTTTGGGCATTTGGCTGGCTTTCTTGTCGAAGTGCACCTTTTCCGGAACTTGCCGCAGCCTCCGTGCCTTGCGTATAGTCGTTGTAGTGCGTGGAGTCCCGTCTTTGCCTCATGGATTCTGATTTGGGAGCAAACCGTCACGGATGCCGTCGCACCAGGAGATCGTCCTATGAGCGCACCCGCCACTGGGTTGGCACAAATCGGCAAGTCGGTCTTCATTAAGGGCGAACTTTCCGGCAGCGAAGATCTATACCTGGATGGCCAGGTCGAGGGCAGCATCGCCCTCAAAGGAAATAGCCTGACGGTTGGCCCCAACGGCCAGGTTAAAGCCAGCGTCGACGCCAAGGGTGTGGTAGTACAAGGCAAACTGGAGGGCAACATTCAGGCCAGCGACCGCGTCGAATTGCGTAAGTCCGCGATCGTTACCGGAGACATCACTACCCAGCGCATTTCTATTGAAGAAGGCGCGTATTTGAAGGGCAAGGTTGACATTCACCGGACCGACAAGTAAGTCGCGGTCGCCCGGTAACCGGTCTTTATTCAGGTCTAACCGGGTTGTTAAAGCGCTAGGCGGCCGCCATGGCTGAGGGCCTCATTTCAGTAGTAACGAAGTCAGGATGTCATCAGTTTCACAGACTTTCATGAAACTTTTTCGTGGTTCATCCGGAACGGAAACCATCCCCGCGCAGGGCTTACAAAAGCTGACCCGCCGCTCCAGCGGCTTGGGAGAGTTGTCGCGCATCTGGGAGTCCGCCGAAGACCTCTGCATTCTGGATCTGGGATCGACTTCACCTGCCAACATTCGCCACTTCACCGAACAAGGTCACCGCATCTACAGTGAAGACCTGCTTACAGCTTCGACCGACCCCGAGCTTCTAACCAAGAACGAGGATGGAGGCGTTGCCCTCGACAGCCGCAAGTTTCTTGCGGATAACCTTGTCTATCCAGCCGCTCGCTTCGACGTCGTCCTGTGCTGGAATCTGCCGGATTACCTCGATGAGAGTTTGGTGAAGCCGGTCGTGGGACGGCTGTGGTCCGTCCTCAAACCCGGAGGCATGTTGCTTGCGTTCTTCCACACTCGCGACGCCGGGCCGGACTCGCCTTGCCACCGCTTCCACATCGTCGGCTCCGACACCCTCGAGATGCAGAAGATTTTGTTGCGGCGCGAAGCCCGGCGAGGTCCTACGGGGGCTGTCCACACCGCGATCTCAGATGGTTTCCAGTTGCAGCGCGTATTCAATAACCGCCATATAGAAACCCTGTTCCGCGACTTCGCTTCCATCAAATTCTTTCTTGCCAGGGATAATATCCGTGAAGTGCTGGTAGTCCGCTAAGAAGCCCGCGTCTGCTCGACTTGACTTTTCCACACTATCACTCCCATCCGGAAGAGATAATTGCGCGAGATCTCTATCTGGGTCTTTGTACCGGCAGAAACAGCAGATGCCAGCATGCTCCGAATCTCGTCAGGGACATAGGCGCGCCGCACCGAGGTCAACCCGTCCAGCCAAGCTACCCGGCTGCGCATAAGGGGAAATCCAGCGAATGCCAAAGCCAGATGCAGGGGATGCCGAATGAGGTCATTGATCAGCAGAGCGCACCGGCTCACCCGCAGACCTTCGCGCGCAAATTGTGCCAGCTGCTGTTCGTCCAAATGATGGGCAAAAAGGCTGCAACTTACCAGGTCGAAGGCTCCATCGGCGAAAGGTAGGGCTAGCGCATCGGCTACGACCCCTGGACTCCGCCCAGCGTGATTTGTGCTGGCCTGATTTCCCCTCGGAAGATGAGAACGCGCCCGGTCCAGCAACGTCAAATCCAATGTGATCCCACGACGGGCCAGGTTTTGCCGAACCAACTCCGGAACCTCTCCCGATCCGGCTGCCACTTCCAACAGCGAGAGGTGTTTCGTCCCAGAAACTTGAGCCGCGCGCTCCACCATCCTCTGTGTAGTCGCGACCCCTCCGAACCAGCGGTTGACCCGCCCGATATCGCGGAGCGTAGTCTCTACGTCGGCGGGAGAGCATGCATCAGAATCGAGAATCTCCGGCGCATCGACTCGCTGCATGGGAAGGAGATCACGCACGCGCTAATTTGCTTTCGCCGCTGGGCGCGCGGGGCTGCCGTCCGCCTTCACGTAGTGGCCGTACCAACTAAGGTTGCGTTCGAGCCGATCTTTGATGTGAGAGGGCGTTTTGAAGCTGTGGTACTCGCCCGGATACACCACTAATTCGGTTTCGCGTCCCAAGCTCTTCAGCGCTTCGTACATCTGTTCACCGCCTATGATGGGTACATTCCAGTCGACGTCTCCGCCCATGAACAGGGTGGGTGTGCTGATGTTCGCCACCCTGTAGAACGACGAGATCTTGTCCCACGCTGCGCGGTTCTCCCACGGGTGACCGAGTTCCATATCGTAGTCCAGGATGTACTGGTCATGCCCGTATAACGAGGCGAAGAAGGCTGAACCAGCGCCCGTAATCGCCGCCTTGAAGCGCGTGGTCTGCGCAATGATGAAATCCGTCGAGATGCCGCCGTAAGACCAGCCTCCGACGCCCAGTTTATCGGGATCGGCTACGCCCTGCGCGATGGCGTAATCAACCATGGCCATGTCGTCCTGATAGTCCTTGTTCCCCCAATCGGCGAAGATGGCCTTACAGAAATCCTGTCCATAGCCGGACGAGCCGCGTGGATTCGGCTCCAGCACCACATAGCCGTTGGCGGCAAGGAGCTGCCAGAAATGGTAGAAATCGCCATAATAAGCGCCCACGGGGCCGCCGTGCGGGATCAGAAGCGTGGGATACTTTTTCCCCGCCGTGTAATCCAGCGGCTTGTAGAGATAGCCCGCAACCGTGGTGCCATCCTTGCTCTTGAACTTGACGTATTCCGGCGTGACCACTCTGATCTTCGCCATGAACGCATCATTCACATGCGTAATGCGCGTAAGGGGGCCACCTGACGCGGTTGTGGTGAAGATCTCGGCTGGCCGATCCATGCTTGTGATCTGGACGGCAAGGTCTCCTGACTTGGCAATGGTGTAACTCGAAACTACGACGTGCCCGGAGATCGCTCGCGTGATCTCCCCGCCTTCCGCCGGGATGCGGAAAAGGTCCTGCGTTCCGTCGTCATCGGCAATGAAGTAGATGAACTGCCCGTCGGGCGAAAAGCGCGGTGACCTCGACGAGCGATCGAAGGCTAGCGTCAGAACTTTGGCTTGACCTCCCGCGGCCGGAGAAACGGCGACGTGGTGGGTCGCATAAACGAGGAGCTTCGGATCAAGCTGTGTGACGTAGGTGATCCACTTGCCATCGGGCGACCAAGCGGGCGAGCCATCAGAGCCAGGATTGGTCGTGACTTGCGTAAGGTGTGCGCCCTTGTCGGTGTTGTCGGCCGCGACCACCCAGATGTTGGTATCGTAAGTGCGATCTGGGTCGGGAGTGGAGCGGTTGCTGCGAAACGCCAGCAGCTTGCCGTCCGGAGACCACGCGGGCTGCTCATCATCGAAGTCGCCCGACGTAATCTGTACGACCGCCTTGGTCGCAACATCAAACACATATAAATGTGTGCGTCGCCGGTCGAGGTATCCCACCGTGTCGGTCTTGAAGCGATAACGATCGATAACGAATGGTGGAGGAGTTTTTGGTTTGTTCGGCTTGGCGTCTTTGTCTTTATCGCCGCTCCCCGGCTTGTCTTTTCCTTTGGCTTTAGCCTCGTCCAATTCTTCGGGCGACGGGTCTTGCAGGATTAGGACCAGACGCTTGCTGTCAGGGGACCAGGCAAAATCCTCGACGTCTTGAACAGTATCCGTGAGCTTCTGCGCCTCGCCGCCCATGCGGTTCAGGAGCCAAACCTGTCCTTTGCCCTCACCACGCTTGGATAGAAACGCGAGGAACTTCCCATCCGGGCTCCAGCGGGGATGGGAAGAAGAAACCTCCTCGGCGGTCATGACGACTGGGTCGCCGCCGCTCACCGACGTCATCCAGATGCGGGTCTCGGTCTTGTCCTCCTTCAACGACGCAGTCGAGACCGTATAAGCCACCCACTTGCCGTCCTCGGCGATTTGAGGATCACCAACTGCGCGGATTTCAAAGGCATCGTCAACTGTGATTGCGCGCGGCGCCGGTGGTGTGGCCGGAGTAGACTGAGCGGCCACAAACGACGCCGGGAAATGAGAAGCACAGGCCAATGCACAGAACGGTAAAGCAAGTGCGCGGAATCGCATAGGTGTTTGCTTCCTCATGCAGGATTTTGGATGCGGCTGCGGAGCGGCCCAAGTCTAGACCTCGGCCAGCTCTTCTTCCAGCAACTGCTTGTTATACAGGTCGCTGTAGTAGCCGTTCAAGGCGAGCAGTTCATCGTGCGTGCCCGATTCGACGATGCGCCCGTCGTGCAGCACGGCGATGCGGTCGGCATTGCGCACGGTGGAAACGCGGTGGGAGATGAAGATGGTGGTTCGGCCCTGCATCACTTCGCGCAGGTGGTTGAGAATCTTGTCTTCTGTGTGCGTGTCAACGCTGGAGAGCGCATCGTCGAGAACGAGGATGCGGGGGTTGCGAATCAGCGCACGGGCAATCGCGGTGCGCTGCTTCTGTCCTCCCGAAAGCGTAATTCCGCGCTCGCCCACCATGGTTTGATACTGCTCGGGAAAGCTCTCGATATCCTGGGCGATATTGGCCGCCTGGGCAGCTTCGTGAATCTGCAGATCTGTCGCCGATTCCACTCCCAGGGCAATGTTTTCCCGGATGCGGTCGCTGAACAGGAATGTTTCCTGTGGCACGAATCCCACACTCTTGCGCAGCGATTCCAGGGAGTACTCCCGGATCGGCCGCCCGTCGACCAGCACCATCCCCGGTGCCGCGTCGTAAATGCGTGGAATCAGACTGACCAGAGTTGTCTTCCCCGAACCAGTAGGTCCCACGATCGCCATGCTGCTGCCGGCGGGAATTCGCAGATTCAGGTCGCGCAGCACGGGTTTGCCCTCGTAGGCAAAATTCAGCCCGCGAAATTCGATTTCGCCTTCCACCTGCCGGTCTGCGGCGTCCGTCCCATCCTTGATCTCTGGTTGTTCGTGCAGAATTTCATTCAGTCGAACCAGCGACGCCGTTCCCCGCTGGAAAATGTTGACCACCCACCCCAACGCGATCACGGGAAACGTCAACTGCAGCATGTAGATGTTGAAGGCGGCGAAGCCCCCAATCTCCATGCGTCCGGCCAAGACTTCGCCTCCGCCGATCCACAGCACCAGTACCACGGCCAGGCCGAGCATGAGTTCCAGCGTCGGCCACAGCATGCCCATGAGCCGCACCAGTTTCAGGCTTCGAGCCACGTATTCCTGGTTGGCACCTTCGAATAATGCGATCTCCGCCTCTTCCTGCACATAGGCGCGGATGACGCGCGCTCCGGAGAAGTTCTCCTGTGCCCGGGCGGAAATGTCGGAGAACATTGCCTGAATTCTCTCGAAGCGCTCGTGGATACGGCGCCCGAAATACTGAATGACGACGCTGACTACCGGCAGCGGCAGGAAGGCGTAGAACGTCAGTTTGGGACTAATGCGCCACATAAACGAGAGCGCAGCGGCGGTGAACACAAACGTGTTCGCCGAATACATGATCGCCGGGCCCAGCAGCATGCGCACCGCATTCAAATCGTTCGTCATCCGGGCCATAATGTCGCCGGTCCGCATCCGCTGGTAGTAGGAATAGGAAAGCGTCTCGAGATGGGCGAAAAGATCGTTGCGCAGATCGAATTCGATGTCGCGCGAGATGCCGATCACAACCCAGCGGGTGAGGAACAAGAAGACTCCGCGAACGGCGGCGACTTCCAGCAATTGCCATGCAAAATGCAGCAACTTCGCGGACGTGACGCCAGTGTTGAGATCATCCACCGCGTGGCGGATCACCTGCGGCAGCAGCACCCAGGCGCCGTTGCTCAGAAAAATGCAGAAAACGCCCGCCACAAAGCCCCAGCGGTAGCGCTTGAGGTAGGGCAGGAGCGGACGCATGCTCTTTGGAATCATCCAGATTGTCTAGATGAAATTCTAGCAGGGCGGGGTGCAAGTTTTGCGCGTGAGAGACGGGCGCCAGACAAGCTTGCGGCCGATCGTGCCCCGGGCGGGTTCCTAACTCACTCTCAGTGCAAGGGACGCTCTTTCTCGGCGGTTACACGATGCGGTTCCGGAACAATATCGCGCCCGAAAGCAACGACGCTGACCGCTGCAAGAAGTGCTCCCCAGGCGACGGAGAAGATCCATCCTGCGTAAAAGATGAAGGCCTGAGCCAGATCCATGGCATTGTTCCTTGGTGGGTCCGGCCGAGGTCAGGCTGGAGAGCCCAACCCCGCGCCGCCATGAGCAAACCAATCAACGCGATTCAAATAGCGATTAACGAGTCAAGTAGAAGCTGGCGCCTTACTGCTCCGAGGCCGGGGAAGCATCTTGCGTGCGTTGCTGCATGCGTGCTTCCCGATTCGCTTCAAACTCCTTCATCTTTGCCTGCTGATCGGTAGTGAGCAATTGGAACAGCTCATTGTGAATGCGGGTTTCCTGCACCTTGAGTTGCACCAGCGTCTGCGCCTGCTGCGCGACTAAAGCCTGCACCTTCGCTTCGTCATAGGTGCCTTCTTCATACTGCTTGAGTTGCTGCTGCATCTGGTGAAGCTGCTGCATCTGCGGCTTCATGGCAGCGTGCTCTTTCTGCAAGACGGTCTTCATCTGCGCACGTTGACTGTCAGTTAGATCGAGGTATTTGGAGAAGAAACCCATCATAATAGGGCTTCGCATGCCGAAGGCACGGCCGTGCATGGGCGCAGTTGCATCCGCGGTTTGCGACTTGGCGATGGCACCGCACAACAGCACCGCCAGAGCAGCTACGAGTAAGCGAAAACGAATCGTCTTCATAAGGTTTTTTGCTCCTTCAACCCCGGCTCCATCCACCTAACTCGCCTGTCGGGGAACTCAGGCTTTTGCGTACAGTTATAGAAACACGATTCCAGCGGAAAAGTGGTAAAAAGTCAGTCAATGCGAGTAAAGTTTTGTCAAAGACGGTAACGCACAGCCGAACAAACGGGTTAGCGTGTCAGGGTTTGACAATTCTTTACCGCTGCGGCCTGCTGTCTGGTGCACAATGAAACCTGCCAAGATGGAACGAATTCTGGTTATTGACGACGATGTCGAACTATGCACCCTGGTGGGCGAATACCTGCAGGCCGAAGGATTCGTAGTCGAATCGGTGCATGATGGCGAGAACGGGCTGCAGCGCGCCACCGGCGGCGGCTACCTGCTCGTAGTCCTGGATGTGATGCTGCCCGGCATCAACGGTTTCGAGGTGCTGCGGCGGATCCGTGCCACTTCCCGGCTGCCCGTGCTTCTGCTCACCGCTCGAGGAGAAGATGTGGATCGCATTGTCGGCCTCGAGATCGGCGCCGACGATTATCTGCCGAAGCCTTTCAATCCGCGGGAACTTGTGGCTCGTATTCGAGCCATCCTACGCCGTACCCGCAGCGATAAGTCGGCTCCCTCCGCGCCGGAGATCGTCCGCGTGGGTGAGATTGAACTTGATCCGGCCACGCGCAGCGTGCGCCGCGACGGCCAGCCAGTCGACCTCACTTCGGTCGAATTCAACCTTCTGGAAGTGCTGCTGCGTGAGGCCGGCCGCGTGGTTCCGCGCGAGCGCCTGGTCAACGCTGTGCTCAGCCGCAAGTTCTCGCCCTTTGACCGCAGCATCGACATGCACGTCAGCAAGGTTCGCAAGAAACTCGGCGATACCGACGCTGATGAACACATCAAGACCATCCGCGGTGTCGGCTACATCTTCGCCCGTCCCCGGGAGAAGGTTGGGGAAAAGGTGAAGACCTCATGAAGAGTCTCTTCCTCAAGATTTTTCTCTCCTTCTGGATGGCTTTTGCCTTGTTTCTCGTTCTCGCGATCCTGGTCACACTGGCGTTTCGTCCGAGGACCTCAAGTTGGGAAGGTCTTCTCGCGACCGCGATGAACGACTCGGTAAATGCCTACGAACAGAGAGGCACGGCCGGGTTGGGCGAATATTTCGACAATCTGGAGAAGACGCAGCACGTCCGTGTCTATCTATTCAATGAAAACATGGAGGAGATTTTGCACCGAGGCGCACCAGAATGGGCGCTGCGTGTGGCGAAGGGAGGGCCGCGGGTGCCCCACGAGGGCTTCATTTTTCCCGCCCCGCCTCCGGTGTTGCGCGATTCGCGCGCATCCTCTGACGGATTGCATCGTTACACTCTGGTGCTGTCTCCTCCACCCGGGCCACGGCTGTTTCTCGGTCCGCGGGGATTGCCCGTTCCTGGCCTCATCATCGCCGTCATCTCCTCTGGACTCGTCTGCTACCTGCTGGCGTGGTTCCTGACCATGCCGATCGTGCGGTTGCGTGCGGCCACGCGGCAACTAGCCGCTGGCGATCTCACCGCCCGGGCTGGTGCTCCCAATGTCACCAGACGCGATGAGGTTGCTGGCTTGATGCGGGATTTTGACGGCATGGCGGAACGGTTGGAAAACCTGGTCAAAGCCCAATCCCGTCTGCTCAATGACATCTCGCACGAACTGCGCTCACCCCTGGCGCGGCTGAATGTGGCCCTGGGCCTGGCGCGCCAGCGTTCCGGACCGGAAACCGCGGCCATGCTGGAGCGCATTGAATTGGAAGCCAGCCGCCTCAATGAACTCATTGGCCGCCTGCTCACTCTGGCGCGCCTTGAAGATGGCGAGCAGCACGTGCCCTCGACACTGTTTTCACTAGATGACGTGGTGCTCAACGTGGCTGAAGACGCGGAGTTCGAAGCGCAGGCCCGGCGTTGCCATGTGCGCAGCGAAATTCCTGCGGGAATTTGGGTCGTGCGCGGAGATCCCTCGCTGCTGCACAGCGCCATCGAAAATGTTGTGCGCAACGCCATCCGTTACACTCGCGAAGGCACGACGGTTGAGATCGAGCTGGAAAAGAAGGGAATTGCCAGTGGCGAGGAGGCGGTGGTCAGCGTCACTGATTGCGGTTCCGGCGTGCCTGCCGATGCGCTGGAAAAACTGTTTCAGCCGTTTTACCGCCTGGACGATGCTCGCGGCCGGCAGACTGGCGGCGTCGGCCTGGGCCTGGCCATTACCGAACGAGCAGTGCGCTTCCACGGCGGAAGCGTTGCCGCCACCAACCGGGCCGAAGGCGGACTCATGGTCGAGATTCACCTGCCTCTGATGCCAGGGGCCGCCAGCGCGGAGGAAGCTCTAACTCCAGCGGCCGGCGAGCAGTGGCCAGTGGTCAGTGGCCAAAGAGAATAGCCTGATCACGATTCACTGATCACTGGCCACTGATTCCAGGCAACTCCCAGCCCCATCTGCGGTTCCAACAGTTCCGGGGGTTTGCTCTTCCCACGCATTCCTGATACATAAATGGATGGCAATTCACGCCTTCAAATAGGGTTCACGCCCGGTTTGTGTGGCCGGGGAATGCATAAGCACGTTCATAGGAGATAAAGCGAAGAATGCGGACAAGGCTTGCCTGGATTGTGGCGATTCTGGCTCTGGTATTAATCGGCGCCCTGATGGCCTGCAGCACCAAGTATTCATCCTCCTCCAATGGTTTGGTGGTTGTTCCCAGCCAGGCGGGGGGCCCACAGGTGAATAATAACCAACAATTCGGGCCGGTAATGGAAAGCTTCAGCCTCGACTTGGCGAACGGCCATGTTTCGCAGATCAACAACGTCAATGGTCCTCCGACGCCGGGATTGCCAACGGCTGTCGTTCTTGATCCGGCAGGCGTGAACGCTTATGTGATCGTCACGCAGAATCCGGCGGCGCCCGGCGGTGTCACCGGGATTGCCGATTTTTCGGTGGCCTCTGATGGCAAGTTGGGGACCGGAACCACGACGACTTTGAACACGACGGCCCCCACGGTGGCGGTTGTCTGCGTCACACCGGGCGGTCCACAGACCATGATGGTTCAAGTGCTGCCGACGCCCGTAGTTCCGAATTCGCTGGTGATTGACTCCGCGGGGAAATTCCTGTTCGTGGCAGATGTAGCCACATCTGGGCAAACCCAGCCGTACACCTGCAACGGTGCGACGGTGACTTCCACGGTTCAGGTGCCAGGAACGGTGTCGGCGTTTGCCGTGAGCGGCGGAACTCTGACCGAAGTACCCGGCTCGCCGTTCGCCCTTCCGACGGACCCGGACGCCAGTACCGCTAGTGCCTCTGCCCTTGCCGTGACTCCAACCACTTACCCATTGCTGTTTTCCTATTGTTCAGGGTTTCCTTCTGCTACGACAGAGAACCTGTATGTTACGGATTCCGTCAATGACGTTTTGCTGAATTACCTGGTTTCGTCAACTGGCACATTAACCCCGGTTCCGACTTCGTCGACTGTAGGAGTTCCGACTGGCCCCGTACCCGCCGGCGTAACGGTCGATCCCTGTAACCGGTTCGTGTATGTGGCGAACTCGGGTCCGGCAAACGGTGGAAATAGCGTCAGCGCATATACGGTCTGCTATACGGTTTCGCTACCCAACTGCCCGACCGCGAACTACAGCCTGCTGCCCGTCAAAGGTTCGCCCTTTGCGGTTTCCCCTGGCGACAGCCCCGGGCCATTGTCGGAGGACGCCTACGGAAGTTACTTGTACGTGGTGGATACAGGATCGAACGTCGTCTCTCAGTTCAGACTAAGCCAAACCACGGGCAGTTTGACGCCGCTGACCCCGCCGTTTGTGGGAGCTGGCCAGGGCGCGAACTCGATTGCGGTTCGCAGTGACGACACTTGGGTGTTCGTGGCCAACATCACAGCTGCGACCCTCTCGCAATTCGCCATCACCCCTTCCACGGGTGCTCTGGTTCCGGCACCCCAGCCGATTAGCACCTTCAATTTGCCCTCAGGAGTGGCCGTGACGCGGTCTCCTCTGCCGTGATCCGTTGCTTCGACTGGGGGCCTGCGCGATTACGTCGGAATCTTCAGAATCAAATAAGCGCCGACCAGAGAGAAAATCAGGTCCGGTGACCAGGCGGCCAGTGCCGGGGGTAACAGGCTGATATCGCCCATCGCCTCGGACAAGCGCGACACAATGGTGTAGACCACGGCAATTCCCACCGCCACGGCAACTCCCGTGATAGCACCCTTCTTGGCCGCTGACAGAGAAAACGGGATGGCGATCCCAGCCATGATCAGAGTGATTAGCGGATAGGAAAGCTTCTGATTCAGCTGTACCCTGAGCCGCACCACATCGAAACCGCTCTGCTGTAAATCCCGGATGTAGCGCCGTAGTTCCTCATAGTTCATCTCGGAATATTGCTTCACTTCCTTCTTAAAATAGGACGGGTCCTCGCTGAGCTCGGGAAAGGTGGAGACGTCGAAGGTGCGGAAGCCGGCAATGGCGGCGCTGTGCAGAGACCGCTGCCAGCCTTGTTCAAAGACCCAGCGTCCTAGGTTTTCGGCCCAGTGAGCGCGCTCGGCATGAATGCGCTCGGTGATGGCAAAGCTGGCGGGATCGATTCGAAAGATGGTGAGATTGGCGAACTGATCGCGGTCGGCGTCGAAGAACTGGTAGTAGTAAATGTCACTATGCCGGCCGAAAATCCAGCGACGGTCGGGACGCAGATACGTTTGCGGAGGCTTACCTTTGATCTGGTTGTGCAGCGCCTCCTGGCGTTTGTTCGTATGAGGCAGGTAGAACTGGTCGGCAAAAAACAAGCCTGCGGAGAGCACTGCGGCCGCGGCCAGCACGGGCGTGAAGATGCGGTAGACGCTGGTTCCGGTCGCTTTGATTGCGGTGATTTCATTGGACCGGTTCATCAGGCCGAAAGTGATCAGCACCGCCAGCAGCATGATCAGAGGCGCAACGCTGTAGAGCAGGTAGGGAGAAACGTTGAGCAGATACTCCGCGACCACAATTGCAGGTGTCTGATTGCGCAGGATGTCCCCCAGCAGCTCGAACAGAGTGAACACCAGCAGCAGGACGAGGAAGGCAGACACGATCATTCCCAAATAGAGGAAAAAATCGCGCAGCACGTAGTCATCGAGCAGGGTAGGGAAGCTGGCACTGAAGACTCGCCGCCGGGTGGAGATGCGCTCGAAAGCGTTGCCGTCTCTACGCCTTTGCCTGCGGTCGTGTACGGGAGCATTTCCCGGAACTTTGTCCCGCTTCCATACAGGGCGGATCGCGGACAGCGATAAAGGCCGACGCTCCGCTTGCCACAGCAGGAATAGCGCCGCGGCGAAGAATACAAGGTTGGCCAGCCACGCTCCAAATGCGGGGGTAACACGGCCCTGCTTGGCCAGCGAAACTCCAATCAGAGAAATGAAGTAGTAGACGAAGACCAGCACGATTGTCAGCACGAATCCGCCGGACTTGCCGCTCTTCTTCGAGGAAAGTCCCAGCGGAATTCCGACCATGGCCAGCACCAGACACGCTGTGGGCAAGGCGAACCGGTTGTAAAACTCGATGCGGTACAAGCGCGCCGACACGGGATCGGCACTGGACGCGCGACCATGCAGATCCCATGTGCTGATGGCTTTAACTGGTGTCTGTTCGTCTGCTTTGTTCTCCGACGACGCCAGCTCGATCGGGATGTCGGTTTGCTGGAAGGTGGAAATCTGGTAATGGTCAACCTGCGAAGGATCGGTTTCATGGGTGGAACCGTCTCTCAAATGCAGGTGAAGCCGGTCCTCTCCTTCCGGCACAAGGATGCCCTCTTTAGCCAGCGTGATTCGCGGATTGGAAGCATCCGAGATGTCGGCGAGAAACACTCCGTTCCAAACCGCGCCACCCTGGGCGCTGTGCACGTCTTGCACGTAGAGCACGAGCTTAGGAAAGCCTTCGTAAAACACGCGGGGTTGCACTTCATAAGAGGCTTGCGCGCCTTTGAGCTGATCCTCAAGGCGTCCCAGCGACGCCAGCGACCACGGCGCCAGATAGAGCCCGTTGACCAGTGCCAGCAGCCAGGCTGCGACGACGAAAATCGCCAGCACACGCCCAAAATTCCACACTCCCATGCCGCTGGCGCGCATCGCCGTGATTTCGCTGTCGGCTGCGAGACGGCTCAGTCCAATCAGAATCCCAACCAGAACGCTCATGGGGATGGTGTAGGTGAGCGCGAAGGGTACGGTGTAGAAGAAGATTTGGGCGACGCTGGGCAGCGGCGCGCTGGCCCGCACTACTAGTTCGAGGATTCGCCCCAGATCACGCGTGAACAACACAAATGTGAAGATCGCTGCGCCGATCAGGGCGTGCGAGGTCACTTCGCGGAGAATGTAGCGGGTAAGAATCCGCATGCGGGTGCCGTTGCTGAGGGCAGTCTAGCATGGGGTTGAAAGTCGGTGGTTGTCGCTGTGTTCACAGTGGCTAGCGGGCAGTGGCCAGTTCTTGGAGGTGGCTTTATCTTCGCGCTGGAAATGGTTCTTAAATGCTCCAACGGAAGTTTGGGAACGCGTGAGGGTCGGTCGATCTAGTCCCTCGTGGATTTCTTCTCAAAATAAATTCAATGAGGTTGGTGGATTCCGAATTCCTCTGCGTGCGTTTCGGACCAGAATCGGGGTATCCCCCTCCCCCCTCCCATCACTGGAATCATCACGTTAGCAGGAAATTCTCCGTAAAATCCGGATGTCAAAGAGCTTAGATACTAAAATCCGCGAAAGAAAGGACTTAGAGGCGCGACGACGCGGGTTCACCCGACCGTCACGGCCTCGACCATGATTACGCGATTTCGAGGACGACACAAGGTCAGATGTCACACGGGAGGTGTGGAAAAATCCTGGGGGGAACGATCCCACACAACCGCTTCAAATGGAGAAGTGTGCATCCAACCTAGTCAGCGCACCGTTAGTCCTTTTCCTCCTCCAGCCTTAGTCCCTCTCCCGTGACAACTTTGTCCGGCTCAAAACTCATCATGGAGAATCTCTTGCCTCCGTCAAGGACGGTGATGTTGCTGAATTTTGTGCCACTTGCATTGGAGAGCGTGCCGGTACAATCCGGATCGACCGTGTAGCTTCCGTTCGGCCACGGGACATTGGTCCAGTCGTAGGATTCGGGGTAGCTGGTTCCGGTCGAGCGAGTGATGCCGCGCGTCCCGTTTCCGTTAAAGAAGTCGAGGCCCATCTCGGCAACCGGGCCACCCATGTTTTTGTTCATGCCCGACCTGTGCCAGGCATAGGTCCCTTTGAGACTGGCAAGGCTACAGGCGCAATCTTTGGCATGAACGTTGGTGACAGCCCCCGGAATGTAAGCAAAAGTCGCGAGGAGCGCGAGACCTGTCACGAGAAGAAAATGCTTTCCGAATTTGCTCATTTTTGATTCTCCTTTGTTTTTAGGCTTGAACTCGGGTTCGTGTCTAGGACATTGGGAACGTAAAGTACACCCAGCGACTTCGCTCAAGTGGCAGCGCCGGATTTTTGCGTAATTAGGCTTTATCGTCATAGCCAATCACTCGTCGTCGCGTATGCAACGCAAGTTATTTCTGTACACCTCGCGGCCGACAGCATGGCCGAGCCGTGCGGCTGCACTTTGGTCGAAGCGATAATGGATCCCACCGTAAATACGCGCATCAGCTATGTCGTGGGTAATCTGCCTAAACGACTCGTATTGCAAGATGATGGTGGGCACGGCAGGATTGGTCAGCGTGATCGCGTGTCCGGCTTCCCCGTAAAGACGCCTCAGCACCTCGGCCGCTCCGTTGCCCGCACTGCCGTGGGCTGAGGGATAGCTGGGGAAGCACGGAGTCGTGATGAAGGGGGTCCAGGTTGTATTACCTGCCGCATGGATCGCCGTTTCCGGACGCCAGAAGGTGTGCTCATATTTGTTCAAGAATGTCGCCACCAGGCTGTCACTGATCGCCATGTTGATCAAGGCAAGAGCGCGCGCATTCTCAGACAGCGAACGGCCCTGTTCTGCGGCGACCTGCTGGGCCACTTGATTGAAGACCTGAGTTGGCGAAGACGCTGCGTAGAACAGCGCAACATTTGCCCGGTCGGGAGGTCGTTGAGTACTGTTTGTGCCACCCACCGTCATGACTTCGTTGTAACCCTTGGCATATTCCTTGCTCGTGAGCGCCGGCGGCGGATCGAGAAGAAAGTCGCTCGCACTGCGGATGCCGAACGGAGTTACGTTCTGCCATTGAAAGACGGTTCCAACTGCGACTCCATTCACGATCGGACAACTCGGCGTAGCTTGCCACGACCC
>DATHMS010000241.1:0-15708 GCA_035486795.1 Candidatus Sulfotelmatobacter sp. | reverse complement strand
TGCAGTGTCCCTCAAGCCTCTGGTATTGATTTTCTAGAAGATAGCTTACCGCCACTCGGAAATCCGCGGAGTATCTCGTATGCCGTCTCCGGCGCCGGTCGGCCGGGTTGCTGGCGGGTTTTGGAGTCGAGGCAGGCATGGGGCGAAGTGGGTAGTCCGTGGCGCTTGCGTTGGCCGTTATTGCGGCTCGAACATGAGTTGAACGATCTCCGTGGTTTCTTCCTGCGCAGCTTCAAACTTCCATTTGCGAACTGCATCTGTGGCCGCTTCGATCAGTGCCGGGCTCCCGCCTAGCGTCCTCGTCGACTTAACACTCCCATTGGGCCGCACCACAACTTCCAGCTTCACCATTCCCCTAATGTGGGCACGTCTAGCGAGTTCGGGATATACCGGCGCAACTTTTTCGATCGCTCTTCGTCCCGCATGGACTTCTGCCTGTCCCGTGCCGGCCTGCGTGAACGCACCCCCCCACAGTGCCAGCGCAAGCACCAAACTCCCGCGTCGGCGCATAGGGTAGGGACCTAGCCTTCTTGTACTCTATCGGCAGGTAGCGCGGAGCGGAAGTGTCGAAAGTAATCGGTTTCACGATAATTCGCATCTTGATCGCAATGATCGACATTGTAATGATCGACATTGCAATGATCGACTCATACCGCGCAACCTTGTGCGCCTTTAGCAGCATCCCGTTTCAGCGTGCGCCCCGCCGGGTTTTTGCATCGCCGGATGTCTCACGCGAATCAATAGGAGGACCATATGCCATGAATAATAAAGGTCGTCCCCAAGACTTTCTTTATCAAGACTTTCTTTATAATGGGACCTTTTCAGAAACGAAAATGCCCCGCTTCTTGCCTCATCCAAAATTTGCTGCTTTCGCGCTGATCTTGCTATCGGGCATAACCGGCCTTTTTGCACAGAATTCCGCGCCTACGCCGTCCATCTCCCTGCCGGGATCGCAAAGTCCCTTCACCGGCAGCGAGCCTGAGGGCAAAGCCTCCCCGGAAGTTTTACAACTGAGCCTCCAGGAGGCGATCGATCGCGGACTCCGCAACAACCTGGGCCTGCTGCTCTCCGGTGATCAAACCATCACGGCGCGCGGCGAAAGATGGAAAGAACTCAGCAACCTTCTGCCCAACCTCTCAGGCAGAGTGCAGGAAAATGCACAAACCGAAAGCCTCGCGGCGCTCGGCTTTCAAAAACTTTTTCCGCTGTTCGGTCTAACGGGCAGCATCCCGCCCGTCACTCCTGCCTTCAACTACTTCGATGCGCGTGCCTCGCTAAGTCAATCTCTTTTCAACTTCCACGACCTCGAAAAGGAACGGGCTGCTTCCGAGAGCCTGAAATCGGCGCAATACACCTACAAAGACGCACGTGAACTCGTTGTCCTTGCCGTCGGCAACGCCTATTTAATGGCAATTGCCACGGCCGCCCGCATTGAAACCACAGACGCCCAGGTTAAGAACGCCCAGGCCCTGTACAACAAAGCCGTTGACCAGCAAAGGGCCGGGTTGAATCCAGCCATTGATACCCTACGCTCTCAGGTCGAGTTGCAAACCCGCCAGCAGCAACTCATCGCTGCGCGAAACGATTTCGACAAGCAGAAACTGTCTTTGGCTCGAGTCATCGGTCTGCCTACGGGGCAGGAGTTTCTCCTGACCGAAAAAGCCCCGTATCAAGCCCTGACTCCTTTGCCGCTTGAGGTCTACCTGCAGCGCGCCTACGCCTTGCGCTCCGACTATCAGGCCGCGCAGGCGCAAGTGCGGGCCGCAGAATTTTCACGCCGAGCCGCGACCGCCGGGCACTTTCCCTCGCTCGACGTCAACGCGAACTACGGCGACACCGGAGTAACCCCGGCCCACTCGAATGGAACCTGGCAGGTGGATGGAGGCCTGACCATCCCCATCTTTGCCGGAGGGAAAGTTCACAGTGATGTTCTCGAAGCTGACGCCCAGTTGAAGCAGGCCCGTTCTCAGTTGGCCGACCTGCGCGGACGCATCGATTTTGAAGTCCGTGCCTCGCTGCTGGACTTGAGCTCTGCCGCCGAGCAGGTCGAGGTCGCCCGCAGTTCCGTCGATTTGGCTGAGCAAACTCTTGCCCAATCGGAGGATCGCTTTACCGCCGGCATAGCCGACAACCTCGAAGTCGTTCAGGCGCAGGAATCCGTTGCCAGCGCTCATGAGACCTACATCCAGAGTCTCTACGCCCATAACCTGGCCAAAATCGAATTAGCCCGCTCCATCGGAGATGCCGAACAGGGAGTCAAACGATATCTGAAAGGCGAACACTAACCCCTATGGAACAGACCACGCAAAGTCCGCCCGCCGCTCAGCCGGGGAACGCTCAGCCCGAAAGCCGCACCCAGCCCTTGCCCTCCACCGAGCGCGACTTCCATACCCGCCCTTCGCGTACCGCCAGTCCTGGTTTTCGCGTCGCCCTCATCATCGCCGTGGTGGTGCTGCTGGTGGTGGGATTTTTCGTCTTCCGCTACGTCACCAGTTATGAATCCACCGATGACGCTGAAGTGGACGGCCACATCAATTCCATCAGCACCCGCATTTCGGGCCACGTCGTGAAGCTGAATGTTCTGGACAACCAGTACGTGCAGGCAGGCACCGTGCTGGTAGAAATCGATCCGGCGGATTACCAGGTTGCTTATGACCGCGCCAAAGCGGATTTCGATAGCGCGCGAGCCGACGCCGCTGAAGCCGGGGTTGATGTGCCCATCACCGATGTCAGCACCAGCAGTCAGGTATCAACCGCCGACGCCGATGTGGCCAGCGCCCACGCTGGCATCGCCGCTGCCAAGCAACAGTTCGAGGCGGCCAAGGCCCAGCTCCAGCAAGCCGAGGCGAACAACGTCAAGGCGCAAAACGATCTCGTCCGCTACCAGCAGCTCATCGACAAGCAGGAGATTTCACAGCAGCAATACGATCAGGCGGTAGCTGCCGCCAAAGCCGATTCCGCAGCCGTCGACGCTGCTCGTGCCACCGCCGATTCGCTCCGGTCGCAGGTGACTCAAGCCGAGAACAAGCTGTCGCAGGCGCAAGCCAACTGGCGCAATGCCCAGACCGCGCCCAGACAGATGCAGGTCATCCGCTCCAAGGCCGCCTCGGCTCTGGCAGAAGCGCAACTCAAAAAAGCCGATCTCGATCAGGCACAACTGAATCTGCAATACACCAAAGTGATTGCTCCAGTTGCTGGCGCAGTCAGCGATCGCACCGTCGAAGTCGGCCAAAATGTTGCTCCCGGCCAGGAGTTGCTGAAGCTCATTCCTCTCAACGATATCTGGATCACTGCCAACTTCAAGGAGACCCAGCTTCGTGAAATGAAAGTCGGCCAGCACGTCACCATCGATGTCGACGCCAACGGGAGAAGTTATAAGGGGACGGTCGATAGCATTGCTGGCGCCAGCGGCGCCCGTTTCAGCTTGCTGCCTCCCGAGAATGCTACCGGCAACTACGTGAAGGTCGTGCAGCGCATTCCGGTGAAAATCGTGCTCGATCCCGGAGAAAACAAGGATCAGTCCCTGCGCCCCGGTATGTCCGTCGAGCCTAAGGTTTGGATTCGGCGATGAGCGCCGCTGCGGCCCCGCTGAATGACGCCAATGCCGAAGCCTGGCGTCCGGCAATCAATCCCTGGGTCATCGCGATAACCGTTACGCTCGCCACCTTCATGGAGGTGCTCGACACCTCCATCGCCAACGTTGCTCTGCCCCACATCGCCGGCAGCCTCTCTGCAGGTCAGGACGAGAGCACCTGGGTTCTGACTTCCTATCTCGTCTCCAACGCCATCATTCTCCCCCTGAGCGGCTGGCTCTCCTCCATCATGGGCCGCAAGAATTTTTACATGAGCTGCGTAGCCCTGTTCACCATCAGTTCTTTCCTCTGCGGACTCGCACCCAACCTGGCCGCGCTCATCGTTTGCCGCGTGCTGCAAGGCATTGGTGGAGGTGGGCTGCAGCCCAGCGAGCAGGCCATCCTTGCCGACACCTTCCCCCCGGCCAAGCGCGGCATGGCATTCGCCGTTTACGGCATCGCCGTAGTCACCGCGCCCGCAATCGGTCCCACTCTTGGCGGATGGATCACTGACAATTTCACCTGGCGCTGGATTTTCTTCATCAACATCCCGGTCGGAATTCTTTCCCTCCTGCTTACCTCGCGGCTCATTCAAGATCCGCCTTTTCTCAAGCGCCGCAAGCTCAGCGAAACCACCATCGATTATGTCGGGCTCGGCTTTGTGGCCCTGGGCCTCGGAACTTTGCAGATTGTGCTCGACAAAGGTCAGCGCGACGATTGGTTCGGATCCAATTTCATCCTGACCCTCTCTTTGATCGCAGCCGCATCCTTGATCTTCGTGGTGATATGGGAGTGGCGGCACAAGGATCCCATCATCGACCTGCACCTGTTCCGAGACCGTACGTTTGGCATCTCCAATCTATTGATGTTCATGCTGGGATTTGCATTGTTGGGCAGCACACTCTTGCTTCCGTTGTTCACGCAGACGTTGCTCGGTTACACTGCCGAACGCGCTGGCCTGGCCCTGATGCCGGGCGGATTCACCATCATCCTTCTGCTACCCCTTGTTGGATTCTTGCTCTCGCGCTACAGTCCGCGCTGGCTGCTGTTCTTCGGCTTGGTCGTGCTTTCCGGTTCACTGTTCCACATGGCCGGTTTTGACCTGGACATGGATTTCCGCAGCGTGGCCACGGCTCGCGTATTCCAGGCCGCGGGAATGGCCTTTCTTTTCGTGCCCATCAATACCGCCGCTTACGCATTTCTGCCGCGCGACAAGAACAATGCCGCCTCTGGCTTGATGAACCTCGGCCGCAACATCGGCGGCAGTGTCGGCATTTCCCTGGTCACTACCTTGCTCGATCGCCGCACTCAGGTTCACTTAAACTATTTGTCCCGGAATCTCAGCGCTTCCAACCCCGCATTCCAGTCGATGCTGAAGGGCGCCACGCAGGCTATGCGGGCACACGGCGCAAGCGCCTCCTTTGCCACCCAACAGGCCTACGCTTTGATCGAAAATACTGTGCAGCGGCAGGCCACCATGCTGGCCTACATCGATGACTTCCGGCTTCTCGCCATCGCCATCTTGCTGATGGTTCCCCTTGTTTTCCTGATGAAAAAGGGCAGACCCGGAGGCGGAATCGCGGTACACTAATTCCCGCTAACCTGTAAAGCGTGTACGGCACGACTTTAGTCGTGCCGTACAATGCAGCCCATCGATAGCGGCTAAAGCCGCTGAGGGGCTTTAGAGAATGTTCCGTCTCATCACCATAGAGCGCGAGTACGGCTGCGGCGCCGCCGCCATCGCCGCCGAACTAGCCAACCGTTTGGGTTGGAAGCTCTGGGACCGCCTCCTCACCGAAGAGATCGCCCGCCTCGCCAACGTGGATGCTTCCACTGTGAAGCGCTGCGAAGAGCACGTCGACAGCCCCTTCTACCGCCTGTCGAAAGTCTTCTGGCGCGGAAGCTACGAGCCCACTTCCTCTCTCGGCAGTCAATCCTTTGACGCTGACTGCATGATGTCAATGATGGAGAGAATCACGGCAAGGATCGCCCAGGAAGGCAATGCGGTCGTCGTCGGACGCGGCGCCCCTTACTTCCTGCGCGAGCGCCCCGATGCCTTTCACATTTTCCTCTACGCCCCGCGCGCCGAGAAGATACGCCGCCTGCGGCAAGATAGGTTCACGGAGTCGGAGGCCGAGGATCTAGTCGATACCGTCGACCGTGAGCGTATCGCCTACGTCAAACACTACTTCGACGCCGACTGGCCCACCCGCTCCCTCTACCACGTGATGATCAACACTGCTGTGGGGAATGAGTCCGTCATCGAGACGATTCTCCACACCATGCATCTCGTCGAGGGCCGCCCCAAAGCCACCGACTACGAACGTCCCAAAGTTCCCAGCTCCGTCTAGCCCATCTGGCGATCGAACCTCGGGCAACTGATCACTGATCAACCGCCCACTGTTCTCCGCGGCGCCGGACAACAATCCTCCACGCAGACATCCACTCGAGGCCCCAGCGACCCCAAAGCCCTCCGCTCCAACCCGGGATTCATCCGCTCCACAATCAGCTCGCGAATCATGCTTACGAATTTCGGATGCACCCCCACCGTCTTTGCCCGAGTCATCGGCAAACCCAGCGAATCGCAGAGCTGCCGCGCTTCCACATCCAGGTCGTACACCACCTCCATGTGATCGGAGATAAAGCCAATCGGCGCCAGCACCACAGCCGACGCCAGATTCTCGGCCTTCACCTTGCGCAGGTAATCAAGAATGTCCGGCTCGAGCCAAGCCTGTCCGGCCGCGCCGCTGCGACTCTGGTAGACAAGAGCATCATTCTTGTGCCGCAGCGCTCCCGAAACCAGCCGCCGTACTTCCTCCAGTTGCTTCACGTAATCAGAACTGTCAGCCATCGAAACCGGAATGCTGTGCGCGGTGTATACGATCTGCACGTTTCCTTGCGCCTCTTCGGGAATGTCGCGCAGCGCGTCCCGCACCCGCCCAACCGTAGCCTCGATGAATCCTGGATGGTTGAAGAACGGCCGCAGCTTCTCCACTTCCGGCGCGCCTGGTGCAAACTGAGAAAGCCCAACTTCGCTCTGCGCCCGCGCAATATCCTCGCGATATTGCCGGCATCCGGAGTACGAACTGTAGGCCGAAGTTACAAATGCCAGCGCCCGCCGAATGCCATCCTGCTTCATCTGCCGCAGGGCCGCAGGCAGCAGCGGATGCCAGTTTCGGTTCCCCCAATAAATAGGAAGCTTGGGCCCTTCCCGCTCCAATTCGGCTTCCAGCGCGGCCATCAGCGCACGCGTCTGCTGGTTGATCGGGCTCTTGCCCTCGAAATGGTAATAGTGCTCAGCAACCTTCAGCATGCGTTCGCGCGGAACATTCCGCCCGCGCAGCACGTTTTCGAGGAAGGGAATCACTTCGTCCTTCGATTCCGGACCACCGAAAGAAACCACCAGAATGGCGTCGTAGTTCATGTCGAGAGGATTGCTGAGATTAGACTGCAAATACCCAATTGTCGAGTCTAACGCGGCAAGCCCGATTAGAGGCCAGGCAGGTTGCGAAAACTCCAGGTCAGAGCAAGGCTCGGGAAGGGCACGAATTCATTCGTGCCGTTACGCCGTTGAAGTGAGCCCCCGCTTTAGCGCCTGAGGTACGCTACTTTGATGCGCGGCAAGTGCCACATCGAATGCCACGCGCAACTAGAAAGCGATCCGCAACGCAAACTGAATCTCACGCGGAGTTCCGGAGCCGACAGGGCTGATCGGCGTCGTTGTGTTGACCGTTGTGATGATGCTCCCGAACCCCGTGGTGTTCGACGGGTTGAAAGTGGACTGCGGCGGACCTAGCTGCGGGTGGTTGAAGATGTTGAAGAACTCGGAGCGAAACTCCAGGCTTGCGCGCTCCGACAACAGAATTGTCTTGCTGGCACCAAGATCGATCTGCCACGTGCCCGGCCCACGCAGCAGGTCGCGCGGCGCAGTGCCGAATTCTCCAGACGGAGTGGCAAACGCCGCAGGATTGATCCACTCCGCGATGTTTCTTCCCCCTGGCGGAGTAAGGGGAACGCCCGGAACCAGATCGGGGCGCTCCGTGCCCGAGGCGCCGTCCGGCGCGGTATAACTGCTTGGCATCAGCACGTTCACTGGGAAGCCCGTACGGGCCAGGGCGGTGGTCGTCAGTTCCCAGTTGCCCAGGATAGCGGTTGCAGGCCCGGAGTCATTCAACAACGGCTTGCCCCGGCCGAAGGGTAGCTGATACACCGCATTGCCATTGACCACATGGGTGGCGTCCCAGGTGCCGCTGGCGCGATCGCAGGCCAGGCACAGCGGATTCTGCGGTGATATTTCGTCGCCATCGCCGCTCCCGTTGGAGCCGTTGTCAATCTCGTGCGAATAGGTGTAATTGGCCGTCACCAGCAGGCCGTGGGAGAACGATCGCCGCAATGCGACGGAGAGACCGTTGTAGGAACTCATGCCGACTGAGCCACGCCAGGGTATAGCCGGAGCAAAGGCCGGATATTGCACAGCCCCCGTGGCCGGATTGACTAAGTTCACCACGTTGGTTTCCAGTAAATGCACTCCGGCACTTCCCAGGTAGTAAACCGTGCCCACGAAATTGGCAGGCAGCTCCCGTTGCGCCGAGAGGCTCCACTGCTCAACATACGAGTCCTTGCGGTTGCGTTGTTCAGCGTTCGGTGAGAGGGTTCCGGGGCCGGTAAAATACGGATCGACTGGATATGTGAGCTGCAGGCTCGAAGTGCTTTTCACCGAATAGGAGGGCACTTCGTTCTTGGCCGGCAGATTCTGATCGTCCAACTGTCCGTCTTCGTGATAGATACCGAATCCGCCTCGAAACACCGTCCTGCCGCCTTCCCACGGCGCCCAGGCAAAGGCCACGCGGGGATCGACGTCGCCGTAGTTCTGCTGGCCAAAGCCGGCGCCCACGCCGCAGAATCCTTGTGGCCCGCACGTCGCGAAATCGAACGGGTTGGCCAACCCGTTCTCCTCGTGAAAAAGATCGAAGATGGTGTAGCGCACGCCCAGGTTCAGAGTGAGCTTGGGCCCCCACCTGTACTCGTCCTGCACGTAGCCGAAGTAATCGTTCTTGCGCAAGTGGTTGACCGGTAACGCGCCCGACAGGCTCGCTTTGGTCACCAGATTCGCCGCCAGATCCTCCACCGTGGAAAACGTGATTTTTCCATGGTCCCCGTATTCCTGATTCAACTGGATGCGACGGAACTCCGCTCCAAACTTGAAGGTATGCCGGCCATGAATCCAGGTCAGGTTGTCGATCCCCGAAAATGAATTGCCCACGTAGATGCTGTCGTAATCGTAATTCTGGGTGATGAATCCAGGCCCAGGACCCGTGGCAACCACAACCTCATAAAATGTGCCGTTCTTACCGTAGTTGTAAGTATTGGAGGTGGCGCGATCAAATCCAAACTTGGCCTCATTCACCAGGCTGGGACTGAAGATGTGCAGCAATTCGATCGCGCCATTGACCGGCGCGGACACCCTTTGCTGCAAGTCCGTCGCGGCAGCCGAAACCGGCTGGGTGTCAACAGACCGGTCGTAGTTGAATCGCACGAAGGCTGTGGTCGCTGGCGTGAAATGCTGGTCGAGGCGCATCATCGCCGAATTCTCGTTGACCGCCTGCGTGCATGAGCAGGTCAGCAGGTCGTAGTCCGCGAAGTTAGGGTCGCCGGGGTCCGTTGCTGGCGTCCAGGGAGTCAGAATTGTCCTTGGACCCGCTCCCGGAAAGGAGTGGATGATCGCGTAGACCGGCGACGAGGTCGGAACCGTTGCAATCAGCGCCGCGCTCGGCACGTCGCCGCTGACCGGATAGCCCCAGTTTTGCCGGTAAGCTTCCGAAGCGACGAAGAAGAATGTTTTGTCGCGCTTGATTGCGCCGCCCAGCGATCCGCCAAACTGGTTCAGACGAAGCGGTTGCTGCGCTTCGCCGTTGGAGGCCCATTGCGGCACTGGCGCGTCAAAAGCATCGTTGCGCAAGAACTCGAACAGGCGTCCGTGGAAGCGGTTCGTGCCCGAAGGCGAGGTCACGGCCAGTTGCGGACCGCCGGTTCCACCCTCCTCGGCAGACGCCATTAGCGAATCCACGCGGAACTCCTGGATCGCGTCCAGCGGAATCGCGAGCCGCACCCATGGCCGCTGCGTCTGATTCACGATGTTGGTTGAGTCAACCCCGTCGTAGGTCCAGTTGCTGTCGTCCAGGCCCCGCCCGGCGAACCGAATCGTCCGCTGGTTGCTGCCGCCGGTATCAATGGCGCCGGGGACGAATGCCGTCAGCGCGGCCCAGTTGCGGCCATTCAGCGGCAATTCATCCGCTTGCTCTTTCTCGATCAAACCCGTCACCGCGCTGGTGTTGCGGTCCATCAGCGCCGAACTCGCAGACACTTCCACGCGTTCGTCGCGGCCGGTAACTTGCAGACTCGCATCCAGCGTTCGCGTGCGGCCGATGACCTCCTCGACATCCACGAACGTAAGCGACTTGAAGCCTTCATGCTCAAATGTGATGGTATATATTCCGACTGGCAACTCTGGAATGTCGTATGCCCCGGTCGAAGAGGAAATGGTTTTGCGTTGCAGGCCGGTCGTACCTTGCACCGCGGTGACCTGGGTCTGTGGCAGAACGCTTCCGGAGGAATCGCTGACAATGCCGCTCAATCCTGCGCGATCGATCTGCGCCAGCGATGAGCACACAAGACACAAGAGGAATCCAACAAGACCGGCAATCTGCCCGGTTTCCCAACGAGGTATCCGCCTGCCCAGGTCAGAAAAAAGACGGGTTGAATTGGTGCGAAGCGGATCGTGAACCCTGAATGTTCTCATGATCGTGTTAAGGAACACGTGAAGCCCATGAAAGTTGCAAAATACTTTTCAGTACTACCATAGTGCGTAGGGGCAACAAAGTCTGAGCGAAGCCGGATCAAACTCGACCTGGCAGTGCTACTTCGTCAGATTACATGCATAAAGACTGCCCCCGGATCCAACCGCGGCGCTCAGTCATACCGAACTTGCAAAAGCCGCATGTTACGCTTCTGTAGAGATCATGAAGAAGACGCTGAGCCGGGTTTTTAAAGCATTTCAATACCGCGATTTCCGCCTGATGTGGTTCGGCGCCTGCACTTCCAGCATTGGCACCTGGATGCAGATCGTTGCCCAGGGCTGGCTCATCTACCGGCTCAGCCACTCCGCCTTCTTGCTGGCGCTCGATCAATTTCTCGGCGGCATTCCCATCTTCCTGTTCTCGTTGATCGGCGGCGTGGTCGCCGATCGCGTGGAACGCCGGAAGATTCTTCTCGGCTCCCAGTATGTGCAGATGTTCACCGCCACTGTTCTCACCATTCTTGTTGCGACCGGCGGCGTGCACGTCTGGCACATTCTCTGTCTCTCCTTCATTTCCGGTTTTGCCCAGGCCTTCGGTGGACCCGCCTATTCGGCGCTGATACCCACGTTGGTCGAAAAGGAAGACATGCCCAACGCCATCGCCCTGAATTCTATCCAGTTCAACGTGGCCGTCATGGTCGGGCCGGCACTGGCCGGACAGGCTTTGGCGAAGCTGGGCGAGAAGTGGTGCTTCGGCCTGAACGCGCTCTCCTTCCTGGCTCCCATCGTCTCGCTGTCGATCATCACCACCCGCTTCCTGCCGGTGAAAACCTCGGAGTCAATGTTCACCAGCCTGAAGCAGGGCATTCGCTTCGCCCGCAAGCAGACTTCAATGGAAGCATTGATTGTGCTGGCTTTCTGCATGACAGCTTTGGCCATGCCCATGCGCACCTACATTCCCGTATTCGTCAAGGACATCTTCCACCGCGGTCCGGAAACCTACGGCAATTTGCTCTCCCTCATGGGTCTAGGCTCGATCCTTGGCTCGCTGGCAATCGCGACCGCGGGCAATATGCGAAGAAAAGGACTCGTCGCTCTTGCAGCGCTTTTCTGCCTGGGCGCCGGCATCTCGGGCTTTGCTCTCTCCAAGTCAGTGCGGCTGAGCGGTGTCGTCCTGGTCCTGGTGGGCGCTTCCATGATGGCGGTCTTTGCGACAGTGAGTTCGCTCGTGCAGTTGATTACTACCAACGAAATGCGCGGGCGCGTGATGAGCGTCTACAATTTCGCCTTCCGCGGCGGCATGCCCATGGGCAATCTGTTGTCCGGATGGCTTGTCCCCCTGTTCACCGCACCGGTTGTGCTGAGCGTGAACGGAGCGCTTCTGGTTTTGCTGGCTCTTTACTTCCTCTTCGTGCAGCGCCGGCTGGCCGCTCTTTAAGGGAGGAAAAATCTCGTTCGCTCAGATTAGTCGTGCCTGAAATCGATCGGAGGGCGTAATCCTGTGAAATGAAAAGAAGAAATCTGGTGCGCCCGGAGAGATTCGAACTCCCGACCTATTGCTCCGGAGGCAATCGCTCTATCCATCTGAGCTACGGGCGCTCACCGGTAGCTTCAGTTTACACGGGAGGCTTTCGAGCATCAATGTGAGCGGCGCGATGCGTTGTTGCCGCGGGCGGTCGAGCCTCGCGGCGGCAACCCGCGCGTAAGCATCGCTCGCGCCTATCAGAAAAACCTTACCAGCGGCCTCTTCCTCCGCCACCACCGCCCCGCCCGCCACGGTCTCCACCGCGATCTCCGCCTCGGCCTCCCCGGTCGCGTCCGCCGCCTCCGGCGTGCTCGGTCTTGGGCCGCGCCTCGTTTACGTTGAGCGTGCGTCCGCCTACCTGTGTGCCATTCAGCCCAGTAATGGCTTTTTCACCATCTTCATTGCTGGCCATTTCCACAAAGCCGAACCCGCGTGATCGCCCAGTATCGCGGTCCGTCATAATGCTGACCCGGTCGACTTGCCCGAACGGTTCAAACATCTGCCGTAGTTCGTCTTCCGAAGTGTTAAAGCTCAAGTTCCCCACGAAAATATTCTTCAAGCGTCAGCCTCTGCATTGAGCTGTCGAAGTGCAAGCTCGATGCGGCGGACTGGCAGGTCGGGGACACCTTCCTGAAAATCGGGACCGGAGCTGGCGAACAGTCGAATGCGGCACGAAGTATAGCAGGTTTGTCAAACTGGGCTGGTTAAATCGAATGCACAACGGGCTAGCACCCGTCGACTTGCCAAAATCCTTCGCGGTGATATCCCATCTGTAACAACCGGTTCTTGGGATCGTGCCGCTTACCGCACTCCGGACAAATCAAGTACCGGCTCCAGGCCGTTCCCTGGCGGTCGTAGTTTTTCGCGACCGCGAAGGTCGTCCCGCAACTGCACGGCACCAGAAACATCCGCAGCGACGCATCGCTTCTGAAGTTTCCGGATTGGCCGCCGGACTTCATCCTTCCTCCACCGTCGCCATCGCGCCCCGCTTGCGCTTGTTCGATTGCAAAACCTTCTTCCGCAGCCGCAGCGATTTAGGCGTAATTTCAACGAATTCATCATCCGCGATGAATTCAATTGCCTGTTCCAGGTTCAAATTTCGGAAGGGCACCAGCCGAATAGCTTCGTCGGCCGTTGAAGCCCGCATGTTGGTAAGCTTCTTCTCCCGCACCGCGTTGACGTCGAGATCATCGTCCTTCGCGTTCTCGCCAATGATCATCCCTTCGTACAGTTCAACCCCCGGCCCAACGAAGAGCTCTCCACGTTCTTGCAAACCCCACAGGGCATATGCCGTTGAAAGGCCGGCGCGGTCCGCAATCAGCGCTCCGGTAAGCCGGTGTGGGATCTCCCCTTGCCATTCGGTATATCCATCAAACAAAGAATTCATCACAATCGTTCCGCGAGTATCCGTAAGCAACTGGCTGCGCAGCCCAATCAGCCCGCGGCTGGGCACGCGAAACTCGATCCGCACCCGCCCATAGCCGTGATTGTGCATGTTAGTGACCTCACCCTTGCGCGATCCCAACTGCTCCATCACCACGCCCACAAACGCTTCCGGCACGTCCACCGTAAGATGCTCCACCGGCTCCATCAGCTTGCCATCAATTCGCTTGGTGACAATCTCGGGCTTGCCCACCATGAGCTCATAGCCCTCGCGCCGCATCATCTCAATCGTGATCGAAAGCTGCAGTTCGCCGCGCCCCAGCACCTTGAACGAATCAGTAGTGCCCATCTCCTCCACGCGCAGAGAAACATTGGTGAGCAACTCCTTCGCCAGACGTTCCCGCAAATTCCGCGACGTGACATAAGTCCCTTCGCGTCCCGCGAACGGCGAAGTATTCACCGTGAAGGTCATCGCAATGGTCGGCTCATCGATCACGATAGGCGGCAATGGCGCCGGATTCACCGCATCCGTAATGGTCTCGCCGATCGTGATGCCTTCCACACCTGCCACCGCGACAATATCGCCCAACACGGTTTCCGTGATGTCAGTCCGCTTCAGCCCGGAGAAAGAAAACAGTTTCGTGATCTTGGTCTTGTGCATGGTTCCGTCGAGCTTCGCGATCACGACGTCCTCACCCGTGTACATCGTCCCGTTAAATACGCGAGCGATGGCGAGACGCCCCAGAAAATCGCTGTAGTCAAGGTTCGCAACCAGAATCTGCAGAGGCCCTGCCGGATCACCCTTGGGCAGCGGAATCGTTTTCAGGATCGCATCAAACAGCGGCGCCAGATTCTCCCCACCACCCTTGATATCGGTCGACGCTGTCCCCTCCTTCGCATTCGTGTACAGGACGGGGAAGTCGAGCTGATCTTCCTTGGCATCAAGATCGATAAACAAGTCGTAGATTTCGTTCAGCACTTCCTGCGGTCGCGCATCCGGCCGGTCAATCTTATTAATAACCACAATGGGCGGCAGCTGCGCCTCGAGAGCCTTGCTCAGCACGTAGCGCGTTTGCGGCAGCGGACCTTCGCTGGCATCGACCAGCAGCATCACTCCGTCGACCATCTTTAGCGCGCGCTCCACCTCGCCGCCGAAGTCGCTGTGGCCGGGCGTATCCACAATGTTGATCTTCACGTCGTGATAGAAGATGGCCGTGTTTTTGGCCAGGATCGTGATGCCGCGCTCACGCTCCAGTTCGTTCGAATCCATCACGCGTTCGACGTGGTGCTCGTTGGAGCGAAAAGTGCCGCTCTGTTGCAGCATGGCGTCAACCAGTGTCGTCTTACCGTGGTCGACATGCGCGATGATGGCGATGTTGCGAATACTCAAACTCAAAGTATGGTTTGTCCTTTATTTATGGATCGCATTGACAGGCGTACCCAGCCGGTCCCCGGCTAAAGAGCCTCATCTATAACTTTACTATGTGCGGAGGTTTCTCAGGAGATTACATGGCACCAACGTGCGGAGCCGCCGCTGGACAGGACTTCGAGGACGACGACCAAACGAGCAGACGACAGCAAACAACCTCAACCAGCGACCGCCTTCTCCTTAGGCGCCGGCCTTCCCGCCAGCCGCGCTTCCACTTCCTTTACAGCGCGCTGCGCCGCGAGAATCCCCTCGTTGGTGGTTGATTCTGGACCCTCGGAGTCCGTATTGGCGAAGAAAACGCGCTCCATGGCATGCCGCGCCACCGGCTGAACCTGCGTGTACAACCCCGGCGTCGACATATACAAAGGATGACCTCGTCGGTAGATGTGCACCTCGATCGGATCAACATTCAACCCCGGCATCAGCTTCTGGAAGTCGGTCAACACGTTGGCAGCGATCCGGCGCGCGCCGGTCTCGTTCAACAAATGACTGCGTTCCTCTTCCTTCATCGGAGTGTAGCAACTGAGAATGTTGAACTTCTGCTGGTAGCCCGCCTGTTTTTGAATCACCCAGTCAGCGACCACGAAATCCGTAAAAGAGTTCCCCGGGCACCACGTGTCATAGCCATGATTGAAAACCGGCTTGTCGAAGATCAGATTCACCACGGGATACGGAATATAGCGAATCTGGTGCATGGCTTCGCTCTGCTTGTCAGGCAGTCCCTCGACAATGCGCCGCGTAATGAACTTGGGCGTCGCCATGATCACAGCCTTAGCGGCCACCGTTTTCAATTCGCCGCCCAGCATATAGGTCACCTGCACATCTTCCTTTTCGGGGACCACCGCGACGATCGTCGCGCCTGCCTGCATGCGGTCTTTATATTTAGGCTCCAGAATGTCGGCCAGCTTTTTCGTGATCGCGCCCAACCCTCCGGGCCACGTGTAACGATCGTCAGTCCCGCTCTCTTCGCCCATCTCCTGCAGAGTTTCGATAGCCAGCGCAG
>DATHMS010000240.1:0-67561 GCA_035486795.1 Candidatus Sulfotelmatobacter sp. | reverse complement strand
GATGCGATGCGGCGGGTGTTTGGTGAGTATAAGGAAGCGGTTGTGATTTAGGCGCGGCTGGGTCGGTCAGTTGTTAGCGGAAGTGTGCTAGCCCGAGGTCTTGTAATCGCAGGCGGTGCGGCAGGGTTCGCAGTACATGAGGCCGTCCTGGCAGATGCGGACTTCGAGTACGGTCTGGCAGAGGCAGCAGTACTTGTCGCACTCGCATTGGTCCTCGACCATTTCGCATTGGGCACAACGGCATTTGGCGGAACCGGTTCCCGTGGACATAGGAATAATGTAGCGCTGCCGGGCGGGGCGGGGAACGTTCCGTTGGTAACTTGGGTCAGGGGTCAGATGTGCCGTGGCTGCTTCTTACGCCCCTTTGGGCTTGTTCATCTTAAGACTTCCCTACGCAGGGCTTACGCCGTGGGCTGCATTCTGCCGCCGCTCCGCGGCTATGCCGTAGTCCCTCTGCCATATAATTCTGAGCAATGACCTTCCAACAGGTGCTGGATGGAGCGGAAGTTCTCGCACGCAGCGGGGATCCGGGAGTGAGAGGTGTGGAATATGACTCGCGCCGAGTGACGCCGGGAAGCGTGTTCGTGGCCATGCGCGGGGAATCGAGCGACGGCAACAGGTTTATCGGCCAGGCGGTTCAAGCTGGGGCAGTGGCGGTGGTGACAGATTCGGCGGCGGAGAAGCCGCGTCCAGGCGTGGCTTGGGCGGTGGTGCCGAACGGGCGGCGGGCGCTGGCGCGGGTTAGCGCGAACTTTTATCGGAAGCCGGCGGAGCGGATTGCGATCACGGGCATTACGGGGACGAATGGGAAGAGTACGACGGCATTTCTGCTGGAATCGATTCTGGAGGCGGCAGGACGGAAGAGCGCGCTGATTGGGACGATTGAGTATCGCGTGGCGGGCAAGGTTTTGCCGGCGCCGCATACCACGCCGGAGGCGCTGGAACTGAACCGCATTTTCGGTGAGGCGCTGGGTTGGGGCGCGACCGATGCCGTGATGGAAGTTTCTTCACATGCTTTGGCGCAGGAGCGGGTGTTTGGAGTGCCATTTGATGTGGCCGTGTTTACTAATCTCACACGCGACCATCTCGACTATCACAAAACTATGGAAGAGTACTTCGCGGCCAAGCGGGTGTTGTTCGAGGGTTGCGGCACGGATGCGCCGCGGGCTGCGGTGACCAACGGGGACGATGAGTACGGAGCGAAGCTGGCGGAGTTCAGCCGGAAGCGCAGCTCGGTCGTGTTGAAGTATGGATGGGAGCGGGGCGATCTGCATGCGGAGAGAGTGGAAATTACGACGCGAGGGACACGATTTGATCTGGTGATGCCTGGGGGGAAGATCGCAGTGTTCTCGGCGCTGCTCGGGCGGGTGAATGTCTACAACATTCTGGCGGCGGCGGGGGCGGGTTATGCGCGAGGGTGTTCGGCGCAGGCGATTGCGGCGGGGGTCGACAAGCTGGCTTGCGTTCCGGGGAGGTTTGAGAGGGTGGATTGCGGGCAGCCTTTTACGGTGGTTGTGGATTACGCGCATACGGACGATGCTTTGCGGAATCTGACGGCTTTGGCGCGAGAGTTGGTTTCTGCTGGGAAGGGACGAGTGTTGACGGTATTTGGATGTGGAGGAGATCGCGACCGGAAGAAACGTCCGTTGATGGGCGAGGCCGCGGGGCGGGGAAGCGATTTTGTGGTGCTGACATCGGATAATCCGCGGAGTGAGGATCCGGTTGCGATTATCAATGATGCGGTGGTGGGGCTGCAGAAGACTGGAGTGAAGTACAGCGTCGAGCCGGATCGGCGTAAGGCAATCGCGCTGGCGATTAGCGAGGCACGGCCAGGAGACATCGTGCTACTGGCAGGCAAGGGGCACGAGAAGGTGCAGGTCACGCGGGAGGGTCCGGTTGCGTTTGACGATTTGGAAGTGGCGCGCGAAGCCCTGCGGGCTGCGGGGTTTGAGTGCGGGGCCGCAGCTGGAGCGAAGGGATGAAATTGGCGCTGGCCAAGATAGCCGAGTTTGTTTCTGCGGCGGGGGAGTTTTCGCCTGAAAAAGTGGCGCAGGGGTATTCGATTGACTCACGGACCGTGGGACCGGGCCAGCTGTTTTTCGCGGTGAAGGGTGAGCGACTGGATGGGCACGACTTTGTAGAGGCAGCGCTGGGGCGAGGGGCAGTCGCGGCGGTGGTGCGTGCGGATCAACTGGGGCGATATCCCGGAGAAACGCGGTTGCTGGCGGTGGAAGATACGCTGGTTGCGCTGCAGACTCTGGCTACGGCGGTACGGAAGCTCTGGCGCAAACCGCTGATCGGGGTCACGGGATCGGTGGGGAAGACGACTACGAAGGAAGCGATCGCGCATGTGTTGAGCACGCGGTTTCGGGTGCTGAAGTCCGAAGGGAACTTCAACAATCACTTCGGTTTGCCGCTGATGCTGTTGAAGTTGGAGCCGGAGTATGACGTCGCGGTGATTGAGATGGGGATGTCGCATGCGGGGGAGATTCGGGCGCTGGCGAAGATTGCGCAGCCGGAGATTGGCGTGGTCACGAACGTTGCGCCGGTGCATCTGGAGTTCTTTGATTCGTTGGCGGGGATTGCGCGGGCGAAGTATGAGTTGGTGGAGTCGCTGCCGGCGGGCGGAACCGCCGTGTTGAATGCCGATGACGAGTATGTTTCGCAGTTTGGGCGCGACTTCGAGGGCAAAGTGGTGATGTACGGCAGGAGGGCGACGGCGAGCGTGCGCGCTGAGAATGTTTGGTCCAGGGGGACGCAGGGCGCTGAGTTCGACGTGGTGATCGGAAGCGTTCGGGAACATGCCACGCTGCCGCTGGTGGGCGAGCATAACGTGCTGAATGCGCTGGCGGCGGTGGCGGTCGGGCTGGAGCGCGGACTTACATCTGCGGAGGCGGTAGGCGCGCTGGCGACGCTGGCTCCGGCGGACAAGCGCGGGCAGGTTCTCCAAGTGGGTAACATCACGGTGATCAACGATTGCTACAATTCGAATCCGAAGGCATTGGGAGCTATGGTGGATGCGCTGGCTGCGATGACAGCCAAGCGCCGGATTGTGGTGGCGGGCGAGATGCTGGAGTTGGGGCCGGCGGGGGAAGAGATGCACCGGCAGGCGGGGCAGCATATTGGGGAGAGGAAGATTGATGTGCTGGTCGGAGTGCGCGGGCTGGCGCGGATGATGGTCGAGGGTGCGAGGAAGGCGGGAACTCCGGCAGATTTTGTAGCAACTCCGGAGGAAGCTGGGGAATGGCTGGCGCGCGAGGGGCGCGATGGAGATCTGGTTTTGTTGAAGGCTTCACGCGGGGTGAAACTGGAGAAGGCGCTGGAAGTGTTGAAAGCGCGCCGTGCTGGTGCAGTCTCAAGAAGCTGAGATCACGGAGCGGGACGGAGGCTGATTGCTCTACTGGCTGTTGTTCCTGAAACTGCAACATTATTTTCCGCCGTTCCGCATCTTCCGCTACCTGACGTTTCGCACCGCTTTTGCCAGTCTTACGGCGCTGTTTACCGCACTCATCGTGGGACCGCTGGTGATCAACCGGCTTCGCGAATTCCAGATTGGACAATACATTCGAGAAGAAGGTCCGAAGGGTCATCAGAAAAAAGCAGGGACGCCCACCATGGGGGGGCTGCTGATTGCAATTGCCATCGTGGTGCCTACCCTGCTGTGGGCGGACCTGAGCAACCGGTTCGTGTGGATTGCGGTGTTTGCCACCTGCGCGTTTGCGGCGATTGGATTCACTGACGATTACACCAAGGTGGCGCGTCGCCGAAATCTGGGGCTGACCGGGCGCGCCAAGCTGGGGCTGCAGATTGCAACCAGCATTGTGATCGCTGTGATGCTGATCGCCATGCAGACTTACGGAATGTATTCGACCAAGCTGATTGTGCCTTTCCTCAAGCAGTTTCATCCCGATCTGGTGGTGCAGAGTCTGGAGCGTAATCCGCACCTGTGGGGGCTGGCGTTCCTGCCGTTTATCGGGTTTGTGGTGCTGGTGATTGTGGGATCGAGCAATGCGGTGAATCTTACGGATGGATTGGACGGGCTGGCTATTGGCTGCACGGTGATTGCAGCCGGGGCGCTGACGGTTTTGACGTATGTGAGCGGGCACGCTACGTTTGCCTCTTATCTGGAAATTCCGCGTATGCCGCAGGTTGGCGAGTTGACGATTTTCTGTGGGGCGATGGTGGGGTCATCGATTGGATTCTTGTGGTACAACGCGCATCCGGCGGAAGTGTTTATGGGCGATGTGGGATCGCTGGCGCTGGGCGGGGCGATCGGGACAGTTGCGGTGATCATCAAGCAAGAACTGCTGCTGCCGTTTATCGGCGGAGTGTTTGTAATCGAGGCGATGTCGGTGATCTTGCAGGTGGGGTCGTACAAGCTGCGCAAGAAGCGGATTTTCAAGATGGCGCCTTTGCATCATCATTTCGAGTTGATGGGTTGGTCGGAGTCGAAGATTATTGTGCGGTTCTGGATAGCGTCGCTCGTGTTTGCGTTGTTTGCGCTGACGACTTTGAAACTGCGGTAACGCAGTGGCCAGTGATCGGTGGTCAGTGGCGAGCGAAAAAACTGGGCGGCATTGTTCTTGGTTTGCTGGTCACTGACCAGTGGCCACTTCATTTTGATGGAACTCAAGGACAAACGCGTGCTGGTCGTGGGGCTCGGCAAGTCCGGGGTGGCTTCGGCGCTGTTCTTGAAGGCGCGCGGCGCGCGGGTTACCGTTTCCGATACCAAGAGCGGGGATGAACTGCGGAATGAGATTCCGGCGCTGCTTGATCATGGGATTACGGTCGAGACCGGCGGGCATGGGGAGCGGACTTTTCGGGGGCAGGATCTGATTGTGGTGAGCCCGGGGGTTCCGGTGGATTTGCCGATGCTGGCGCAGGCGCGCGCGATGGGCGAGGCGGTGATTGGGGAGATTGAGCTGGCGGCGAAGTTTCTGCCGGGGCCGATTGTCGCCATCACGGGGTCGAACGGGAAGACTACGACGACGTCACTAACGGGCGACATTCTGACTGCCGGCGGGCTCCCCACGTTGGTCGGCGGGAACATTGGGACTCCGGCGATTTCGCTTGCGGAGCGGGCGAAGCCGGAGAGCGTGATCGTGCTTGAAGTGTCCAGTTTTCAACTGGAGACTATTCAGACATTTCGTCCGAAGGTTGCCGTGGTCTTGAATGTCACTCCCGATCACCTCGACCGGCATCGGACGTTTGAGGCTTACGTGGATGCGAAAGCGCGTATCTTCGAAAATCAAAGAGGCGACGACTTTGCGGTGCTCAACGAGGATGATCCGGCTTGCTTGGCGATGGCGGGGCGGACTCGGGCGCAGGTGTTCTGGTTCAGCCGGCAGAAGGAAGTAAAGCAAGGAGCCTGGGTGCGCGAGGGGAACATTTTGTTTCGCGATAGAGGTGGACAGCGCGAGATCATGCTGGCTTCCGAGATTCCGCTGAAGGGGTCCCATAATCTCGAGAATGTGCTGGCGGCGGTGTGCGCGGGGGCGCTGATGGGATGTGCGCCGGAGAAGATCCGGCAGGCGGTGCGCGAGTTTAAGGCGGTCGAGCACCGGCTGGAGTTTGTGGCGACGATCCGCGGCGTGGACTATTACAACGATTCGAAGGCTACGAACGTCGACGCGACTATCAAGGCGCTAGAGTCTTTTCCGGGGAACATCCACCTGATTCTTGGGGGCAAGGATAAAGGCAGCGATTACACGGTGCTCAACGAGTTGCTGCGGCAGCGGGTGAAGCGGGTGTACACGATTGGAGCGGCGGCGGGGAAGATTGAGTCGCAGATCGTTTCTCCGAAAAGCGGGAATGTTGAAGTGGTGCATGCCGAGACTCTGGAGAATGCTGTGCGGAAGGCGAATGCCGTGGCTGAGGCGGGGGATGTTGTGTTGCTGGCTCCGGCTTGCGCTAGCTTTGATCAGTTTAAGAATTATGAGCAGCGCGGGCAGGTGTTTAAGGAGATTGTGAAGGGGCTGGCAGCGGAGGCGGAAAAGTTGCGGGCATAAGGCATCCTCGCGCCGAAGCGTCGACATCTCTTCAAGTGAGGATGTACGTCCTTGACCTGCAACGGTAGACTTAATTCCCAAGCGTATTTAAGGAGGGGCTATGCGCGTAATCCGCAGCCTCCTGTTCGTTGCAATCGCCATCAACTTGGTAGCGCTCGCGCCGGCTCGCTCCCAAATTATTCCCGATGATCAGGTCTTTGGGCTTTACCGCTGGGACGCCGCCCGTGGCGTCCTCTTCTTCCGAAAGAATTTCCTGCTTCGGAAGATGAACTCACCGCTTCGCTCCTACAACGATGACGGGTCTCAGCGCGGCGCTGATATCAATCTTTTCAAAGATTTTCCTGATATACAGGAAGCGACCGTTGACGATTTCGCGGCTGGGCTGGCGGGAACAACATGTATCGCCGCAGAACTCATCTACGGTCCTCGGACAGTCAAGAATGTGGTTCTGACTTACGACTCAGCCGGGTATTTGCGGGCGGTGGTAGACATCGCACCGTACTCCGCGGAAGCCATCACAGCTGACGATCAGGGCAATGTCTTCGTGCTCGGCGAAAGAAGTGATGAGCGCGAGGGCGATGCTCCTCACCCTCTTCTCATCAAGTACGATCCCAGCGGAAACGTTGTCGGTCGAGCTCTTAATTCAGACCTTTTCAAGGACGGTTCCGACGGAATCCAGTATTTTGGGCGGGGCTACGAGCGCGTTAGCGCATCTCTGTCGCTGCAAGACGGAAATCTGTATGTCTATGCTCCTGACGAGAACGAGGTTCTGGTTTGCGCAGTCGATGGGAAAATTCTTCGGCGGGCCAAACTGGACGACGTGCTCTTAAGCGTCGCGCGGTCAGACAAAGTGCATAGGGCAGCCATTGCTGACGTGGGGTTCACCGACGAGAATCATGTTGTCCTGTATTTAACCGAATACGTGGGACCGGAGGAACCGAATGTGACGGATATTTCCAACATGCACGCGGCCGCGTACGTGGTTGATCTCACAACAAAAAAATTCAAACTCATCCTGCGGGGCGAGCCCGGCCTGAATCCCGCTTTTGTCGGCGTGTCGGGGAAAAGTTTGTTGACGCTCGCCCGTGACAAAGGTGGATTCGAAATCCAATTGCACGACCTTCCCTGAGCGCTGCCTTGAACCAAGACAATCAACAGTCAAGACTCAACAATCGATAATTCCTTCTCCGTGTCTCCGTGACTCCGTGGTGAAATGAACTTCCCATGGCGAAGCGGGTTAGTGTCGATCGCTGGCTGTTTACCGTGACCATGCTGCTGGTGTTTGTGGGGCTGGTGATGGTGTTTTCGGCTTCGGCCGTGATGGCGCGGGAGCGGTTTGGTTCTCCGTATGCGTTTTTGTTGAAGCAGTTGATCTGGGTGGCGGTGGGTCTGGTAGCGATGGTGGTGGCGATGCGGTTGGATTACCGGTGCTATAAGCATCCGGCGCTGGTATTTTCGCTGCTGGGGTTGACCACACTGCTGCTGATTTCAGTTTTCTTTGTGGATCGGTCGCATAACACACATCGTTGGATTCATGCGGGCGGGTTTTCCTTTCAGCCTTCGGAGTTGGCCAAGCCGGTGCTGATTCTGTTTCTCGCCTACTTTCTCGAGGGGCGCAGCAAAACAATCAATGACTGGCGCAACACGCTGGCGCCGGCGGCGGTGCCCGTGATGGTGCTGCTCGGGTTGATCGTGTTGCAGCCCGACTTGGGGACTGCGATCGCTTGCGCCGGGATTGTGGCTTGCATTTTGTATGTGGCGGGCATGCGGCTGCGGTACTTCGCGGGAGCGTTTAGCGCGGCGCTGGTACCGCTGTATTTTCTGATCTTTCATGTGAGCTTTCGGCGCGACCGCATTCTGGCTTTTATGAATCCGTATGCGGAGCGGCAAAAGGCCGGGTTTCACCTGATTCAATCTCTGATTGCGGTCGGCACGGGCGGGATTACCGGGACAGGTTTGATGGAAGGCAAGCAGAAACTGTTTTACCTGCCGGAGCCGCATACTGACTTTATTTTTGCGGTGACCGCTGAAGAATTGGGGCTGGTGGGAGCGCTGTTTGTGGTCACGCTGTTTGCCATCCTTTTATGGCGCGGAATGCGGGTTTCGTGGCGCACCGAGGACGCTTTCGGGCGCTACCTGGCGGTGGGGATTACGAGCATGGTGGTGCTGCAGGCGTTCATCAACATCAGTGTGGTGCTGGGGATGATGCCGACCAAGGGGATTCCGCTGCCGCTGGTGTCGTATGGAGGGTCGTCGCTGTTTGTGACCTTGGCTTGTGTTGGCGTGCTGCTGAATATTACTAAGCAGGCGGAGTAAAACCACAGATTCCCAGCGGCGTCCTCACTATAGGGATCCTTCGACTCCGCAGACGCCTCGCGTTCGCGAAGCGTTTGCTCCGCTCAGGATGACAGTTCGTTTATAGTCACTGCATGCGTGCCATTCTGGCAGGCGGCGGAACGGGCGGACATGTGATCCCGGCGCTCGCTATCGCCAACGAACTCAAGAAAAGTTATGGGGCCGAGGTGCTGTTCATCGGGACGGCGCGCGGAATTGAGAACCGTATGGTGCCGGCGGCGGGGTATCCGCTGCAGCTGGTGCGGGTGGGGGCGCTGAAGAACGTCAGTTTCGTGACGCGGGCGAAGACGGCGTTCGACTTGCCGCGGGCGGTGTGGGATGCGGGCCGCATGCTGAATGAATTTGCGCCTGACGTGGTGATTGGCGTCGGAGGATATGCTTCCGGTCCGGCGATGCTGGCGGCGGTGGTGAAGCATATTCCCACGCTGGCGTTTGAGCCGAATGTCCTGCCGGGATTCGCGAATCGAGTGGTGGCGCGGTTTGTGTCGGGCGCGGCGGTGCATTTTGAGGAGACGGCGAAATATTTTCGTCGCTCGGAAGTGACGGGCGTGCCGGTGCGGCCAGCGTTCTTTGAGATTCCCGCCAAACGTGGCGGGACTCCGACGCTTCTGGTGTTTGGCGGGAGCCAGGGGGCGCACGCGATCAATGAGGCGATGATCCGGTGCTTGCCCGAGCTGGCGAGGCAGGCACCGGGGATCCACATCGTTCATCAGACTGGCGAGCGTGACTATAATGACGCGCTGGCGGCGTATCGGGGCTTAGGAGAGTTAGCCGAAGTCTTTAAATTCATTGAGGACATGCCGGCGGCGTTTGCGCGAGCGGATTTGGTGGTGTGCCGGTCGGGGGCTAGCACGGTGGCGGAGATTACGGCGGCGGGGAAGCCCGCGATCTTTGTGCCGTTCCCGCGGGCGGCGGACGATCATCAGCGGGTGAATGCGGAGGCGCTGGCGCGGGTTGGGGCGGCGGTCGTGGTCGAGGAATCGAAGCTGGAGGGAGTGTGGCTGGCGGAGACGATTGCGGCGTTGCTGGGTGATCCGCGGCGATTGCAGGCAATGAGTGAGGCGGCGCGGGGGTTGGCGCATCCTGACGCGGCGCGGGATATCGCGGCGATGGCGGCGCGGGTAGCGGGGATTGAGGGATAGCCACATAGTGCTGGAAGGAGCGCGGACGTGCTGAGAGAACTTCTCGAGTCCGCGGCAACGTTTCGTTGAAAGGGATCCTTCGACTCCGTAAGTGCTCTGCTTTCGCGAAGCGCTTACTCCGCTCAGGATGACAGGGCTTACGGTTCACATTTATGTTTGCCAAGATTCAGCAGGTACATTTCGTGGGGATTGGCGGGATCGGCATGAGCGGGATTGCCGAGGTGTTGCTGAATCTTGGGTACAAGGTTTCGGGATCGGATTTGAAGAGTTCCGCGGTGACACAGCGGCTGGCTGGGCTGGGGGCTGCGGTGTTTGAAGGGCATCGGGCGGAGAATGTTGCCGGAGCAGAAGTGGTGGTGACTAGTTCGGCGATTGCGGCGGAGAATCCTGAGGTGCTTGAGGCGCACAAGCTGCACGTGCCGGTGATTCAGCGGGCGGAGATGCTGGCGGAGTTGATGCGATTGAAGTACGGCATCGCTATCGCTGGGATGCACGGCAAGACGACTACGACTTCGATGGTGGCGGCGGTGCTGGCCGGGGGTGGGCTCGATCCTACTGTAGTTGTCGGAGGGCGCGTGGACGCGATGGGATCGAATGCGCGGCTGGGGAAGTCGCAGTATCTGGTGGCTGAGGCGGATGAGAGTGACCGGTCTTTTTTGAAATTGTCCCCAATACTTTCTGTGGTGACTAACATCGACCGCGAGCACATGGATTGTTACCGGAACATGCGGGACGTGAAGAAAACGTTTCTGGAGTTCATGGACCGGGTTCCGTTTTATGGGATGGTGGTGGTGTGCAATGACGATCCGATGCTGCGGCGGTTGCTGCCACAGGCGCAGCGGCGGACGGTGACTTACGGGACAAAGCGGGGATCGGATTTCTGGATCAAGCCGGGCGAGACCGGCGCAAACGCCGAGCCTGGAGGTGGTGATTTGCGGGCATTAAGCCGTTTTCGGGTGAGTTATCACAAGCAAGACTTAGGCGAATTCACGCTGCATGTGCCGGGAATGCACAACATTCTGAATGCGACGGCGGCGATTGCGGTGGGAGTGGGCCTGGATGTTGCGCTGGAGGCGATCCGCACGGGGCTTGACCAGTTTCGCGGGGTTGACCGGCGGTTTCAGTTGCGAGGGCGAGTGGCGGGCGTTAGCGTGATTGACGATTATGGGCACCATCCCACGGAGATCAAGGCAACGCTGGCGGCGGCGCGGCAGTGCGGGTTTCGCAAGATTCATGTGCTGTTCCAGCCGCATCGGTACACGCGCACGCGCGATCTGATGGAGGAATTCACAACTGCGTTTGGCGACGCGGACTCGCTGTTTGTGCTCGATATCTATGCGGCTAGCGAGAAGCCGATCGAGGGCGTCAGCGGAGAGGCGTTGGCGCGGACAGTCCGCGAGAAGGGTGGACGGAGCGCTCAGTATGTGAATTCTTTTGCTGATGCGGTGAGTAAAGTTGCCGACGCAGCAGAGGATGGAGACATGATTCTCACTCTGGGCGCAGGCAGCGTTTCGCAGTTGGGGCCGATGATTCTGGAGAAGCTGAAGGAGAGAAACGCGATAGCGGTGGAGCGTTAGCCATTCTACTCGAGGTTCAAACCCGCGCGGATAAAGACCCTCCAAAGAGGCCGCTGGTGGATTGCTAACGGGTGGGCGGGCGGTGCGTCTAATTGGCAGATGGAGATTATGGCGATGAAGACTACACAGGCTTGGGTTTGGCTGGCGGCCGGGGTGATGGCGCTGGGATTAAACGGGTTTTACCAGGACGGCGGGGCGGCTTGGGCGCACCGGATCGTGGATGGGGCTGTCGCGCAGGCTGCTGACCGGTCGCTGGGCTTGGTTAATTTGGCATGGGAGCGGGTAGACCGGTTCGCGGAAACAACCAACGTTGTGGCTGTGCGGGATGAGACGGCGTCCTGCCGTCTGGCCGCGATGGCTCGGTTCCGGGCCGGGATCGCGCGGGGGGAGAGTGGCATGGCGCACTTCCAAGCCATGTCAGCTCGGGAAGAAGCGGCTCGGGCGCGGGTCGAGGCCAAACAGGCGCAGATCGAAGCACGGGTCGAAGCACGAGTTGCCCGGGTGCGCATGGTTCCGGTTGCGTTTAGCGAGGTAGAGATTCCTGGGGTGGTTTGTCCGAGGGTGCGAGTCAATGTTCCTCGCGTAAGTGTTCCCCGGTTGCCGGTGGTGAAGATTCCTGCGCCGGTAGTGCATCTCGAGACGGGTGCGGGGCCGGTTTAAAGTTTCTGTTCTCCTGAAAAAAGCGGGCGCGGCGAAACTGCCGCGTCCGTTTTTGCTTGTGGACCGCCCCGTCCCTAGTGGCTTTGTGCGGTTCATTTCTCGCGTTCTTCTCCATGATGGCCGATCCGATTCCTGCCTGTGAAAAAGAACCAACATTTTGTCTATCTCAAATCACGAAATGAAGTTATAGTTTGAAGGCTCAGCGATTCAATAGCGACAACTAACCTGAACTGATGGCGCGGAAATCGGGCCCCACCATCTTGCAGCAGGAGTTGTACCCACCCAGCGCTGAGGCTGCGCGCGAGGAGATGGACGACGCGCGCCTGCTCGACCTGGATGTGGATGAGGAATCTCCGTTCCTGCGCGGGCAAAAGCGGGTCTCCGCTCGCCGAAGTTCTCTTCCCAGAAAAACTGCAAATGGCTTGCTGTTGGCGGTTGTGGCCGCTTCCGTAGTGTGCCTCGCGGGGTTAGGCGCAGCTTGGCTGTATCACTACGGCGAGCATTCGTGGCGGTTCCGGGTGGAATCGAGCGACAACATTGAAGTCACCGGCATGGAGAGCGTGACCAAGGCGCAGATCATGGAAGTGATGGGGGGCGACATTGGGCGCAACATCTTTTTCATTCCGCTGGCCCAGCAGCGGGTGCAACTGGAGCAGATTCCATGGGTCGAATCGGCCAGCGTGATGCGGTTTGTTCCCAACCGCCTGAAGGTGGAGATTCACGAGCGCACTCCGGTCGCATTCGCGCGGGTGGGGCCACGGATGTCATTGATCGATGCAGGCGGGACGCTGATGGAGTTGACGCCGAAACACAAATATTCCTTCCCGGTGATATTGGGAATGAATCCGGGGGAGCCGCTTTCGACGCGGGCGCCGCGGATGAAGATTTATGCAGAAATGGTGCGCGACCTGGATTCGAGCGGGGCTCGGTATTCGCAGGATCTGAGTGAAGTGGATCTCACCGATCTGGAGGATGTGAAGGTGCGAGTGAATGATCCGGCAGGCGATGTGCTGGTGCATCTGGGGTCGTCGGATTATTTGCGGCGCTACAAGATTTATGTGAGCCATGCGCAGGGCTGGCGGCAGCAGTTCCAGAAGTTGGAGTCAGTCGACCTGCGCTACGACAACCAGATCATCGTGAATCCGGAAATGCAGCGAACCGCAAAACCGGTGGCATTGAGCCCGGTGGTGGCGAGAGCGGCAGCAGCCGCGGGAGTGAAGCCGGCGGCACTGGTCACTCGCCTGGGGCCGCACGATCGTGTTGTTCCCAAACCGGCATTTGAATTGACGGAGCAAAAGCTTAATCCGGAGGCTGCTGCCGGGGGAACCAGCGGGGGAACCAAAAAGCCAGCTGCGAAAACCAAAGGCAAGAAGACTGTTGCGAAGACCGGGAAAGCTGCGGTGGGCAGAACGACGGCGGCAGCAGGGAAGCCCGGGGCATCGACGACAGCGAAGAAAGCCGGGCTGAAAAAGCCGAGTTTGGCGGCTGGCCATGCCGCGGCGCCGCGGCAGGCGGTTGCCGCGAAACAGGTTTCATCACCTTCTTCGAAGCCGGCAATAAAGCTTTCAGGGAGCGGCGGGCAGAAACCGAGTCCGGCGGTGGCGAGGAGTCAGACGAGTCAGGGGCCGGGGCAGTGAGAGGTCAACGTCATCGCAGTGAGAATTTATTGGGAAACTTATTGGGGAACTCATAAAGAATGGCGAACCAGCAGGGAAATTTCTTGACGGCGATTGACGTGGGCAGCGCCAAAACTTGCGCGCTCATGGTGGAGGTCAGCGACAACGGCCTGCGCTACCGCGGGCACGGCATGGCGGAGTCGCGGGGGTCGCGCAAGGGCGTGATTGTGGAGTTGGACAAGGCGGTCGCGGCGATTCAGAAGGCGGTGGAAGCGGCCGAGGATGCGGCAGGTGCGGCGGTGGAGCACGCGATCGTGGGCATCGGCGGAGCACATGTGCGCGGGGTGAACAGCCATGGCGGGATCAGCCTGGGTACGCGTCCGCGAGAGATTGGACGGGATGAGATCAAGCAGGCAGTGGAGCGGGCGAGGGCGATTCCGTTGCCGGCGGATCGCGAGCTGCTGCACCTGCTGCCGCAGGAGTTCATTCTGGATGATCAGGCTGGGGTGCAAGATCCGCTGGGCATGATGGCGGCGCGGCTGGAGGTGCGAGTCCATCTGGTGACGGTGGCGGCGAGCGCGGCGCAGAACGTGATTACGGCGGTGAATCGCGCGGGCGTGCACGTGGATGACACTGTGTTTGAGCCGCTGGCAGGGGCCGATTCTGTGCTGCGGGCTGACGAGCGGGAGATGGGAGTCTGCCTGGCGGACGTGGGCGCGGGATCGACTGAGCTGATTGTTTTTCTGCAGGGCGCGGTGACTTACACGGGAGTGATTCCGGTGGGTGGCGACCACTTCACCAGCGATTTGTCGGTGGGCATGTGCACGCCGCTGGCGGAGGCGGAAAAAATCAAGAAGGTGTACGGCAACGCAATCGTAACCTTGATTCCCGAAGGGAATGAGGTGGAGGTGCCATCGGTGGGCGACCGGCCTTCGCGCTTGTTGCCGCAACGGCTGGTGGCGGAGATTCTTGAGCCGCGGGCGCGGGAGCTGTTCGAGATGATGCGCGAAACTCTGCGACAGAGTGGCATGTTCGAGGCATGTCTGGCGGGGATCGTGCTGAGCGGTGGAGGGTCGCGGTTGCCGGGAATTTTTGATGTGGCGGAGTCGGTGCTGCGGCGTCCTGTGCGGTTGTCGTGGCCTACGCCGCTGGCCAAGATGCCGGCGACTTTGGCCGAGCCGGAGTTCGCCACGGTGCTCGGCATGGTGCACTACGGACAGCGGGCAAGGGTGGCTCGCGGGTTTCAGGGGGATCGGTGGGGGTCGAGATTGAAGGCGATGCTGGTGGGGTAGACGCAGTGGTCAGTGCTCAGTTGTCAGTGGCCGGTACATCTCGTTGCGGCACTAGAGACGAACGAGAATTCACACAGAGGTGGACACTATGAAAAAAGATTCGAGCATTCGCATCAGTTTTAACGAAGAGCCGCTCAACGATGCCAAGATCAAGGTGATCGGCGTGGGTGGCGGCGGCGGCAACGCGGTGAACCGCATGATCGATGCCGGTGTCGAGGGCATTGAGTTCGTGGTTGCCAACACAGACTTGCAGGCGTTGCGCATGTCGCGGGCGCCGGTGAAGTTGCAGCTGGGCGTGAAGCTTACCAACGGGCTGGGCGCGGGTGCGAATCCGGAAGTGGGACGCAAGGCGGCGCTCGAGGACTCCGACAAAATTATCGAGGCGCTGGAAGGCGCCGACATGGTGTTTGTGACTACCGGGCTGGGTGGGGGGACGGGCACGGGCGCGGCTCCGATTATTGCGTCGCTGGCGAGCGAGATGGGAGCGCTCACAGTCGCGGTCGTCACCAAGCCGTTTTCGTTTGAGGGCAAGCGGCGCATGACGCAAGCTGAAAAGGGTATTGCCGAACTGATGGAATCGGTGGATACGACGATCGTGATTCCCAACGAGAAACTGCTGGCGGTGGCGGAGAATGCGGGATTCTTCGAGTCGTTCCGCATAGCCGATGACATTCTGCGACAGGGAGTGCAGGGAATCTCTGACATCATTACGATTCCCGGCATCATCAACCGCGACTTCGCCGACGTAAAGACGATCATGGCCCGGATGGGTTATGCGGTGATGGGAACGGCGACGGCGAGCGGAGCGAACCGGACCACGGAAGCAGCACGGCGAGCCATTGCTTCGCCACTGCTCGAGGCCGGCGCAATCGACGGAGCGCGCGGCATTTTGATCAACATCACGGGTTCAGCTTCGCTGAAACTGGCGGAGGTGCAGCAGGCTTGCACCATCATTCAGAGCGCGGCGCATGAGGATGCCAATATTATTTTCGGGGCGGTGATGGACGAGAAGATGAAGGACACGGTGAAGATCACCGTGATCGCCACCGGCTTCCGCGAGGTGAGCCGGGTGGGGGTGAATCGGGCAGGCGTCACTCAGCTACACCAGCGGCGGGCGGAAGAGCATCACTCATTCGCGGCGTCGCACGACGATGCCATGGATTTTCCCGATGCCTTAGGTCCGGCCGAACCAATGCAGGAGCCGTTTCCCGAGACCGGCGCAATGATGGAAGAGCCGAGGATGGCAGAGACGTCTGCGGTTGCGATGGCTCAAGTGACGTCTCGAGCTGGGGGCGAGGTGATCTCGCTCGATAGCATGCGCACCGCGATGGTGGCCAATTTCGAGCAGGACGACCTGGATGTTCCGGCATTCTTGCGCAAACGCGGCGAAGTCATGTGAGGCGGAGAGCGCAGCGATGCAGGATTCGGGCTTAGAAGTGCAAGTTTTTGGAACAGAGCTGAAACGAGAAAGAGAAAAACTTTGCTCACAGAGTCGTATCTTTTCAGTAACGAGGTAATGCGTTACCGGAGACGCTGGAACGAAAGTAATTCCCGTTTAAGTACCTTTCCCACAATGGGTTAAGTGGAAAACAATGTTTTATTCGGGGGTAACTTTCTTATTGCGTAAAGCGCTCTAACTCCCGTACTATCGCGGAGTTGGGTGAAGTTACCGGTCAGAAATGGTCACTGGCAGGCTTCGTGCATCGGAACAGGCAGGAAATTCGGATCGTCAGTTCTCGAGATCGTCTTTCCGGGAAAAAGAGGAACGAACGCGAGATGTTTAAGTGGAGAATTGGCTGTCTTCGTCTGGTGGTGATGCTGGGAGGGGTGTGTTTGGCGCCGGCAATGTGGGGGGCGCACGTGAACCCGCACGCACTGAATACCAACAAGCCAAAATCCAGGAAAGTGAGTGAGAGCCAGCGAACCCGGCGCCGCCTGCGCCATCTGGCGAGCGGCCGCAGCACGGCCGTCCACACCGCGAGCAGCCAGAGTGCAAACGGCCACGGTGCGAGTTTGACGCGCGTCTCGGCTGGCAGTTCCCATCGCAGATATCACGAACGCTTTTTTGTGAGTTCGTTCGCCGAAGGGATTACGGGCGGCGATGTCGCCGACGGCGAAGACCCGGTTGTGCGCCAGGCTGCTGTTGATGCCTTGGGAAATATGAACGGCACGGTAGTAGCGATTGAGCCGACCAGCGGACGGGTGCTGGCCATGGTGAATCAGAAGCTGGCCTTGTCGAGCGGCGCGCAGCCGTGCTCGACCATCAAGCTTTCCGTGGCGCTGGCGGCGCTGAACGAAGGGTTGGTCTCGAAGGAAACTGAAGTTCCGCTCGGGGCACGCAGCCGGATGAACCTCACCGAGGCTCTGGCGCACTCCAACAACGCCTATTTCGAGGCGCTGGGGCGCAAGCTGGGATTCGAGAAAGTCGCTTATTACGCCCATGAATATGGCCTGGGCGAGTTGGCGGGCTACGACATACCGGGTGAGCAGTTGGGTTTGTATCCCGACGAAGCGATACCGCAGAAGCTGGGTGGTGTGGGCAAGATGTGCTCTTTCGGCGAGGGCATTTCGATGACGCCGTTGCAGTTGGGCGCGATGGTTTCAGCCATCGCCAACGGAGGCACGCTTTATTACCTGCAGCATCCGATATCATCGGAAGAGGTTGCGAGCTTTCAGCCGCGCATCAAGCGACAGCTTGATATCGCTCCGCTGATCCCGGAGATCTCCGACGGCATGGCAGGGGCAGTGCAGTACGGCACGGCGCGCCGCTTGGGCCTCAACTTCAGCGAGGAAGAGATTCTGGGTAAGACCGGAACCTGCTCCCACGCCGGCACTCGCTATGGCTGGTTTGCCTCCTATGCGAACACCAGCAGGGGACGCATCGTAGTTGTAGTTTTCCTGCAGGGCGGGCGGCCCACGTTTGGGCCAAAGGCCGCCGAGATCGCCGGGCTGATGTACCGCAACCTTTACGATCACAACTTCTTCATCGCGGGCACACCGACGGCAGCAGACACTACAGCCTCCAGACCGGCAAGCACACTGCAGTAGTTCCAAGGCGACGCTAATCAGTTTTGATTGAGGCCTCTCGGCAGAGAGGCCTTTTGTTTTGCCATCTCTTTGACGTGTGATTCCGACCACCTCAGCGGTGAGGAACTTGTATTCCGTCCCGACCAGCAGAAAAGCAGATCTTTCGCTCGCTCTCTGTGCGCGTTACGCGGCTGCGAGCGACTCCTAATGACAACGATTTGACCTGCCCGTGACGGAAACGGCGAATCCTGCCGATAGGTAGCAGAGAGAGTCAGTTGGGTTTTGGAGGGTCGTTGCCACAGATGAATTCAATGGCGGTGCTCGGCGGTAGCTACGACTACAAGCTGGTGGCGCTTTCGCTGTTGGCGGCGATCGCTGCCTCCGGGTTTGCTCGATTCATGGTCCGCCGGTCGAAAGTGTTTCGCAATGGCGGTGTGAGCACAATCCGGGAACGCGAGTTGTATTTCCAGACCATGGCGGAAGGGATTCCCGAGATCATCTGGACCGCTGACCCTAATGGAACGTCTGACTTCTTTAACCAGAAGTGCCTTGATTATACGGGGCTCATGTTTGAGCAAATGCTAGACAGGGGGTGGAAAGCGATCATCCATCTTGATGATCTGGAGGGTGGCCTGTCAGAGTGGGGAAGGTCGCTGCGCACCGGCGATCCGTTTGAAGTGGAGTATCGCCTGCGTGGAAAGGATGGAACCTACCGCTGGTTCTTGTGTCGGGCCAATCCCATCCGGAATCCAGCGGGAGAAATTGTCAAGTGGTTCGGAACATGTACCGACATCGAGAATCAGAAACAGAACCAGCAGGTGCTGGAAGAGCAAATTCTGGAGCGGACGGTGCAATTGGCCGACACCAACACCCGGCTGCAAGAGGAAATGTTAGAGAAGGACTTCGCGCGGAGCGAGCTCGACCAGCAAAACGAGAGAATGCTGGGCGAACTCAAAAAACGCTCGGAGCGGGCCGCCATGCTGGCCAAGATGGGCGAACTCCTGCAGAGCTGCATCAGTCGAGACGAAGTGTTCGCGGCTGCCCTGGGTTATGCTCCCAGAATATTTCCCGCCGTCCCCGGAGCAATGGCGCTTCTGGATGCCTCGCGGAACCTTGCGGAAGTGATCGGGTCATGGAGCGACTGCCGACTTCCTGCGCTGGTATTTGAGCCGGCTTCTTGCTGGGCACTGCGCACGGGGTTGCCGCATCTGGTGTTGACAGGCGACTCCACGGCGCCTTGCGCCCACGCGGAAGGCGTGAAGAATACGTATTTGTGCACTCCGATCCTGGCGCAGGGCGAAACCCTTGGGATAGTGCATTTCCAGGCCACCGATGAGACGCCAAGAATGGACGCATCGGAACTCTCGTTCAAGACGACATTTGCGGCACAAGTTGGGCTGTCAATTGCCAATATAAGATTGCGGGAAGCGCTGCGAACCCAGTCCGTGCGGGACGCCTTGACCGGTCTGTACAACCGCCGGTATCTGGAGGAGACGTTGGAGCGTGAGGTGCGGCGGGCAGCGCGCGCGGCGCAGTCTCTGGGATTGCTCATGATCGATCTGGACCATTTCAAAAACTTCAACGACACCTACGGCCACGATGCTGGGGATGCGGTGCTGCGTGAGACCGCGCTGTTTCTCGCCAAAGGCATTCGAGCCGAAGACTTCGTATGCCGCTTCGGGGGGGAGGAATTTGTTGTGATTCTGCCGACGGCGGACCTGGAATCGTCGCGTGCGCGAGGCGAACGCTTGCGATTGAAAATGAGGGAACTGACGATTATGTATCAAGGCAAGTCGCTCGGGATGGTCACGATTTCCGTGGGGGTGGCGGTGTTCCCCGAGCATGGCAGGTCGCCCAAGGAATTGATGGCTGCGGCCGATGCCGCCCTGTATCAGGCTAAACGCGGCGGTCGCGACGTGGTGGTGGTGGCGTCGGCCCCGGTGCTTGACGAGACGGCGATACCGGGCGGAGGCAAATCCGTTGCCAGTTGGAGTTAGTCCCTGAAAGCTGCAGGAGACTTTGGAACCTCCTCGGTGGTTATTTCTTGCGCTCGTCGCGCTCGACTACTCCGTCCTTGATGTTTACCACGCGGTGAGCGTATTCGGCGATGTCATGCTCGTGGGTGACCAGCACGATCGTGTTTCCCTCGCTGTGCAAGCGATCGAACAAGGCCATGATTTCGTTTCCGGTTGCGGAATCGAGGTTGCCGGTGGGTTCGTCCGCCAGAATGATGGAAGGCCGGTTGACCAGAGCGCGGGCGACGGCGACGCGTTGACGCTGGCCGCCGGAAAGTTCGTTCGGCTTGTGGGTCATGCGCGATTCCATGCCGACGGCGGTCAGTGCGGCCTTGGCGCGCTCGATGCGCTCGCCGGTTGGGATGCCGGCGTAGATCAGCGGGAGTTCCACGTTGTGCAGGGCGGTGGCGCGGGCCAGCAGATTGAAGGTCTGGAACACGAAGCCGATTTCCTTGTTGCGGATGCGCGCCAGTTCATCGTCGTCGAGCTCACTGACGAGCTGGCTGTTGAGCCAGTATTCGCCTTTGGTGGGGGTATCCAGGCAGCCGATAAGATTCATCAGCGTGGACTTGCCCGAGCCGGAGGGGCCCATGATGGCAACATACTCTCCCCGCTCGATGCGGAGGTTAACGCCGCGCAGAGCGTGAACCTGCTGCTCCGAGCCCATGTCATAAGTCTTCCAAAGGTCCTCGGCCGCGATCATGCAGGACTGCGGTGGTGGCACTGAAACGGCGTTGCTGGCCATGCTGATGACTTCTGCGGTTGCCATGTTTTTCTCCTGCTCCGGTGCCACTGGGTTCTCCGAGATTAGATTCGACTCCGAGAGCTCCATCTTCTGTTCGTGACCGCGCTGCGCACTCCGATGTCTTAGGGCCTGCTATTCGAGATCTGGCACGGCAAGCTTGGTTACTTCAAACCTAATACCTGGACCGGCTGCTCCGTTGGACGTCTGAAGCCGGCGAAGGTTATGTCTCGTCTTCCTTCTTAGGGGCGGAGTTATCGATTTTGACGCTGCTCCCGGAACGGAGTGTGCGCAAAACCTTGTAACTCCCTGTGATGACCTCATCCCCCTCCTTCAAGCCATTGAGCACTTCGATGTCGCTGGTTCCGGCGATGCCGGTGGTTACGGGCACAAACTCCGCTTTCTTGTTGCGAATGACGAAGACGCCCGGCACGTCCTGTTTCTGGTCTTTATTACCATTACTCTTGTCCTTGGATGCAACGTCGTTTGGTACTGGTGCCGCAGCATGAACCGAGCCAGGAGCTGCCTTCTCCTGCTCCAATTGCGCTTTGGTGCGGACCGAAAGAGCCTGGATCGGGATGGACAACACGTTGCCGCGGGCGGCCGTCGTGATCTTGGCGGTAGTGGAAAGTCCTGGGCGGAGATCCTGGGGAGGATCGCTAACCGTAACCACCACTTTGAAGTCTTTGGCTTCTTCGCTGGCGGAGGTCTGCTGCGAAGTGGCTACGCCGGTGGAGCGCACAATGGCGTTGTCCCCGATCTCGGAAACGGTTCCGTGGAAGACCTTGTTGGGAATAGCGTCGATAGTCACCTCAGCGGGCTGGCCGAGGTGTACGGTCACGATGTCAGTCTCATCCACCTTCACTTCGGCGGTAATCACAGACATGTCAGCGAGTGTGAGCAAAGTACTGCCGAGAGCATTTTGAATGCCGATGACCACGGACTCGCCTTCACGAACCGGCAGGTTCGTGACTACTCCGTCGTAGGGAGCGGCGTAGGTAGTTTTTTGCAACACATCAGCAACTCGGGTGAGATTGGCCCGGGCCTGCGCGACATGCCGGTCAGCGGAGTCCTTCTGAGCCTTAGCCTGGGACACACGAGCTTTAGCTTGGACCAGTCCAGCGTCTGCCGTGGCCCACGCGTTCTGGCGGCTATCGAAATCGGATTTCGCGATCAGCCCATCCTTGAAGAGGTTTTGCGCGCGATCCCAGTCCAGCTTGTTGCGCTCGTAATCGGCCTGGGCGCGCAGAAGGTCGGCGTCGGAAGTCCGAAGGGCTGCATCGGCGGCGATCGCATCCGTCTCCGCAGCCTGGACTGACGCCTGGTTGGCGCTCACGTCTGCTGTGGACTGTACGTTTTCCAGTTGCGCCAGCAATTGACCCTTCCTTACGTGATCGCCTTCTTTAACGTACAGGTGTGTGATCTTGCCGTAGGCATTGGCGCCGATGTTGACGTACGTCTTAGGCTTGATTTCGCCCGAGGCGCTCACTACCGATGACAAGTCCTGGCGCTGGACCTTTCCGGTCTGCACCGTGACCACGTTCTTGCCACTCTGATAGACCGTGAACCCGACGATGGCGGCTAACACGACCACGACGCCGGCACCAATCGCGATTTTCTTCCAGGGTTTCATGGCTCCCGTCACCGTCCAGACTACTGCCCGACCGGGCCAGTCACAGCCGGTCGCAGGCGGTTACTTTTTCGATTCCTCTGCAGACAGCCACTCCCTCGGCTGGGGCGACGAGCACACATTCTGGGATACGATCCTGCGGGCAGGAAAGTTCCAATTTGAAATGTAGTGCCGAAACCCCAGGAATCCGGAGAGCAGGGGCCGCCGGAGTGCAGAATTATAGCAAGCCAAAATTATAGCTTGGTTCCGGTCCACTCTCGAAATATTCATGGCATCTGGGGGCAACTCGGCAGGGGCATGGCCGCTTCCAACAAAAGGGTCGGGCTAGGGGCCTGTCAATCCCTTCGTTTGACGTGACTTAGCCTTGCTTTCGCCCAAGTGAGGGCCTAGAATGGACGGGCGAAGTTTGTCGTGGCAGGAGTCCCTCTCATGTTCCGGGTTGGTTTGCGCTACCTTTTGTCTCTCGCTTTCTTGGCGGTTGCCACCGGTTTTGTCGGCCCGGCCAGCGCCCAGACTGACAAGCCTGCTGCTGCGAGTGATCCTGCGGATAATCAAAGGCCCGGGGCGACGGCTGCCGGCGCTCAAGCGCAACCCACTGATGAGGCCGACCCCTTGAAGCGGGCGCCCAACGAGAAACAGAAAAAGCAGCAGAAAAGAAACCTGAATATCGAGCTCAGCAAGACTTACAAGAAGTGGCTGAACGAGGACGTGGTCTGGATTATCACGGACGAGGAAAGAGCGGCGTTCAAGCAGCTCTCGAACGACGAAGAACGCGACAACTTTATCGAAGCCTTCTGGCAGCGCCGCGACCCCACGCCCGACACCGAAGAGAACGAATACAAGGAAGAACACTACCGCCGCATCGCTTACGCCAATGAGCATTTCGCGGCAGGAATTCCGGGCTGGAAGAGTGACCGCGGACGGATCTATATCATGTACGGTCCAGCCGACGAAGTCGACTCGCATCCCTCCGGCGGTTCTTACGAGAGGCCAATGGAAGAGGGTGGCGGCGAAACTTCCACCTTTCCTTTTGAAGACTGGCGCTATCGCTACCTGGAGGGCATTGGGCAGGAGATCATTATCGAATTCGTCGACACTTGCATGTGCGGCGACTACCATATGACGCTCGACCGGTCGGAGAAGGACGCGCTGAAATACACGCCCAACGCCGGTCTGACGCTCTACGAACAAATGGGTATGGCCAACAAGAGCAGCCGCTTCCAGGGCGGTGGTTTGGAGCAACTGGGAGCTGGCCCGAATAGCAACGACCTGCAAACCAAGGAGTTCGACCGGTTGGAGACGTACGCGAAATTGCAAGCGCCGCCGCCGGTGAAGTACAAAGATCTGGAAGAAATCGTCAATACCAAGCTGATTACCAACCTGATGCCCTTTGATGTACGCACGGATTTTGTGAAGGTCACCGGGGACACCGTGCTGGTGCCGATCACTGTGCAGGTGAAGTATCGCGACATTACGTTCGCCAACAAAGATGGCGTGCAGCGCGGTACAGTCAACATCTTTATGCGCGTGAGCACTTTGACTGGACGCATCGTGCAGACCCAGGAAGACCCTGTTCAGGTGGATGTTCCGGCGGAACTATTGCCCCGTACGGCAGAGAATTCCGCAGTGTATTGGAAGGCGCTGCCGCTGCGTCCCGGACGTTACAAGGTGGAGATCGCGGTGAAGGACGTGAACGGCGACCGCAAAGGCCTATGGAGCCGTGGCATTGTAGTGCCCGAGTATTCTGACGATAAGCTGTCGACCTCCTCGCTCATCGTTGCCGATGTGATGGAGCCGGTGCCGACCAAAGATGTGAGCACGGGTCAGTTCGTAATCGGATTGAATAAGATTCGCCCGCGCGTGGCTCCGGCGAACGGCCAGCCTGCTCTCTTTAAGCGGGGCCGTGATCAGAAGGTAAACTTCTGGATGCAGGTCTACAACTTGAGCGTGGACGAGAAGACGCATAAGCCTTCGGCGACGTTCGAGTATGACGTCATCAACATTGCCACCAACAAACCGGTGATCCAGAAGATGGAATCCACCGACACTATGGGCAACGTAGGCGAACAGGTGACCCTGCAGAAGTCGATTGCATCGGCGAACCTGCAGCCGGGCGTTTATCGAATCGACATCAAGGTGAATGACAACGTCTCCAAGCAGACTATTGATCCTTCAGCAACGTTTGCTGTAGAGTAACTAGCTTATTATTTTCCCGGGGGGTTGGAGTGAAGTTTCGCCAGCTCGGTTCTTGGGCAGTGATCATCGCGATGTCGCTTCCTGCGTGGGCCGGACAACGGCCAGGCGGGATTTCGGGATACGTGCGCGATGCCTCGGGCGCGCCGCAGATGGGCGCAGTGGTGGAAATCGCAGGCTCTGCGTTGGCGCGGACCCTGACCTTGTTTACTGATGCAGCCGGTTTCTACTCCGCCCCGGATCTATTCCCCGGCCAATACTCCATCAAAGTCTCGGCGCCATCGTTCCTTCCATTCTTGCAAGAAAAGGTGGGCTTGCAGCCTGGCACCAGCGTTCATGTGAACATTACCCTGAATACACTACTGAACGCGATGCGAATTGGTCCCCTGCGAGGGCCGGCTGATGATGACGATTGGAAGTGGACCCTGCGTTCGGTGGCAAACCGTCCCGTTTTGCGGGTGTTCGACGATCCCGCGATGGGCGCAGAGCAGCAAGACCACGACCTGAAAGCCAGGCTTTCGTTCCTGGCTGGCTCGGCGGCAGGAGGTTATGGCAGCGGTTCGGATGTGAGCACGGGATTCTCGGTAGAGCGCTCTATTTTCTCTGCCAGCCGCGTGGGGTTGAGCGGAAATGTCGGTTACGGAGACAGCCTTCCCGCAGCCGTTCTGCGCGCGATGTATTCGCACACTCTGCCCGACGGTTCCGGGCCTTCGATGGCTGTTACGATGCGTCGTTTCGCACCTTCCGATCCCAACCTGCACTACGCGGCGCTGCAGGCGCTGGCGCTTAACGCGGGAGACGATTTGGCGGTCGGCGACGTACTTGAATTTAAGTTCGGCAGCGAACTGCAAACCATCCAATTCCTCGGGCATGTGACTGCGTTCCGGCCCTACGGTTCCCTCGACCTGCACCTATCGCCCGATACTGTTGTGTCGTACGACTACGCGACCTCGTTGCCCAACACACGGGAAGAGAAGGGTTTCGATTCAGCCCCCGCCGATCTTAGCGAAGCCGATCCCCGCGTCAGCATGACTAACTTTGCGACGCGGCTCGAACGCGCTCACCACCAGGAGCTGAATGTCTCCCGGCGCATTGGCAATAACCGTATGCAAGTGGCCGTTTTCAGTGATCGCGTCGACAACACGGCATTGGTGGGCACCGGGGGGGTTACTGCCGCCAGCGGGTTCCTGCTGCCCGACATTTACTCGGGTACCTTCACTTATAATGGCGAGACGCTGGACAGCCCCGGAGTGCGGGTCGTACTGGCGCGGAAGTTCTGTTCCGATCTGACCGGCACTCTGGATTATGCCTATGGCGGCGTCCTCGACCTCACTAAGTCCGACGTCGAGCTCCAGGAAGCCCAGCAGTCGATCACGACCCAGCGCCGTCAAGCTTTGGCTGTAAAATTCACGGGCACGGTCCCTCGCACTCATACGCGCTGGATTGCGTCTTATCGCTGGATTGACGGACCGGCGTTGACCCCGGTGGATATGTTCAACGCATCACCCGGACAAAGTGATCCCTTTCTCAATGTTTTCATCAGTCAGCCCATTCCAACCCTGGGCTTTCTCCCCGCCCACATGCAAGCGCTCATCGACCTGCGCAACCTGCTGGCCCAGGGCTATGTGCCGGTCATTGGGCAGGACGGCCAGACCGTCTATCTAGTGCAGGCAGCCCGCTCCATTCGTGGCGGCGTAAGCATTACCTTCTAGATCTGAAATTCCTGGTGGTCCGAGATTCCCACTCGTAAAATCTGTCGTTTATATCGAGAACTCCAAGGTTGACTGTCGGAATAAGGTTTAGATACTGCTGTGTGTCTGACATTTGCCGCAGGGGCTTTGTTTGCCACGATCCTCCCATCCGTCGTATGACTTCCGTCACTAGGTAGCCGGATTCCGGCGATGCTACGCTGCAGGGGTAATACCTTCCCCAAAAGCGTCTGTTGCGGAGACCTTCATGCGTCGCTCCATGTGTGCTGTCCTTATCCTCATCGTTGGCGTGTGCTTTGCTGCACCCATCTCGGCTCATGCTCACCACCTGAAGCAGTCCACCGCGACTTCGATGCCGGTGACTACCTCCTCGGCCGAGGCGCGCTCGCTCTATGAGAAGGGCATGCAAGATTACGAGAACCTCTACCTGGAGCGCTGCAACGATGACTGGCGCGCAGCCGTCAAAGCTGATCCGAATCTAGCTGTGGCCTGGGCCTGGATCGCCTTCAACGGCAGCAATCCCACGGAAATGAGTGCGGCCCGAGAGAAAGCCAAGGCCCTCGCACCCAAACTGACCCCGGGAGAGCAGTTGATGATCGAATGGATCGCTAAGGTGCAGGAGGGCGATTTCATCAGCGGTATTTCCGCCATGAACGACATGCTGGAGATGTTTCCCAAGGACAAGCATTTGTTTTATCTCGCGGCCAACTGGCTGATGGGCGAGGACGGCCACGAACAGGCGCAGAGATTGCTCGAGAAGGCGTTGGCTATCGACAAGAATTTTCCCGCCGCGCTGAATGACCTGGCCTATGTAGACGCCCGCAACCGGCAGTTTGACAAGGCCTTTGCGGCCATGGACCGTTACGTTGCCCTGCTGCCCAAGGAACCGAACCCGGAGGACTCGTATGGCGAACTGCTGCGCATGGCAGGAAACTTTGAGGGATCGCTAAAGCATTACCGGAATGCCCTGAAGCTTGATCCTGACTTTGTCACATCGCAGGTGGGCCTGGGAGATACCTATGCCCTGATGGGGAACCAGGAGCAGGCGCGGATTGAGTACGACAAGGCCATCCGCTACGCCCACAACGAGGCGGACCGGCTGACCTACAGCATGCAGAAGGCAATGACCTGGGTGCGCGACGGCAAGTTCGCTGAGGCCGACAAGTCATTCCAGGAGATTGCCGAGGCGGCCCATGCCAAGGATCAGGACTTGCAGGAAGCGCAGGCCTATCGGCACCAGGCCGAGTATCAGACCGACGATAACGCCGCATTGAAATATCTGCAGGAGGCCGAGGAATCGCTGGGACATCGGACGATTTCAAAGAGCGATAAGGACGAGGAATTGTCCCGCATTCTGCGCAACCGCGCGGTGCGCGCAGCACACGCTGGCAACCAAGTCTTGGCCGACCAGTCTGTGAAACTGCTCGAAACCATGGCGGGCGGCAGTCGGAACCGCGTCATCCTGAGTTCCTACAACGGTGCCGCCGGAACTCTGCTCATGGATCAGAAAAAGTTCGACGAAGCTACCACCTATTTGGAAGAAGATCAGGACAATCCGTTCACCATGGAACTTCTGGTGCAGGCCTACTACCAGACCAATCAGTCCGACAAGCTGGCCCAGGCTGAGGCTAAGCTCCGAGGCACCAATGTTCCCACCATGGAGCAGGCCCTGGTGGTGCCGGGAGCACGCTTGCGCCGCCCGGAAATGTAAGTCGTTCGTCGCTTTCCGTCAGACTTGATCTATACTGTCGAACGCCAGCGGGAAAGAGAAGGCTCTCCGCTGGCGTTTGCTCGTGATGGCCGGCTGGGGATTTGGAATTAAGATTTGATTCTGCGATTTGGACTTACGGATTAATGAACTCTAAGATTGATCGACGTTCCCGCCAAAGAGTGGTTGCCACCTTGCCCGTGCGCGTCCGGGGGACGGCGGCGAATGCCGAGCTGAGCGCTCAGACTCGCGATGTGAGCACGAATGGCGTGTTCCTCTATAGCGCATCCCGCATGGCAGAGGGTTCGGATGTGGAGTTGGTCCTAATCCTCCCGCCCGAACTGACCGCCGGGGAAAAGTGTTGGGTGTGCTGCCATGCCCGCGTATTACGTGTGGAGCAAGGCCCCGGCAAAGACTTCGGGGTCGCGGCCGAGATCCGCCGCATGGACATATTGCCAGAGATTCCTGCCTAGCTTTCGCGCGCCAGCTACGATCACCTCAGAACCCAAAAATTGCTCCATCTTCGGCAAGAATTGCCGGGGTCGAAGGACAGCTCTGGAAATCTCCGAGAAAAAGCTTCCCCTGGCACCGACCTTGGTGCAATAATGGCGGCCCTAGAATTGCTCTGGCCAAACTCAGGTGTTCAGGCGGGCCTAGTATGTGGATTGAGAAACTGTCGGACGGCGTGGTCCAGGTGCAAACCCCAATCGGGCCACGTTACCTCATGCCCTCTTTTCTTCAGCGCGTTTATTTTCTTTGGATGTTCCGTCACTTTCCCATCCTTCCTCACGCGGTGCTCAACACCGGGCAAAAGCGGATGATCGATCGCCTGTGCTCCGAGCAAAGGTTCGTCTCCATGGCTTACGCCGATGGAATGGAAGATGCTCCGGTAATCGGCACGGTCGAAAGGCGCCTCGTCCCAAAGATGGAGCCAGAGGCCTTGCCAGTGAGGCGCCCCGTGGTCAGCGAGAGTTCCGGCGGACTGGCTGCGGAAGTGCGGCAGCGTTCATAGGGGCGTGGATTAGAAAATCCCACGCGGAGAGTCCGCAACTCGCGTTACGCTTGTCTCCCTTCTCTTCGCTGTCGAAGGGGCGTGCGCCCTGCTCCTTCTTGAGACTGCGGTTCTAAGGGGATTGCCTCATCTGAGGCGCGTCGCCGTCCTGCGCGACGAACTACGCAACCGCTTTTCGTGAAGGCAATTCAGACGGACGGACGTGCACGACAGGTTTCTCCTGCAATAAGAGCTCGGTAGCCTGCACCCGGCGATCGGCGTGGAACCATCGCTGCACCACGTTGTCGCACAACAGGTTGGCCATCGAGAGCAAGCTCATCCCCTGATGGTGGGCCATCCAAGATCGCACGATGTCACAGCGAAAACGACTGCCGTGGGCCGTATAATCGGCTGATTCGTAAAATCCCCGGCAACCGAACCATCCCAACGCCTCCATGCGGCGCAGATTGCGCAAAGATCCCTTCCGGTCAACACTCAAGGCTAGAAACGTCGAGTAAGGCGAAATAACCAGCGGATTCGACTCTCGTCTCATCAGCGAAAGCTGGGGCACACCGAAAGCCTGGTATTGGTAGTTGCCCTGCCCGTCGAGTTTGGAGTAAGCCGATTCCGAGATGCCCCATGGCACTCCCCTGCGCGTCGCATAAGCCTGCTGCGAGCGCACTGCCGCAACTCGCGCTCGGTCGAGCAGCGTGTTGGGGTGGGAGCGCATCCAGAGAAAGGGCATCAGATACTCGAACATCGTTCCCGTCCAGGAGAGCAACACAGGCCGGCCATGGTCGAGAGTATGTCCGCGGCCCAGCTGAAACCAGCAATCCTGGGGAATGTCTTCCTTGGCGATTGCGATAAACACTGCTGTGCGGGATTCCGTGGCGAGCAGGTCATAGCAGGAACTCTGCAACTGCTGTGACTCAGCGTCAAAACCGACCGACATCAACTTGCGATGGGGATCGAGCAGAAAGCTGAAATCCATGGCATCGGCCAGTGCCCCGGCCTGGGCGCTGAGTTGGCGCAAGTTCTCGATGAGGGAAACAGAGTTCGACCGCGCCGCAACGAGCAGCGTCCTAAAGCGTTCGTAAAGAGGCTTGCTCACCTCAGGTTTGGAGGAGGATACCCGATCGACCGCTGCCTCCAACTCCCGAATCAGGTCGGGCAAGTGCCGTAAGGGAACTCGGCCCATGAATTTCGCATTCAGTCCCAGTTCTTCTCGCAGTGGCGCGAATTCCGGGAGCCACCACGGTTCGTATGACAAGGTCATCTGGTGGATGTTCTGCAACGCCAACTGCGCCTGCTCGCTAAACCATCGAGTGTCTGCAGTACGGCCAGATTGGCCGGAAGCAAAATAGTTTTCGAGCTCTGCTTCCCGCAGTTCCAGGATCGAAGATAACCAGCCTTTTTCTCGGAACTTGGCTTCATATTGGGCCAGTTGTTTTCGGGGAAATGCCTTGGCCTCGGCCAGAACCCGGAGATGGTCTAACAGACCCTCTGCGACAGACGACTGGCAGAGGGGCCGACGCAGGCGATCGAGGCAGCCTTGTTGCAGCGTCCAAAGTGAAGCCAGCAGATTGCCGCTGTCGACAGAGGAAACGAGCAGTGGCGACAGCGGCGCGAGGGTGCGCGTGTCGTACCAGTTGAGCAAATGGCCACGATGCTTCACGAGACGGGAGACCGTGGTCAGGGTTTGCCGGGTCAAGACCGTGAGGTCGGGAACCGTCAGATATCCCAGCTCAACTGCAACCTGCCGCGCATTCAGCAGCAAGCCGAGATTAGTCGGAGAGATCCTGGCTGCAACTGCGGGAGGCTGCTCCTGAACATTGTCCGGGATCAGCCAGTTGTGCTCCTCTGTACAGAATTCGGCGAAATATCTCCAAGTGTGAAGAGCGGCCCGGCGGAGAAATTGAGTGTCTTGCCGCGAAAGGTCGGCCCCCGGCACAGCCGGCGACTCATTCAGCCAACGGGCTACCGGGTTGCTGGCCGCCCAGAGCGCGAGAATAGGAAACGCGGCAATCAGGGAGTGCGGGCGCAACAACCAAATCAGCATGCCCAGACCGGCCGCGAGGAAAGGCATCCAGTTGAGGTAACGATCGAGAACAGTCAGACGAGTACCAAGCTCAGCCTGCGCAGCCGTCTCCCATTCCAGCATCCGCTTCCGGGTCACCTTACGTCGCACCAGTGCCCGCGCGACGGCGTCGAGCGAAAGCAGCGTCTGATGTGCGAGGAATACCAGCGTCAGCAATACGGAGAAGTTTGCCGCGTAGAACGTGGCTACCGCCTCCCGCGCGATGGACATTTTCTGCTCGGCGACGGCACGCACCAGCGTAAATGCAAATTCGAACCACAACGGAATGATCAAAATCAAAACCGTCGCCAGGGTCCAGCGCAGCGCACCTTCGCCAGGTACGAGCCAGCCAAACAATAAGAGCAGGAGGGTTGCGGGTTCAACCAGACTGCGCCTCAAATTGTCGAGAATCTTCCAGCGGGAAATCAGGGAAATCGGATTCGCCACGCGGGCCCCTGATTCATCGGGCACGTGCGAGGTCAGCCATTCCGCAATCTGCCAGTCGCCTCGCAGCCACCGGTGCTTGCGACGGTTGGAAGCGCTGTAATGCGAGGGATAGTCCTCGATCACCTCAATGTCGCTGGCCAAGCCTGCGCGGGCGTAGGCGCCTTCGATGAGGTCGTGACTGAGCAGCGCGTTTCGCGGAAAACGCCGGTCGAGCACGCGATGCACTGTGTCGACTTCATAGATCCCCTTGCCGGTGAAACTACCTTCCCCGTAAAGATCCTGGTACGCGTCAGAAAGAGCGCGGGTGTAGATATCAAGGCCCGTCTCGCCCGCATAGACGGCGGCAAGCCGCGAACGTGCCGCACTTTGCACGCTAACCGCGACCCGTGGCTGCAGAATGCCGTATCCAGCAACGACGATGTTCTTCTCGGGGTCGACAATCGCCTGGTTCAGCGGGTGGGCCATGGTTCCGACCATCCGGTGTGCCGCTCCACGTGGAAGCTCGGTATCGGAATCGAGCGTGATCACGAATCGCACCTTCGGGAGGATGGAGAGGTTTCCAACTTTAACCGGGAAACTGTCGTACTCCCCGCGCAACAGCTTGTTCAAATCGAGCAACTTGCCGCGCTTGCGTTCCCAGCCCATCCATCCCTGTTCGCGGGGATTGTAGACGCGATGGCGATGCAACAGAAGGAAAGAGCCCATCTGCTGTCCGCTATATCTTTCGTCCAATTCGCGAATCAAGTTCGCGCACAGGTCAATCAGCGGGCTGGCTTCCGGAGCTGGCTCGTCGGCGTCGGGCAGGTCACTGACGAGTGCGAAGTGAATATTGCGGTCGTGGTTCCCCAAGAAGCGAACCTCCAGGTCTTCGACCAGGCCGCGCACCTGCTTCTCGCTAAGAAGGAGGGTTGGGATTGCGACCAACGTCACACAATCATCAGGAATTCCTCTCGAGTAGTCCAGCTTCGGTAGAATCTCCGCCCGGAGAAGAGCGCCCACCAGATAATGCATGAGTTGTACCGCTGACTGCGAGCATGGCACCAGCAGTACCAGCATGGAAAGCAGCAGCATTTCAGGCGGGCTGTTGGGTGGAGTCAGCAGCAGCAGGATTCCCGTGATGATCGAGAAAGTGAGAACCGCGATTCCCGGAAGGAAGAATTCATCAGGATGACGACGCAGTCGGGCACGCAGGCTCTGGATGAAGTCGGGCTTGAAGCCTACCTTCTGACAAAGCAGATCCTGGCCTTCGCCGATGAGGTAGTAGCCAATATGAGACTGCCGCAACCTGGAGCGGCGATCAGGGTAAGTTCTAGCCAGGGCTTGTTGCGCCAGCAGCAGCGCTTCGCGGGCAACGTCCATCTCGGACAAGTCAGAGCGGCGGGCGATTTTCGACAATTTCTCCCGATACAGGGTTCGGCTTTCATAGTCCATTCTCGCGTACGCATCCACGGGGTCGCGGCGAAGGATCGCGTCGAAAAGGATCAGCGGCTCGAGAATGTCCTTCCAGGAAGTCTGCGTAATATCCCGCAAACTCCGCACACATACGCCCAAACCGTTGGATGGCCCCGCGGGATCCTGGAGAAGGCACCGGCAGCGTGCAGCGATTCGCTCCAGCAAGACAAGCTTCATAGCGGCAACTACCGCCGACACCTCGCGTAGCTCCAGGACCGTGCTCTCCTCAAATGCCTGGAAGAACGCAGTAAATGCCATCTCGCTGAAACGATTGCCGGTGAGATCGAGAAACGTCTGTGCCAGCGCCAGCACCCTGGGCACAATTTCGTCTTTCCTTCCCCGCGCGTGGGGCAGTTGTTTCAGTGGCTTAAGTTCAGAAGCAATGCTTCTCAGTTCCTTATAGATAAGCTGGTCATTGTCGCAAAACCAGCGCAGGTCGTCCGATGAAGGGTTGAGCCTGCCTGCCGCATCGGCGCTCAGGAACAAGGGTTGAAATGTGTTCTTGAGCTTGCGGCAACGCCGAGAGAATGTTTGCGATGTGCGAACATCGGGCAGCCAGCCCAACCGGGAAGCGAATTCGGTCGCAGCACTGCGGAGAGCCGGGAGATCGGAGGCGAGATCGGAGAGTTCACCGGCAGGTTGGTGCCGGGTTCTCTCTTCCGCGATTTCAGCGTTGCGAACCATCCCTCTCCTTTAGCCTAGCGATAGCTGGCGGCTTGCAGCTCAAACATCTCCGCATAGCGGCCGCCAAGACGGGTCAACTGTTCGTGATTTCCGTCCTCTGCAATGCGGCCATTTTCCAGCACAACGATCCGGTCGGCCATGCGGACGGTGGAGAACCGATGTGAAATGAACAGCGCCATCTTTCCAGCCGTCAGCTCGGCGAAGCGCTGGAAAACCTCGTATTCACTCCGCGCATCGAGCGCCGCCGTTGGTTCATCAAGGATCAGTATCTGCGCTTCACGCAGATAGGCGCGGGCCAGCGCAACCTTCTGCCACTCCCCGCCCGAGAGGTCGACGCCACCATCAAAACGCCGACCCAGCATCTGTTCGTAGCCATGCGGAAGTTTGCCAATTACGTCGTCGGCCATGCTTTTCTGAGCAGATTGATGGAGAAGCGGAAGATCATCGATTTGCTCGATCCGGCCCACTGCAATATTCTCCCGTGCAGTCATTTCGTAGCGCATGAAATCCTGGAAAATAACACCGATCTCCCGATACAGATCTTCGAGGTCGTACTCGCGAAGATCGAAACCATCCAGCAGAATCTGGCCCTCGACGGGATCGTAGAGTCGAGTAAGCAACTTGACCACTGTCGTTTTCCCCTCGCCATTTTCTCCAATCAGCGCGACGCGCTCATCCGGATGGAGATGAAGGTTCAATCCGTCCAGAACCAGACGGGAACTTCCAGGATAGTGAAAAGAAACGTTGCGGAATTCGAATCCGCGAAGGATCGGCCGCGGTGCGGGCAAGGCATTCGGTTTCGACGCGATCGCCGGCTGCATTTCGAAAAAAGCGATAAGGTCCGTCAAGAACAAAGCTTGATCGGCGATGGAAGAAACCGTGGAAAAGATCTGTTGTATGTTCGAACTGGCCTGTTGGATTGCTCCGGCGAGGAAGGTAAAGGTGCCGATCGTGAGCACCCCGGTCACCGTCCGCCAGATCACGAATACATAGGCCAAATAGTAGCCGGCGGTGCTGATCATCGACAAGAACGAGCCCGCCACAAGCCGCCGACGCGCCAGGTCGACATCTTCCTCATAGATCCTATTGGAAAGTCTAGTGAACCTTTGCGTAAGAAAGGGCGCCAGCCCGAAAAGTTTGAGTTCTTTGGCTGCTTCTTTGCTTCCACCCAGCACTCGCAGGTAGTCCAATTGACGGCGGATGGGCGTCTGCCGGAAGTTCTTGGCGTACCCCAGAAAAGCGAAATGACTCTCTCCCAGAAATGCCGGAACTACGCATGCGACCAGCATGAGCAGAAGCCACGGGGAAAACAGCATGATTGCGACGGACAGGGAGACGGTGGTGATGACTTGCTGAATCAGCCGTCCGATCGACTGAATCATTCCCAGACGGTCCGTGGCCTGGACGCGGGCACGTTCTAGGCGATCATAGAAAACCGGGTCTTCGTAGGCTATGAGGTCGAGCTGCGCGGCATGTTTCATCACTAGCACGCTGACGTGCCGCGTGTATTTATCGGCCAGCAGAGCGTCGAGAAAATCGACGCCACGACTTACAACGCTCCCGAAAACGGCCAGCGAGAATTCCGCCGCAACCAGCCACCATAGCCGCGCGCCGATGGCTTGATGGGTGTTGTGGGCGGTAACAAGCAGGTCGATGATCAGCTTTGTAATCCACAGCAGGCCAAGGGGCAGAACGGAAACAACTAAACGAAACGCAATACCCAGAACCACAACCGCGCGGCCTGACTCCCAAACGATTCGCAGAACCGCAGGCACGTTCCGCAGAGCGGAAACGCGCTCGCGCCATCCGTTCCACGAATCCTGTTTTCCGGCCATGGCGAAGTCCTAACGTGGCGTCTGGCCTGAAGGTTTACTTGGGATCAAAGCGACGCGACCCCGCGCCAGACCAGGCGACGCCCTGATTCATTGAGTGTAGCCCAATGACTTCCAGGCAACAAGATCAGAACATGGGAGCCCTTAAGCGGGTATTGGATGAGAAGAAAGGCTCCAAGGGTTGGCGCGTAACCCTGCCAACGGGCCGTTAGAGGCTCGGAGGGCACCCCTCGCTAGTATTTGTTCAAGCCGGCCCGCCGCATCCCGCGCTGGGCTTCGGGGGTCTTCATGAAAGTGTTCCAGACGAAGCCAGTCCGCAGGTTTTCCGCCATCAGCATGGTAATGCCGGTATCGATTCCGATCACATCAGGGTCATACCAGTTGGTGAGAGGGTTGAATGCGTTCACAAAGCCGTACTTACCCCAGGCTGCACCGTAGCGGGTCCGAATCGTTTTCAGGACACGCAAAGTGGCCTGCGGCTGGAAGGGCAGGGACCCGCCGGTGGCGCTCGGCACGACGGTGCCGTCGATCGGCCCCGTGGCCGGCGGCCCACCCCAAATCACGTAACCGTGGTTCGAGTCGGAAGCGGTGATTCCCCACAAGTCATCGCTGTAATCAGGATACTGTTTCCCCAGCTCCAAGCAAAAGCGCCGGTGGACATCGGTCGCGATCACCGAATTCTGGAAGTAGTCGGCGAACTTGTCGCGCCTTCCACGAAAATCGAACCACGCCTGAGAATATTGATGCACGAATAGGGGCGCAAAGGAACCGATATAGCGCATGCCGTCGTATTCGAAGATCAGGCGCTTCCATGCAGTCCAGGTCTCATCTTTCAGGGGATGAGTCGACGATCCCAGTCCCAGCAGGTACATCATCATCAGCTCGCTGTAGTAGTCCCAGCGGGAAGGCAGGAACCCCATTTCCGGGGTCCAGCCGTGGGGCAGCAGCGAGGTGTCTTCCGAGAGCCAGGTCCAATCCACTCGGCCGAAGATCAAATCTGCTAGCTCCACGACCTCCGGATGGCGAAAGTGCTCGCGGCAGGTGAGGATTCCGCAGAGCAAAATAGCTGTGTCAACGGATGAAACCTCGGAATCCCAGACTCTTTCCCCGTTATTGATGTTCGCAAAGTGGTAGAAGAAGCCGCGATGATTTGGCAGCTTCTTCCAAAGGAACCGGAGGGCGGCAAAAACGCGTTCCAGCGCATCGCTGCTGGAAACCAAACCTCGCTGCTCCCCGATGCAAAGAGCGGTCAAGCCGAAGCCCGTGGCGGCGATGCTGGCCACGATTCCATCATCATTAGCGTGTAGGTGGCAGCGGTCTTTCACCATCCCCGTTTTTGGGCTGGCCTGTTCCCAGAAATAACTGAAGTTGGCGATTTCCAATTCGTTCAGAAACTGGTCATCCTCGAGAGAGAGAACCGGCAAACCTGAAGAACCAACCGGAGTCGGCTGAGCCTGCTCCGGCAGCTCGATGGCCCATAGAACTCTTGCCAAGGGCAGGCATCCTCCCGCGCCCAGGATTTGGCGCATCGCCTCCCGCCGGGAAAACAGAGTGGATCGAACGGGCATTCTCTTGCGTCGATCAATCTTAAACGAAGTCGCGCCAGGAAGGGATTACCAGAAGGATAACGCACGCGCAGCATCCGAGATTCCCGCGCCGTGGGGCTTCCGTCGTAGAATGTTTGAAAGATTGTGGGCATAGAGAGCGCACATAGAGTAAGACTCTGGATCTCAACTATCATCCTGATGATTGTTGGCGGGCTGCTCCTCCGTCCGTGGTACGCGCAGAGATCAATCTTGCTCCGCGGGGCAGTCACGGTGCAGGACACGGACAGCAGAAAGGAACAACCCGTCGCCGATGTCGACGTGACTGCTGATCTGGCCATAGGACCGGCGAAGTCTGACTCGACCGGCTCGTTTACGCTCCAGCTACGAAGATTCGTGCGCAGGGGCCACCCTCTCGTTCTTCATTTCCGGCAACCGCACTACCAGCCTCTCGACGTGAGTGATTTTGTAGGCGACAAACTCTATATCGTCCACATGCTTCCGCTCGCCAGTGTGGCGCCTTCCACTACTCGGCCCATGGTGAAAGTCGCGAACGTTCGCGTGAGATACTCGGGCCGAGTGATGACTGAGTTCAATGTAGGAAGCGCAGTGCAGACATTTCAGATTGAAAACAAGGGCAACGTGCCTTGCAAGGGGCAGCGTCCGTGCTCGCCTGACGGCAAATGGCGGGCGGCGCTAGGCTCTGCGTCCCTCGATGCGGGAACGGGGAATGAGTTCAGGAACGCCAGAGCATCGTGCATTGCCGGGCCATGTCCGTTCACCAAAATCGATACGGACCGTTTGTCGCATGCCGAACAGACCTTCGTGGTCTCGGCCCGCGACTGGTCCGACACTGCAACTTTCCTACTGGAAGCGGAAGTAGTCCACCCTATGGTCAGCCAAATTGTTCATGAGTCTTACCCGGTGATTTTTGGAGAAGGTCTGAACTTTACTCTGCCCTCGACCGCCGAAGGTGTGAGTATCGAAGCGGAACTGGATGGACAGATGATCATCTTTCCGCTCGGTCCCGCGCTGTTCTTGAGTTGGGCGACTTGCAACGCCAGAGTGAATCCGGATCAAACCAAGGTGTACCGCTGCGACCTTAAGCCTGGATACCGATTTCAGTGACGGCGCTAACCGACATTCGCGGTTCGCGTAGTGCATCATCACGCGCAATAAGGATAACCATGTCGAAAGTGATTTTCGCCTGCCTCCTCCTGTTTATTCTGCCGGGCGTGGCCTCGGCGCAGACGGCCGAAACAATCGTCGTCGACGGATCCGCTCCCGCGCACCCTTTCCCTCACTTTTGGGAACAGATGTTCGGCTCCGGCCGCGCCATTTTGAGCCTGCGGGAGAGTTACCGTCAGGACCTGCAGGCGGTGAAACAGACCACCGGCATTCAGTATGTCCGCTTCCACGCCATCTTTCATGATGAAGTAGGCGTCTACGACGAAGACAAGCAGGGGCAGCCGGTCTTTAATTTTTCCTACGTAGATCAGATCTATGACGGTCTACTGGCTAACGGGGTGAGGCCGTTCGTTGAATTGAGTTTCATGCCCAATAAGCTTGCAGCAAAACCGATCATGCAAGCCTTCTGGTACAAGCCGGATGTGGCTCCGCCTAAAGATTGGGCTAAATGGGACAACCTGATTACCCAATTCGTCTCCCATCTGGTCGACCGTTATGGTCTCGACGAAGTCAGCCAGTGGTACTTTGAAGTGTGGAACGAACCCAACCTCGACTTCTGGGGAGGCGATCCCAAGCAGGCGACCTACTGGGATCTCTATGACCACACTGCGCGTGCCGTCAAGGCGGTGAACCCTCGATTGCGAATTGGCGGACCGGCGACGGCACAAGCCGCCTGGGCAGACGCTTTCATTCAGCATTGCGCCGCTAACCACGTACCGGTTGATTTCGTTTCCTCGCATGTCTACGGCAACGACCAGGCAAAAGACGTGTTTGGGACTGACGAAAATATTCCTCGCGACAAGATGGTCTGCCGCGCCGTAAAAAAGGTTCACGACCAAATCGCAGCTTCTAGCATGCCCAACTTGCCGTTGATCTGGAGCGAGTTCAATGCCAGCTATTTCAACGAGCCAGCAGTTACAGACACCTCATACATGGGCCCCTGGCTGGCCGACACCATCCGCCAATGTGACGGCCTTGTCGATGTGATGAGCTATTGGACTTTCTCTGACGTGTTCGAGGAGCAGGGGGTGGTGCAGACGCCGTTCTATGGAGGCTTTGGCTTGTTGGCTGAAGATGGGATTCCGAAGCCGGCCTTCTATGCTTTCAAACTGCTGCACCACTTGGGGGAGCAGCGAATAGCGGTCAGCTCAGACTCAGCGCTCTTAACAAAAAAGAAGGATGGCACCCTGGTGATCGCCATTTGGAACTACGCGCCGCCAGAAAAGGTCGACGCAGCCAAAACGATCACTTTGCGCTTTCAGGGACACTACAGGCACGCGATCGTTTCGACGGTTGACCCCGATCATGGAGACGTTCACTCGATTTATGAAAAGATGGGTTCACCCCGCTACCTATCGGATGCACAGATTCGACAACTCAAGCAGGCCGCAGAGCTTCCCGCGGCTGCGGAGCGGAACCTGAAAGGCGGAGAATTGACTCTGACCTTGCCGTCGTATGGACTTGCCGTCGTCGAAGTCAGATAGATCCGTCCGTTAGGAATATGAAGGGATCATCCAAACGGGCCCCTCGCAAGAACACTCATGCCGAACCGATAAATGTGACTAAGGGATCAACTGTATTGCAAGCTCACCCTGCGCAAGTTAGTTTTTCCGAAAATGAACCTCATGGGTTCTGCCGGAGTTGGGGTGATCAAGGGTCAATGTGGTAGTGGGCACATTCTGACCCTCATGATCGCCCCGCCATTTTTCATCGCTGCCCTTCCTAGGTTAACGGCACTTTGAGCAAAGTCGACGTCTCGGTGGTTTGCAGCGCCCAACTGAACATGAGCGTCATTTCGTTCGAGAATCGAGTGATTGAGCTGTGTTCCCGCGCGGTGAACGCAGAAGACGATGAAGAGGTCCGCCAACTCGCGCAGGAGTTAAGACAGATCCTTCATGAACGCATCGAACAACTAAGGAGCAGGCTGGCGTTTACGTCTATTCCTGAGCGCTCGCGTCTGATTGATCCGAGAAGGTCTTAAAGGATAACGACCGTAAAAGCTCAGGAATGCAAATGTTAGAGGTTTTGAGCTGAGGCTGGCCGCAGAGCTGGTTAGCTCCCACCTCAAGTCTCTCTCGAGACTCTACGCCGCCATCGTTCCTGCGTTGAGAACACACCAGCAACAATAATAGTAGTTAAGTTGGTGGGTGCAGCGTCTCTTCTTCTGGCCGGATAGGTGTTGCTTACGTCATTTCCCGACCTGCGGCGCTACATCAAGGTCAGCGCCATAGTAAGGAGAGTTAGCAGGAGAATCTACAGCCACGGCAGGCGCCAAATACCGCGTCCAGTGGATGGAAGGACATATCGATGGGCGCTAAGTTTCTGAGCAGCCAAGATTGATCGTCCGGCCTTTCAATCCGCGCAACCCGCAGCAGCAGAGCATTACCGGGAAAGCGAAGGATGATTGGGCAAGAGGAAACAATGCACATCAGTGTCTCCATTCGTTCATTGACGCTTCGTTCGCTGTCGCTGGCCTTGGTAATGTTAGCCCTGTCAGCGGGCGCTCTGGCGCAGTTCAGAGTATCGATCACGATCGGGCCGCCAGCGCTGCCGGTTTATGAGCAGCCGGTTTGTCCCGGCGATGGTTATATCTGGACTCCAGGTTACTGGTATTGGGATGACGATGTCGCCGATTACTACTGGGTGCCCGGCACCTGGGTTATGGCACCTGAGGTCGGCTTCCTGTGGACGCCGGGGTGGTGGGGCTGGAGCGGTGGTGCATTTGTCTTCAACGAAGGCTATTGGGGTCCGCAGGTGGGTTTTTATGGCGGAATCAATTATGGGTTCGGTTACTTCGGCGTCGGCTTTGCGGGAGGACGCTGGGACAATGGACACTTCTTCTATAACCGCGCGGTGGCGAATATAAACGTCACCAACATCCACAACGTTTACAACACTACGGTGGAGAACACGACCATCAATCGCGTGAGCTACAACGGTGGCAACGGCGGGATCGAGGCGCGCCCAACAGCTCAAGAAGAGGCAGCGGCTCGTGACAGACATGTGCCGCCGGTAGCGGCCCAAACTCAGCATGTGCAGACTGCGCGCTCGAACCCGCAACTGCGGGCTTCAGTGAACCAGGGCAAGCCGCCAATCGCGGCCACCGAAAAACCGGGGGAATTTAGCGGACACTCGGTGATGGCGGCCAAGGAGGCTGGAGCGCCATACCATCCACCCGCCGATCGTGCCAGCACGGAACCGAAGGGAAACGAGCAGCCGGGCCGTCCAGAGGAAGGTAATTCTCACCCCGCCACTGCAGTGCATCCCAAGGATCTTCCGCCCGTCGAACGTCCCGCCGCGCCAAATACCGGCGACGCAAAGGTGGACCAGAAATACCAAAAGCAGCAGGCAAAACTCAGTCAGCAACAGGACAAGGAACGGCAGCAACTCCAGCAGAAGCAGGACCAGGAGCACCAGCAGCTCGCGCAACAGAAGGCTGATGCAGCCAAGACGCAGCAGTTGGAGCAAAAGCATCAGCAACAGACTCAGCAATTGCAACAAAAGCATCTCGGCCAGCAACAACAGTTGCAGCAGAGACAACAGGCAGCCCGTCCCAGCGCGCCTCCGCCTCGGAAGGGTTAGCGGTTCACAGAACTGCAGGGCGAGGCGTTCACCAACCAACGAATACCTCGCCCTGAACAGTATTTGTTCAGCCCTATCTTGTTGTGCACTGAAACCTCCGAAGATTGGGAATCAACTCATCAGATGGCAGCAGATTTTTGCATGACTTCCAGATTAAGGATCAGGTGTGCCGACTCTATGGTGCGATGGTCAGGTGCCGAGAATATGCTCGATAGAAGGTTCAAACTCTTGGCGATGATTCTGACCTGCGCCGTTCTCCGGGCAGGAACGGCAGTGGCAGCACCGGTAGCTGTACGCCATACCGAGGGCTTAATCCACGGGTTTCTGGTGTTGAGCACAATGGAAAGCGTCCCAGTTGCCTACGGTGACTTGATCCAAGTCTCCCGTAACGATCGGGTTACTACTCACATCGTGTTCCGATTCAAGGACGGCTCGGTCCACGATGAGACTACGGTTTTCTCGCAACGCGGCAGTTTCCGGCTCCTAAATTACCATCTCGAACAGAAGGGCCCAGCGTTCCATTATCCGATGGACATGTCAATCGACTGTTCTTCGGGCCAAGTGACCGTTCGCTACATGGATGACAACAAGGAGAAGGTTGCGAGCAATCGGATGCGATTGCCGCCGGACTTGGCCAACGGTCTGATTTTCACGCTGCTGCAGAATGTGCCGCCCGGCGAGTCCCTGCCTACTGTGTCGATGGTCGCGGCCACACCAAAGCCGAGGTTGGTGAAGCTTGCAATCACGCAGCAGGGTGAGGAGCCGTTCTCGATTGGCGGTTCCGAACGCACGGCCGTGCACTATGTGATAAAGGTGAAGATTGGGGGCGTGGCGGGCGCCGTTGCGCCGATTGTAGGGAAAGAGCCTCCAGACATACACGCCTGGATTTTGGGCGGAGATGCACCCGTCCTCGTCAAATCCGAAGGGCCACTGTCCGTCGGTGGGCCGACCTGGAGGATTGAGATGGCAAGTCCGGTCTGGCCACGCCCCACTTCAGAGAATTCTGGCAAGCAACAACAACACAATTGATCGTCCGGGTTTTGGTGGAAGTCCACGTCCCGCGCACGGTTTCAGAAACAATCAAACCCCCATCCAGTTGTGAGCTTGTCGGAGTCTCCCCCAAAGAATCTGAATGAAATACTGTATAGACCACTACCGCGGATACTCGCTCTAATGTTCAAATGGCCTCTGTGCAAGTTCCCCCCGAAGGAGCTCGGAAGAAGAGTGCGCCGTGGAAATGGCTCGGCATAGTCGCCCTCGTTTTCTTGGCCAGCGCAGCAGTGGCGGTGCGATTGGTCGTCGCTCGTGCTGAACCAATTCTCCGGACTCGGGTCATTGATACTGTGTCGAATCGCTTCCATAGCAAGGTAGAGCTGGCAAGTTTTCATGTTTCGCTGGTCAACGGGATTGAAGTCTCCGGGGACGGCTTGAAGATTTTTGGCACGACGGATCCCAATCCGTATGAACCGGGAGTCCAGCCCCTGATCGGAGTCCAGCAATTCCGCTTTCAAGCCGCCTTGCTGACCCTATTCCGCTCTCCGATGCATGTGGGAACCGTCTACGTGAAAGGCCTGGAGCTGAACATCCCGCCCAAGGAAGATCGGCGGGAAATGACGAACATGGGCTCGCGAGCTCCGAAGATGACCATCTTTGTCGACCAGTTCATTTGCGAAGATGCAAAGCTTCTGATCAACACCTCAAAACCGGGCAAGCCACCGCTGGAATTTGCCATCGGTGACTTGAAGATGAAGGATATAGGCCCTGGCCAACCGTTGCAGTTCAATGCCACCCTGGTCAATCCCAAGCCTGTGGGAGACATTCAATCGAACGGCCTCTTCGGACCGTGGCAACAAGACAGCCCTCGGGACACGCCGGTGCAGGGAGACTATTCCTTCACTAAGGCCGACCTAAGCACGATCAAAGGTATTGGAGGAATACTCTCATCGACCGGCGATTACTCGGGAACTCTAGGCAACATCGTCGTGCATGGAAAAACCGATACCCCAGACTTTCAAATTGCGACAAGCGGTCATCCAGTGGCGCTGCATACGGAGTTTCATGCTGTTGTTGACGGGACCAGCGGAGACACGTATCTCCGGCCGGTGACTGCCACTTTCCTTCATTCTTCCTTTACTGCAAACGGCTCCGTCGTGCGAGTGAGTACACCAAAGGGGCACGATATAGAACTCGATGTCGCCCTCGACGGCGCGCGGATTGAAGACTTGCTCAAACTGGGCGTGCATACTGATCCGTCGATCATGAGCGGTCCGGTTGAAATGAAGACGCGGCTGAGCCTTGCGCCCGGCGCCGCGAGTGTGGCTGACAGGCTGGCGTTGGCCGGCACATTTCATGTGTTGCGTGCGCATTTCACCAACGAGAAAGTGCAGGGAAGGGTCGACTCATTGAGTCTGCGCAGCCAGGGTAAGCCGAAAGAGGCACAGTCGCATACCGAGGAGGATGTCCCGGTCGATCTGCAGGGTGTGTTCACGCTGAAGGACGGATTACTGTCCTTCTCCTTGCTTCATTTTCGTATTCCAGGGACGCACGTCGATATGACTGGCGACTACAGCTTAGACGGACAAAAGTTTGACTTTCACGGGAAGGCTTGGCTGGATGCCAAGATCTCGCAGATGACCACCGGATGGAAGTCAATTCTTCTGAAGCCCGTCGACCCTTTCTTCAGCAAGAACGGATCCGGTACTGAAATCCCTATTAGAATTACGGGCACGGAATCGGAACCACACTTTGGTCTGGATTTCGGCCATAAAGACGAGCCTGGGAACGTTGGGAAGAACAGCGGCAAGGAATAGAAGCGTGAGTAGCGTCGATAGGGCCCGGGAACGGGATGCATTCCATGAATCTTGCTGGCTTGCTGAGATGAGGGGTCAATTATGAACGACAAACCAAGTGCCACTATGCCTGCGACTGTCGAAAAGATTATCAAGTCTCCGTCTCCGAGCGTACCTGAGAAGGCCCAGATCGCGGTGGAAGGCGCCGATCATCTCTATAGAGAGCTTCGGATCGAAAACACCCTGATCGACGAAAATGGCGACAAGGTGCGCCTCAAGCAGGGCGCCGAGGTGGAAGTCACCATCGAAGCGGAAGCTGAGGCGACCACGCCCAAGAGTGATGGGAAAAGCGGCGGCGAGTCAAAACCATAGTTTGCTGCACGAATCGCGAGCACGCTCCTGTTAGGAATGCTGCCGAAAGATACAGGGAATGCTGTATGCGCTTTGTATTGAACGTAGGGCATTCTAAGTGTGGCGAAGGACAGGTGCCGCTGATCGCATGCTGGTAAGCGGTAACTGGGTGGGGCGAAAAATGCAGCGCGGAACGACCCGAGAAGCAGATTACACACAGCTACGCGAATACAAAGGTTCTTGGTCGCAACAGGGCGACCATCAGCACGGCGTCCAGTTTTACTCGCAGGACGAGTTTCTGCTCGCGAAACTGAGCGAATATGTCGGGAATGCGTTGCGGGCAGGAAATGCTGCCATTGTGGTCGCCACAGATGTGCACCGCAACGGGCTGCTGGAATGGTTGACGGCTCAGAGATTAGACGTTGCTGCGCTGCTGGAGCAAGAACGGTTGGTTGTTACAGACGCTGCGCAGCTCTTGACTACGTTCATGCAAGATGGCTGGCCCGACGAAGGCCGCTTCTATGATGTGGTCGGGGGAATGGTTGCGAAGGCCCAGGCCCGAGCCAGTGGCGTTGAGCCACAGGTGGCAATTTTCGGCGAAATGGTTGCGTTGCTGTGGGCAGACGGGCAGACTGAGGCTGCAATTATTCTGGAGCAACTCTGGAATGAGCTGGCTCGGACGAAGTCATTCTCGCTCTTCTGTGCGTACCCGATGAGCAGTTTCGGCCGGGAGGAAGACGCGGGGCTGCTTCTGAAGGTCTGCAACGAGCACTCGGCTGTAATTCCGACCGAGTGCTACATGGATCTCGGCAGCGAAGACGAGCGTCTGCGCAGCATTACGCAGTTACAACAAAAAGCGAAGGCTCTCGAGACCGAAATCGAAGAACACAAGCGGCTCCGGCAAGAACTTGAACTCCACGTGCAAGCACGGACGGCGGAACTCCAAAGCAAGAACGTTCAGCTTCTTGAGGAAGTCAAAAGGCGCGAAGATGCAGAAACGAGCCTTCGCACGCTAACCCGCCAGCTGATGCTTATTCGGGATGAAGAGCGCCGCCGTGTGGCACATGAGTTGCATGAAAGTACCGCCCAGGTCCTGGCTACTTTGGCCATGAACTTGAGCGTGCTCCGGGAGGGGGATCCAGTCGATGGCAGGCGCGAGTCGAAGTTGATCACCGAGAGTGCCAGTCTAGTGGATAACTTGCTAGGTGAAGTTCGTCAGCTCTCGCATCTGTTACATCCACCAACGTTGGACGAAATGGGGCTGCCGTCGGCGATTCAGTGGTATGCCGAGCGATTTGCGAAGCGCAGCAACATCAATGTCACACTCGAAATCCCAAGTGACTTCGGCAGGCTTTCGCTCGAGAAGGAAATCGCTCTCTTTAGAGTCGTTCAAGAATCTCTCGCCAACGTGCATCAGCACTCGGGAAGTACCACAGCGACGGTTCGCATCAGCCAGTCTTCAGGTCACGTCTGTGTTCAGGTGAGTGATCTGGGAAAAGGGATGCCGACAGAGCCGTCGAGTGCCAGTTCAGGGGTTGGGATCAAGGGAATGTGCGAAAGATTGCGGCAACTAGGAGGCGTGCTTAATGTCCACTCGAATGGTGCCGGCACGCTGATAACGGCTGATCTCTCCGTCGGGTAGTGGCCAGCCGATCGAATGTCAAGTTTGCACGGGCGGAGATCACTTTGAACCGCCACTCAGCAGGATTCGACACAACAGCAGCCATCTCCGAACATTGGTGGTGATTAAGAAGTTCTCTTTTACGTGTTCGCGTCCGTTCTGGCCGAGTTGCCTGGCAAAATCCGGATGGGTCAAGAGGTAGCGCATTTGATAGGCGCAACCTTCGACGGAATGCACCAGGACTCCCGTTAGCTTGTGGATGATCTGATTGGGGATACCACCAACGGCTCCGGCGATTGTGGGTTTCCCTTTCCAAAGGGCCTCAGTAACAGTCAATCCAAAACCTTCTCTAATCGATTTCTGCACGATAAGGGTAGAAGCACGCTGCAGGGCGTTGATTTCGAGAGCGCACCAGGGAGGCAGGTCAAGAATGATGATATCTGGGTCTTCGCCGGCAGCTTCCCTGAGCTCCTTTAGAACAGTGGCGCCTTCTGGATCGTCACTCGCTCCTCCGCCGGCGAGGACGAGCTGGCAATCCACGTACTTCCGGGCTTGCTTGAAAGCCTGGACTACACCCACTGGGTCTTTTGCTCGATCGAAACGCGAGACTTGTGTCACGATCGGCCGCGAGCGGTCGATCCCGAATTCGTCGCACGTCCGCTGAATAAAACTTTCCTCGATATCCTTGTTTTTCTCCGACAATGGATCGATGCAGGGATAAAACATGTACTGAGGAATCGCCAACTGGCGGGTAAAGGATTGCGAAGAAAAAATCGCAGCGTCGTACTGTTCGATGAATGGCCTCAGAAAGCCCCACACCTCAGGGCTTGGGTTGGACAAATCAATATGGCAGCGCCATACCCAGTGGTGGGAAGAGTCCTGCCGCGCGCGAATGAGTGCGGCAGGCTGCGGATCATGAATCACGACAACATCTTCGGAAAACTGGATACGCTGGCGGTTCTGCTCGTTGTGCATCAGGAAAATGTCGCGAGCAGAGGGCGTAAGGTTGTAATCGCTGCCCTGAAGTGCGTTGTGAAACGCCTTGGTTACTTCGAAGAAGTCGTTTCCTCCGGTAATGACCTCCCAGTGGGTTTTAACTTCTACTTCATTGAGAAGCGGAACCAGTTGATTGAGCATCTCAGCGACTCCTCCGCCCACCGCGGTGGAGTTAACCATTTTCACTGTTTTGCCCTTCAGTTCCTGCGCAAGAAATCGCAATTCATCAATGTCCGCTGCGCCAACAATGCCTTTGTAGTCATCCAGACGCGGCGGAGGAACGGGAGCGGGCGGTGTTTCCCAGCTTCGGGGTTGCTTTCGTCGCTCGGGGCGTCCGGGCGCGGCCGGAGGAGAAGCCACGGAAGGATCGGAGTGATCCTCTTTTACGACCGATTCGGCCCAGGTTTGTGGTTCCACTGGTTCCATATTGTGTGCGCCTCAGGTCAGCGCTCGCTCCACGATTCGAACAATCTGCTCGCGAACGTCCTCTAGTGTCACGGTATAGATGTCAATTCGATTCAACTGGCGAGCCGTTTCGGTCAGGCCCAGATCTTCGTACAACCATTGTGAGAAATCGTTAGACATCAGTTTGAGCCTGAGGCGTGCCTCGATGAAGTGATGGTGAATGGAGTGTACGCTCACGCCACGCAGCCCTTCGGCAAACTCGGGCAGCGTGTGGGCCACGAAGCTGGTTGGAATTATGACGGTATCCGAGGCACAAAAATAGAAGGGCTCATCGGCGGTCCGCTCTCCCGCGGCTGGTGTGCGCCGCAGAAAGTCCTTCACAATCTGGAGAAATCGCTCGCGCAATTCCGCGACCGACGTGAACTCCCGTACGTCCACGCAAGCCAGTCGTTCCGCCAGACTGGGTTCATTGCACGCCGACAACGCCCAGTGGGCGAAGTCGTTGGAGAAGCCTTCTCGGATAAAGTGATGCTCTTGCAGGGTTCGAAAACTGTGCTGAAAGATTGAGCCTTCCGGACATTCTCGGAGTGCCTCGAGGAGCTCCGAGAGCGTGTTCGACTTCTGTCGAGTGATGCGCAGAAGATGTGCCGAGGTGTTGAAGTAGAATGGTTTCACCGCAGCAGGTAGCGGGCTTCGCGCAGGTATGCTTGTCACGCATTCACCGCAGCGGCCGCGTCATTGCGTGAATTATCTCGCGCTCGGCAAGCGAGGAGCCACTGCCTCAAGAATCCGAGTACTTCGTCAGGCGGCTTGAGGCGCAACTGCGCGGAGGTGGTTCGCCATCGTAAACGCACCAATACGCTCAGACCCCGGCTATTCACGGCCCGGAACGCAGGTTCGTCTGTAGCGTCGTCTCCCAAGTAAGCAGTAGGTGTATCTGGATTCATTTCACTGATGATGGTGCGAACTGCGGTGCCCTTGTTCGTCTGGCACGCTCGAATCTCGACTCCACCGTCGAATTCCAGCAGCGCCAAGCCGGTCTCCCGCGCAATTGGTGTCCAGCCCAGCAGTACCCGCCACCTAATCGCTTCCACTTCGGATTTGTCTAAATCTCTCCAGTGAACTGCGATACTGCCAATTTTATACTCTGCAGTGTGCTGAAGATGCTGATAGAGCAACCAATTGTCGGCCGCCGCCAGCGCTTCCACAGTGGCCTCGTCCGGCGGAGAGAGTTCGGCGCACCCGTTGGACCTCAGACGCTGCAACCCCTGAAGTCCCCAAACCTCGGGCTGGGGCTTAATGCCGAGGAGTGGAATGATATCTTCAGCGTCTCTCCTGGAGATAATGACTATTCGTGTCTTGCCGAGACGAACGATCTGCTGCAGGATCTCAGAAATGCCAGGATAAGGAAAGGCCTGCTCCGGATCCTTTTGGATCGGTGCTAGCGTGCCATCGTAATCAAGCATGAGCAACGATCGAGGCGCCCGGGCAACCGCCCGTAGAAGCGCTTCAATCTGAGGTTTAGTGTCCCGCGCCAACGCTCCCTCCTTGTTCTGTGACTGCACAGTGGATCACGCAGCGGTCACACCCGCACGGAACTCCTGGTGAGGGTGCTCCGCAGTGTCCAGCCTTAGTTCACAGAGCTCCGTGACCAGACTTCCCGCCCAGCGGTAAATGTTGTGTTCTCGTATGATCCTGCGCATTCGGTGCATGCGCATTTGCTTTTCTTCCGGCTCCATCTCCAGGGCGACCCGGATTGCTTCGGCAGTCTGATCGGTGTCATAGGGATTTATCAGCAAAGCGTCGCGCAACTCGCGTGCGGCTCCGGTGAACTGGCTCAGAATCAATACCCCTCGTTCGTCACTCCGGGCAGCCAGAAATTCCTTCGCGACCAGGTTCATGCCGTCGTGCAACGAGGTCACGAGACAAAGATCGGCAGCCCGGTAGTAGCGTTCGATCTCTTCGTGGCTATGGTGCCGCTTTAGAAGTACGATCGGCCTCCATTTCCCAGTTTGAAAACGCCAATTGATTCTTTCTGCTTCGGCTTCGACCTCCGCCAAAAGGTCGTGATAGCGCTTAATGTGGGTGCGGCTTGGCGACCCGATTTGTACGAAAGTAAATTCCTTCCGATACTTGGGATATTTCTCCAGAAATCTCTCGATCGCACGGAAGCGCTCCGGAATTCCCTTCGTGTAATCCACGCGGTCTACACCAATCCCCACGAATGCCGCCTCTACACCGAGACTGTGGAGCAAAGTGGAGCGATCGAGGTAGTTGGCTCGATAACTATCGCTGTCGATAGAGTCATCGTCGGCAAGATCCACGCTAATTGGGAATGGCCGAACGATGGTGCGGTGGTTCTGGCGCAACACGGCAAAGTGCTCCCAATCGACACGGGATTCCACGACGCGGTCCACCGTCTGCAGAAAGTTGTTGCAGTGCGACTGGATGTGAAATCCGATAAGATCTGCTCCCAACAGCCCGTCTACAAGTTGGCGCTGCCATGGACAGATGCCGAAGGCTTCCGGGTTAGGCCACGGGATGTGCCAGAAAATGGCCACGCGTGCGTCCGGCCTTTTTTCCTTGATTAGCCGGGGCAACAGCGCGAAATGGTAGTCCTGAACCAGTACCACCGGTTTGGGTGTCTCTTTGATCTCCTCGAGTACCGCAGCGGTGAACTTGCGATTGACCTCCTGATAGTGCTGCCAGTCTTGGGCCCGGAAGATGGGACGCGTATGAGCGATGTGGCAGAGCGGCCAAAGACCTTCGTTAGCAAACCCGTAGTAGTAACCCTCTTCCTCTTCTTTGCTCAGCCATACCCGGCGCAGCGTATAGCGAGGATCGTCCGGTGGCACACGCAGACGATCGTGTGTGTCTACGGCTTCGGTGTCGGCATCTCCGCTGCCGTGTGCAATCCATGTTCCGTCGCAGGCTTCTAGCACCGGCTCTAAAGCCGTCACCAGACCGCTCGGGGGGACAACCACTTCGAGGGACTTGCCGTTACGCTGATGTATGTAGGGTTCGCGGTTCGAGACTACAAAGAGCCGGCCGCCCTCCAGGCGTGTTTGGATCTGCACTGCGAGGCGGTCCGCCGTCCACATGGATTCTGAAGCTTCACGCAGGCGGGCTTCACTTTCTGCGGCACTGCGTGCCTGACTGAGACTTTCGGCCAGGGTAACCACTTCCGAAGCGAGCGGCTTGAACAAATCGAGGTCGGGCATCTGCTGTCGCGACGAAATTCTTCCCATGCGAAGCGCACGCATCCACTGCGCGGCTCGAGCGATCGGGCCAGTGATGCTCCAGCGCACGATCAGCAGCGTAATGGACACTATGAGAAAGACCTGCACAAGAATTCTAAGGAAGGCTTCGCGCCACGCGCGTAGGGTTTGGGCCCGGATGTAACCGGCATCGTGCACTATTGCCAGCCCGCCCACGACCTCATCTTGACGGTGCAGGGGCAATGCAAAAATGTGCACCGGATCATTGCCTATACGTACGAAAGAACTCTCTCCGTGACCCTCCGACATGGCCTGGATGACATTCGGTGGCGCAGCCTTGAGGACTTGTCCCAGCTCGGACGTGATCGCGACTGCTTTGCCTTGCCGGTCGTAGACCGCGACCCCAAGCAGGTGTTCGCGGTTGCCGAATCGCTGCACCAGTCGCTGTAATCCCCGTTCCGATCCGTTCTCCCACGACTTCTCGACATTGCCAGCGAGGCTTTCGCTGAGCACCTCGGCCCGGCGTTCCAGGTCGCTGCGCAGAGCGCGCTTCTGTACCACGACCTCATAGTAGGAAAAACCTAGAGACACCAGCGTGATTCCGACAATGAGAGAGACAATGAGCCGGGCACTCAGTAAGCGCATAGAGATAGCTTTCCGATTTACGTCCCTCTAAGCATAGTGACCGCGAGCATCCCAGCAACATACGGGGATCACCCTAGGGTCTTAGGAAATCCGCGAGCATAAGGCTTCAAAAGGCAAAGACTTAGAGAGTAAAAGAGTAAAAAAAAGAGGCAGGTTGGTTTCCGCGGGTTTCTCGCAAATTAGCAAGTAGGTTGGCGCATAGAAGTAGAGAAGGGCTTCAGGCGACGTCTGACGACGCGCCTTTGGCAGTCGTCGGTTCTCGAAGCGGCAATGCGGCGGTCACTGCTGTGCCCGCTCCATCCGACCGAATATCCAAAGATCCGCCCAGCTGCCTGAGACGTTCGCGCATGCCGCGAAACCCCACTCCGGTTCGACCTGATGAATTGAGCTCGAGTTGTTTCGCCAAAGGTATACCTTTGCCTTGGTCTTGAACCTCAACCAGGACCCGGTGATCTTCCTCGCGCACGCGGATGGCCGCGAAAGTACCACCAGAATGCCGGTGAATGTTTGTGAGGCACTCCTGGACCATGCGGAAGATTGCGATTTCCATTTCTTCTGGAAGCCGGCCAAACTCCTCTGGGATACGCAGATCGACTTTGATCTGGCTGCGCTCCGAGAAGCCATCGACGTACCAGCGAAGCGCGGACGCGAGGCCGGCTGCATCGAGCAAAGGTGGATGCAGCAGATGTGAAATAGTGCGAATTTCGCGGCCGATTTGCTCCACCATCGCTGCGTTCTCGGAAACGGCGCGCGCTCCCGTCGAATCGAGATTATCGGACTGACGCTGCACGACGGCAAGATTCATGCTGAGCGCGGCGAGCAATTGTCCCACGCTGTCATGCAGCTCCCGCGAAATGTGCCTTCGCTCTTCATCGCGGATCTGCTGCAGCCGGCCCGAGAGTTCGTGCAGGCTCTCGTTCGCCAGTTTCAGGTCGGCGGTTCGTTCCTGAACTTTGACCTCCAATTCGTTATGCGCTTTTCGCAGTTGCTCTTCGGCCCAATGGGTTCTGACGAGAAAGCGGCGGTTTGCTTCCCCCGTTGCGATGATCAAACCGGAGAGTAGGAGGAAACCGGCCATTCCAGAAATTGCAGTCTTGGGATCTCGAAGTGCGAAGGACCCCGCAGGCGGAAGGAACCAATACCAGACGCCGACCACTGAGAGCAAGACCGTGATGATGGAAGGGCCGAGGCCACAATACCAGGCTGAGAAGAACACAGCTGCCCACACTGTGTGATAAGGGTTGCTCTCGCCCAGAAGGGGAGAGAGCACTTGACGGAGCAACAAAGCAGCGCTCGCCGCCAGAATCGCCAGGCCATAGCGGCGCACGGCATCGTAGACATTGCCAACTTCTGAAATATGATCACTCGGCATCCCGGATCCCTAACTTGCAGAGTCTCCTCGAAGGCGAATTGTCAAGAACAGTGCAATGTCCTTACAGTGGCAGTTCATGTTATACGACGCAAAGCGTCGCTTTCGGCTTTTGCCTTACGCTTCGCAGCTTCGGCATTCAGGTATGCCAGCTTGTTTGGATCTCTCACGACCCTCGCGTGACGAAGCACTTCCGTCATCGCCAGCTGCCGTCTGCGCCAAGCCGGCGCCGATACCTTGCGGCACATGCGTTGCATAACTAACTCCTCCGTCGGAAGCAGGCCCGGGCCCCGCAGGTTTGAATCCTCGGAGCGCGACCCTTTGCAGCGCCTGCAGATTCCCCAGAGCTGCGGACATCTCCTGCATCTCTTCACCAGCGGCCTCGCGATCGCTCAGCTCTTCCATGGCCTGCCGTATCACGGTTTGGGCGACTTCAATTCTGCCTTGTAGGCTGGCGAGATCAAGTTCGAGCATTGCCGCTGCGTAGAACTCCTGCCACGAGTGATTTGTCGTCACCGCGGGACCCTCCTTCCTGACGGTTTGAGCATACCCTTGTCACTAAAAATAGGTGGAATATCTGACTTCGTCTGTCGTAGCTGCGACGAACGCTTAGCACAGCTGGAATTGGGGCATCGCATGGTCAGCGCGTCGTATAATAGACGCACGTGTATAGTATCGTAGACTTATCGCACATACATTAGAATAGAAATATATCGTAGTCAAGTGCAGAAATATACTTGACCTAGATATTGCGCTCTGGTATTTTGCTGGGAAAAGAACGAGGAGGGAAATGTGCCCAACGAACAGAAAACCAAACACCCGGGGAAGTACCGGCAGGTTGAAATAGCTGGCTTGAAGACGGGCAGACATGGCAAGCACCACGAACTGGTTGAAGGAATTGTGCGCGAATTAGTTTCGCTGCAGGCGGGTTCAGCCCTTGAGATTCCGCTGGCCGATGTGGGCGGCGTCGGCTTAGCTAACCTTCGTTCTGCAGTGCATCGGGCAGCAGCCTCCAATGGTGTAAGCATAGAAACGGTTGCTGACGATGGCAAGTTCTATGTGTGGAAGGCCAAAGCGAAATAATTTTTGCCGCCCGGGCGTCGTCCCTCTGTGAAAACGGTGCCAGCGCACCCCCGAGCTACAGCATCTACCCGATGTTTCATGCCTCCCTTGATTGTGTACTGTAGCCCCGTCATCCCGTGGTTGCGGGAGCCCTTCGATTAGAATTCCGCTGCTGCACGAGGGTTCCTCGCTTCCCCGGTGTTCGAAACTGGCAGTCCGTTGCGCAATCCAGAAGTGGAGATCGACCATGACCGTAAATCCTCCCGCAGCCTACGGAATGTACTCATACGACAAGGAACTTCACCAGGTCGTGCACACCTTGAACCAGTCAGGGTTTGACAACGAGGATATCTGCATGATGGTTTCGCCCAGGCATCCCATCGCCACATTCGTGCGCGAGGCGAATATTCTCAACGCCGAGCGAAAGGAGGATACGATCGCTGAGCAGTTCATGGGCTGGCTCTTCGAGTTCGGTGCGGTAGTGATCCCGACGGTCGGCTTCTTCATTCGTTCGCGCATCTTCCTTCATGCCCTGGTGGCCAGCGGTAACTCGGGATGCCTTGCAGGATTAGGTTTTTCTGAGCGAGACGCGGCGCGATTTGAGAAGCAACTCCGCGAGATGGGGGTCATGGTTTACGTTGCGTGCGCGGAAAGCGCAAATGCGGCGTGGGCAGTGGAGATATTGCGCCGGACCGGCGCTAGAGAACCCGGGTTGCTGCAACAAGAAGCTTTTTTGGAGGTCGCAGTCGCGTGACAGGAACTGGAAGCCGTTAGTTAAGCCGGTCTGTCACATCTCACCACGATCTCTGTTCTCGCAGGGGCCTACTGCCAGTCAGGCTCAGAAACTCACTTTCCCTCAGCGCATACAGTAAAGACCCTAGAGTCACCGTACAGTTTTTCGTGTTACCTATCCATATTGGTCAGTAAATTTCCTGAGTTTGAACATCTCAAGACAAATGGTTTGAGCTGTCGCTGATTTTGGCGGTGGTCCGATCCAGCGCCCGGCGTGAGGCAAGTTTTTCTCGTCCCGCCATCGCCGTTCGGTGCGCGACTGCTGCCGGATCAGGAAGGCATAGAAACCCGAGCGATGAAAGGCTTATCACAACCCCAGGTACTCCCCCGGTTCTGGAGCACACCATGAAGCGAAACAATCAAGGCCCGGCGATTTCCGTGGCCAACGGTACGCCCGGTGGTAGTCAGGAGAGCAAACATAACGGGAATTCTATCCTTGTTGCTGAACCCGGGTCGAGCGATCTCAGCGTAATTCTGGGCAGCCTGCAAACCATGCGGGATGGCGATTTTTCCGTGCGACTTCCGGGTTCCTGGACCGGTCTGGCGGGCAAAATCGCGGATACTTTCAATTCTATCGTTTCGGCCAACCAGCAGATGGCAGAGGAACTGAAGCGCGTTGGGCAAGTAGTGGGGAAGGAAGGAAGGACTCGCGAACGTACCCGCTTCCATGAATCGAGAGGAGCGTGGGGAGAGATGGAAGTCTCGATCAACACCTTGGTTGAGGACCTGCTCCGTCCGACTGAGGGCGTAACCCACGCCATCGCGGCCGTTGCGCAGGGGAACCTAACCCAAACTGTGCGCTTGGACGTGGATGGACGGCCTCTGGAAGGCGAGTTCCTGCGCTCCGCAAACATTGTCAACACCATGATTCAGCAGCTCAGCGTATTCACTGCCGAAGTGACTCGCGTAGCGCGTGAAGTGGGCACGGATGGCAAGTTGGGCGGCCAAGCGCAAGTGCCGGGCGTGGCAGGCACGTGGAAAGACCTCACGGATTCAGTGAATTCGATGGCCAGTAACCTCACCGGCCAGGTTCGGAATATCGCTGAAGTCGCCACTGCGGTCGCCAGCGGCGATCTCTCCCGCAAAATCACCGTCGATGTGCGCGGTGAAATTCTTCAGCTCAAAGAAGCCATCAACACGATGGTGGACCAGTTACGCTCGTTTGCCTCAGAAGTAACTCGCGTCGCGCGCGAGGTGGGCACAGACGGCAAATTGGGCGGACAGGCCGTTGTGGTGGGTGTGGCTGGTACATGGAAAGACCTTACGGACTCCGTCAATGCTATGGCCGGCAACTTGACGGCTCAGGTGCGCAACATTGCCGAAGTGACCACCGCCGTGGCCCGCGGCGATCTGTCGCGCAAAATCACGGTCGATGTGAAGGGCGAAATCCTTGAACTCAAGGACACCATTAACACCATGGTGGATCAGCTCAACGCGTTCGCCGGCGAAGTTACGCGAGTGGCGCGTGAAGTGGGTACCGAAGGCAAGCTGGGCGGCCAGGCCCAGGTGCCCGGAGTGGGCGGTACGTGGAAGGATCTCACGGACAACGTGAACTTCATGGCCAGCAACCTCACCGGCCAGGTACGAAACATCGCAGAGGTGGCAACGGCGATTGCGACCGGCGATCTCTCGCGGAAAATTACGGTGGATGTGCGCGGCGAGATTTTGCAGCTGAAGGAAACGCTCAACACGATGGTGGATCAGCTCAACCGCTTCGCCGGCGAAGTCACGCGAGTGGCTCGCGAAGTGGGTACCGAAGGCCGTCTGGGAGGACAAGCGAATGTTCCCGGTGTTGCCGGCACATGGAAGGATCTTACAGATTCGGTCAACTCGATGGCCGGGAACCTTACGGGTCAGGTGCGAAACATTGCTGAGGTGACCACGGCTGTGGCCCGCGGTGATTTGTCCCGCAAGATCACGGTGGACGTGAAAGGTGAAATTCTTGAACTGAAGAACACCATCAACACGATGGTTGACCAGCTTAATGCGTTCGCTGGTGAAGTGACGCGCGTGGCTCGCGAAGTGGGAACAGAAGGGAAGCTGGGCGGACAGGCACAGGTACCTGGCGTGGCCGGCACGTGGAAAGATCTTACGGACAACGTCAACTTCATGGCCAGTAACCTTACTGGCCAGGTACGCAACATTGCTGAAGTCGCTACGGCCGTGGCTCGCGGCGACTTGTCCCGGAAGATCACTGTAGACGTCAGAGGCGAAATCCTCGAACTAAAGGACACCATCAATACGATGGTTGATCAGTTGCGGTCGTTCGCATCGGAAGTGACCCGCGTGGCCCGCGAAGTGGGCACTGACGGAAAACTTGGCGGCCAGGCTCAGGTGCCTGGAGTTGGCGGCACGTGGAAGGACCTTACCGACTCGGTCAACTCGATGGCCAGCAACTTGACAGGCCAGGTTCGCAACATCGCAGAGGTGTCCACGGCGATCGCCAGTGGCGACCTTTCGAAGAAGATCACGGTGAACGTGAGCGGTGAGATTTTGCTTCTCAAGGAGACCATTAACACAACCGTGGATCAGCTCAATGCGTTCGCGGGCGAAGTGACGCGCGTAGCCCGCGAAGTTGGCACCGAAGGACGTCTGGGAGGCCAGGCCAACGTGCCTGGCGTAGCAGGTACCTGGAAGGATCTTACGGACTCCGTCAACTCGATGGCCGGAAACCTTACCGGTCAGGTGCGTAACATTGCCGAGGTTACGACTGCCGTGGCCCGAGGCGATTTATCGCGCAAGATCACGGTCGATGTGAAGGGCGAGATTCTCGAATTGAAGAACACCATCAACACCATGGTGGACCAGCTCAATGCATTTGCCGGAGAAGTGACCCGTGTGGCGCGAGAAGTGGGCACCGACGGCAAACTGGGCGGCCAGGCGCAGGTTCCCGGGGTTGCCGGTACGTGGAAAGATCTCACTGACAATGTCAACTTCATGGCCAGCAACCTTACGGGCCAGGTGCGTAATATCGCGGAAGTGGCTACGGCCATCGCGAACGGTGATCTCTCAAAGAAAATCACGGTCGACGTTCGGGGCGAGATTCTGCAGTTGAAAGAAACGCTGAACACCATGGTCGAGCAACTGCGTTCGTTCGCCGCCGAAGTAACGCGTGTGGCGCGTGAGGTGGGTAGCGAAGGCCGGCTTGGCGGACAGGCCAATGTGTCCGGTGTGGCCGGAACGTGGAAGGATCTCACGGATTCCGTGAACGCAATGGCAGGGAATTTGACGGGACAGGTGCGCAATATCGCCGAAGTGACGACTGCCGTGGCCCGCGGCGATTTATCACGCAAGATCACCGTGGATGTGAAAGGTGAAATCCTTGAGTTGAAGAACACTATTAATACGATGGTGGATCAGCTCAACGCTTTCGCTGCTGAAGTAACTCGCGTGGCTCGCGAAGTGGGTACCGAAGGCAAACTGGGCGGGCAGGCGCAGGTGCCGGGTGTGGCTGGGACTTGGAAGGACCTTACCGATAACGTAAATGTGATGGCTGCCAACCTTACGGAACAAGTGCGCGGCATCGTCAAGGTTGTGACTGCCGTCGCCAATGGCGAACTGACTCAAAAGCTGACTGTAAATGCCAAGGGCGAGGTCGCGGCGCTGGCCGAAACGATCAACAATATGACGGACACGCTGGCCACTTTCGCCGACCAGGTTACAACCGTCGCGCGCGAAGTGGGCGTCGAGGGACGGCTTGGCGGCCAGGCCAATGTACCTGGCGCTGCCGGTACGTGGAAGGATCTGACGGGCAACGTCAACCTGCTGGCCGACAACTTGACCAACCAGGTGCGGGCCATCGCTGAAGTCGCTACCGCTGTGACCAAGGGCGACCTCACGCGCTCCATTCAGGTGGAAGCGAGTGGTGAAGTGGCTGAGTTGAAAGACAACATCAACACCATGATCGACAACCTGCGGCTCACGACCGATCGCAATACGGAGCAGGACTGGCTCAAAACGAACCTGGCCCGCTTCACCGGAATGTTGCAAGGGCAACGCGATTTGTCGACCGTAGGACGCATGCTCTTGTCGGAACTGACGCCTCTGGTAAACGCTCAGCAAGGCGTTATCTACCAGATGGGAAGTGAGGAATCGGCAGAGATGGTGCTGCTCTCGGCGTTTGCGGGCGATGGCGAGGATGGACATCTCCGGCGGCTGAAGCTCGGTGAAGGGCTGGTGGGCCAATGCGCATCGGAGAAGCGGCGGATGCTAATCTCTGAATTGCCGCCAAAGACGATTTCTATTCGCTCCGGCTTGTTCGAGGCTGTTCCGCGAAATGTTATCGTCCTCCCCGTGCTATTTGAGGACCGGGTCAAGGCGGTTATTGAGCTGGCCTCACTGAGCGCTTTCACAACCTCTCAACTGGCATTTTTGGAGCAGTTGACGGCCAGCATCGGCATCGTGCTCAACAGTATCGAGGCCACCATGCAGACTGAAGGCCTGTTGAAGCAGTCCCAGCAATTGGCCACCGAACTGCAAGTACAGCAAAAAGAGTTGCAGCAGACGAACGAACAGCTCGCGCAAAAAGCGCAGCAACTCGCCGAACAAAACGTTGAAGTCGAGCGCAAGAACCAGGAAATCGAGCAAGCTCGTCGGGCGTTGGAAGAGAAGGCCAAGGAATTGGCCTTGACTTCGAAATACAAGTCCGAATTCCTGGCCAACATGTCCCATGAATTGCGGACACCACTCAACAGCATTCTGGTGCTCGGCCAACAGCTCAGCGATAACCCGGACGGAAACCTGACACCGAAGCAAGTTGAATTCTCGCGCACGATTCATGGCGCCGGGACCGACTTGCTGAACCTGATCACCGACATTCTCGATCTGTCGAAGATCGAGTCTGGAACAGTTTCCGTGGAGGCGGAGGAAGTGTTCTTCGCGGGCATGCTGGATGCGCTGGAGCGTCCGTTCCGGCATGAAGCGGAAAACCGGCACCTCAGTTTCGAGGTTCAGACCGACCCGCACCTGTCTCGGAGCGTGGTCACCGACTCGAAGCGGCTGCAACAGGTGTTGAAGAATCTGTTGTCGAATGCGTTTAAGTTCACCGAGGTTGGAGGCGTCCGGTTGTCAGTTTCTCCGGCTAAGAGCGGCTGGAGCGAGGATCACCCGATCCTGGGAAAATCCGCATCCGTAGTGGCCTTTGAAGTTTCCGATACAGGCATTGGCATTCCGTTCGAAAAACAGCGCATCATCTTTGAGGCGTTCCAGCAAGCGGATGCCGGCACCAGCCGCAAGTACGGCGGAACGGGTCTAGGGCTGGCGATCAGCCGCGAGCTCGCCGGTCTTTTGGGTGGAGAAATCCAGTTGCGCAGCGCTCCGGGACGAGGCAGCACCTTCACTCTTTATTTGCCCCAGACCTACGTGGGGCCGTCCACTGCGGCCGCAGCGGTCGAACGAAAGTTCCCGTTGTCGGTTTCTCCGGTTCCGTTATCCGTGGAGCATCCGGTCGAAAAGGTTCCCGATGACCGGGAGAATCTGCAGCCAGATGATGCTGTGTTGCTGATTGTTGAAGATGATCCACATTATGCGCGAGTGCTGCGCGACCTTTCCCGGGATAAGGGGTTTAAGGTCCTTGTGGCGACCCGTGGTGCGGATGCGCTTGCCCTGGCTCATGAGTACCACCCAACTGCTGTGTCGCTGGATGTTTTCCTGCCCGACATGCTGGGCTGGACCGTGTTGAACCACCTGAAGCAGGATCCGGCAACCCGGCACATACCGGTCCAGATGCTGACGCTGGACGAAGATCGGCATCACGGCCTGGCGCGTGGCGCATTTGCATTTGTTACGAAACCAACCACGCCTGAGGGGCTGGAAGCAGCGCTGGCCCGCATCAAGGAGTATTCGGCTCCGCGGCGGAAGCGATTGTTGGTAGTGGAAGACAATCCGGCCGAGCAGCTCAGCATCAAGGAGTTGCTGGGTTATGACGACATTGACGTTACGGTCGTTGCCACGGGTGCGGAGGCGATCGAGGCTGTCAACCAGCAGGCGTTCGACTGCGTGGTTCTCGATCTGCGTCTACCCGACATATCAGGTTTCGACGTGTTGGAGCGCTTCCGTGACACCCCGTCACTAGGCGACCTGCCGGTAGTAGTTTTCACGGGCAAGGAGCTTTCTCCGGAGGAGGATGCTCGACTGCATTCGCTGGCGCGCAGTGTGGTGGTAAAGGGAGTGGAATCACCCGAACGCCTTCTGGATGAGACTGCGTTATTCCTGCATCGCATAGTCGCCGATCTGCCGGTAGAAAAACAGAGACTGCTCGACCGGTTACACCACTCCGACGATGCCCTGGTGGGAAAGAAAGTGCTGGTGGTAGACGATGATGTACGCAATATCTTCGCCCTCAGCAGCGTAATCGAGCGTCGCGGCATGACCGTGATCACCGCCGGAACCGGCCGGGAAGCGATCGCCAAGCTCGAATCGACCCTTGATATTGCGATCGTATTGATGGATATTATGATGCCCGAAATGGACGGCTACGAAACGATGCAAGTTATCCGGCAGAACCCTTCGTTTCGGCGGTTGCCGATCATTGCGCTGACCGCAAAGGCGATGAAAGGGGATCGCGAGAAATGTCTCGAGGCCGGAGCGTCCGAGTACCTGGCCAAACCTGTTAACACGGAGCAACTGCTCTCGTCGTTGCGGATGTGGCTTCACAGATAAACGTCGGCGGGAGCAGGCTGTCGGCGAGCAAGACCCGCGGAGAGGACTTAGTAGGACTCATGAGCAGAAACGAGAAGGTCAACATCCTGATGGTGGATGATCAGCCAGCCAAGCTGCTCAGCTATGAGGTCATGCTCGACGGCCTGGGCGAGAAGCTGATCAAAGCCAATTCTGCGAAAGAGGCCCTCAATATTCTGCTTAACAATGAGATAGCCGTAGTGCTGATGGACGTGAGCATGCCCGAGCTTGACGGCTTTCAATTGGCTGCGATGATTCGTCAGCATCCGCGTTTTCAGAGAACTGCAATAATTTTCGTGTCGGCCGTCCACCTGACCGACCTGGATCAGCTCAAAGGCTATGAGCACGGCGCAGTCGATTACATTTCGGTTCCGGTCGTGCCAGAGCTTCTGCGCGCCAAAGTAAGAGTATTTGCGGAACTACACCGCAAGACGCGACAGCTCGAAACGCTGAATCGCGAACTCGAGCAACGCGTGCTGGACCGGACCGAAGAGTTGGCCGGCAAAGCGGAGTTGCTGCTGCATTTGAACATGGAGCTGGTGGGAAAGAATCAGGAACTCGATGCTATTGTCCACACGGCTCCCGACATTATTTTCAGTCGTAAGGCCGATGGCTCCAGGGATTACATCAGCGACCGATTTTATGAATTTACCGGCGCCGCTCCAGGTTCGGCGAATGATTTCGATTGGCTGAACTATGTGCACCCCGAGGATAAGCAAAAGGCCATGGCTGACTGGTTGCTCTGTGTTGACTCGGGGGCAAACTACGAAGCGGAGTATCGCATGCAGGCCAAGGACGGAAATTATCGCTGGTTCCGGGCTCGCGCGGTGCCGATTCAAAATGACGGGAAGATCGTCAGATGGTATGGAACCTGCTCCGACATTCATGACAGCAAGCTGCTGGAACAATCGATCCGCGACAACGCCGCCGAGCTGGAGAAAATGGTCGATCGGAGAACGGACGAATTGAGGCGTCTTTCAATCCGCCTGATGACCATGCAGGATCAAGAGCGCCGCCGGCTCGCACGCGATCTGCACGACGGATTAGGGCAGGAACTCGCTGTCGCCAAGATGATCCTGGACAGAATGCTGCTGCAGAAAACCGCCCAGTTCCCCGAGGAGGCCTGGGTCCAGGCCAGCAACATTGTTGATGGTGCTATTCAGCAAGTTCGTACCATTTCTCATCTTCTGCATCCTCCTTTGCTCGATGAAGTTGGCCTGCTGTCGGCGCTTTCGTGGTATGTAGACGGGCTCACCAAGCGCAGTGGCATCGAAACGTCGCTCGACGTTCAACCCCGCGATTTTCCGAGGTTGGCCACGGAGGTAGAGACCGCAGTCTTCCGAATCGTGCAAGAGGCTCTGACCAATGTCTTCCGGCATTCCGAAGCCAGCAAGGTTTGGATTACCTTGACTCAGAGAGATGGGATGATCGTGGTTGCCGTCCGAGACGATGGCAAAGGAATCGGCAAGAGAATTGCTGAACTGCAACCGGATAGCGTTGGAGTTGGCATCGGAGGCATGAAACAGCGAGCCAGCGAATTTGGTGGCGAATTGCGGCTGACGAATACGCATCCTGGAACGCTTGTCGAACTCACGATTCCCTGCAGCTCAGTCTTACGAGAGGCAAGCCCCGTTTTGGAGGGAGGGCCGAAGTTTGTCGATGCAGGGGTGCGATAAGGACTATAAGAAGGATATGGGAACTCCCCGATCAGACGACGGAGTGTTCATGGCCGATAAGGCTACGGAAGAGATGCGTTCCAGGTTGGCGGCGATTGTGGAGAGTTCGGATGACGCGATTATCGCGAAAGACCTGAATGGGATCATCACCAACTGGAATAGCAGCGCGGAGCGTATTTTCGGCTACACCGAAGATGAAGTCCTGGGAAAACCGATTACGATCATCATCCCACCGGAATTGGAGGCCCAGGAAGCAGACATCTTGCGCAGGTTGAGATCTGGCGAACGCATCGAGCATTTTGAAACTGTGCGGCTCACAAAAACAGGGACGCGAGTTCTGGTATCGCTAACCGTTTCGCCAGTCAGAGATTCCTCTGGCAGGATCGTGGGTGCGTCCAAAATAGCGCGCGACGTTACCCGGATCAGGCAGATCGAGCAGGCGCTGCGAGACAGTGAACAAAGAATGCGTTTCTGCCTGGAGGCTGCGAATATCGGAACATGGGACTGGGACATTGAAAGTGGGAGTGTCCGCTGGTCGGAAAACATGGAGAGAATCCACGGGCAGCTGCCGGGATCGTTCGGAGGAAATGTCGAAGCGTTCTTAGAAGGCGTTTGCAACGAGGACCGCGAACGGGTAAGCGATGCGGTTCAGCGGGCGCTTGAGGGCGACGGCAAGTATCACGTGGAATATCGCCAAGTAAGGGCAAATGGAAGTTTTGGCTGGATGGAGGCGTACGGGCAGGTCATTTACGATTCATTGAACCACCCCAAGAGCATTATGGGCGTGTGCCGCGACATCAATGAACGCAAATGTTCGGAAGAAGCTCTTAGAGACGCCCGTGCGCAATTGGAGGCGAGAGTGAAAGACCGCACCTCCGAACTCGATCAAGCCCAGGAAAGATTGCGCATGCTTTCTGCGCGGCTTCTGCAGATGCAGGATGATGAAAGGCGCCGGATCGCCCGCGAGCTACATGACACCGCTGGCCAGATATTGGTTGCTTTGAACCTGAACCTGGTTCCAGTGGAGCAGGCGCTCCAGAACACTAAATCCGAACTCGTCAGGCAAGTTACGGAGAGCCTGCGTCTCATAGAAGAGTTGTCGAGAGACTTGAGGACCATGTCTCACCTCCTTCACCCACCATTGCTCGACGAGGCCGGGCTGCAGTCGGCCGTGCGCTGGTTTGTCGAAGGGTTTGCCGAGCAGAAGCAAAATCGAGGTGGATCTGCAACTGGAGCCCGGACTTGGGCGCCTGCCGGCTGAACTTGAGACCGCAATGTTCCGCATCGTACAGGAGTGCCTCACGAATATCCACCGGCACTCTGGCAGTAGCTCCGCGAGCATCGTAATGACCCGCGACACCCACTCGGTAACGATCGAGATCCGTGATCGGGGCAAGGGGATGTCGATGCCAATTCGTGCAGGCGTGGGCATTCAGGGCATGGGAGAGAGAGTGCGACAGTTGGGAGGACAGCTGGAGATCGAGTCTGGAAGCGGCGGCACGAGCGTCACAGCAACTTTCCCCATAAACGTCCGTTCGTCAGAACTCTCCGCGGATATGTTGAACATTGCTTCCTGACTACACTGACCATCGAAGCACAACCCCTTCCGAAACATCTGCACGCGAAGCTTCCGCAGGTAAAGCAACTGCTGCCTGAGCTCTAAGGTGCTGCCGCTCACAAGATCACAGTCAGCAGCTTTGCCAATCCGGAGGCGTGCACTGTCTTATTCCAATTTGCGGTACTGTACTTCCCCCAAATCATCGACCCCAAGCCTGTAGATCCTCCCAAAGGTTCCCCTGCTGCTCGGGTGCGTGCTTGGATCAGCTTACAGCGTGAACCCGATGGAACGGTAAGCACAGGAAAGTTAGGGTTCACTCTGCAGCACAAATCAAACAGTTGCTCGCGTCGAGCACGGAAGAGGTTCCTCATGACAAGAATTAGCTCTGCGTTGCCGAGATGTCTCCTAGTGCTCGGTGCCGGTCTTTTGTTCCTCACCAGCATGTCCTGGTCTGCGGATAGCAAAGACCAGTCGGACATCGACAAACGCCTCGATGCGTCTGCCAAAGTTTTGAACGAAATTATGGCGACTCCGGACAAAGCCATCCCTGACAAAGTAATGAGTGATGCGAAGTGCGTTGCGGTGATTCCTTCCATGGTGAAGATAGCTGTCGGTCTCGGAGGCAGCCATGGCAAGGGTGTCGCCACATGCCGGATGGAAAACGGTCACTGGAGCGCTCCGGCTCCGATCACCATCACGGGGGGAAGCTGGGGATTGCAGCTCGGCGGTCAGGCAGTCGACCTGGTGATGATCGTGACGAATGAAGATGGAATGCAGCATCTGATATCGAGCCACTTCAAGCTAGGTGCGGATGCTTCGGCGGCCGCGGGCCCCGTCGGACGCGATGCCGGTGCCGACACCGACTGGAAGATGAGGGCAGAAGTGCTGACCTATTCTAGAGCGCGAGGCATTTTTGCAGGCATAGACCTGAACGGCTCGGTGGTCACGCAAGACAAGGACGAGACTCAAATTCTCTACGGGAGCTTCGTACCGTTCGCCGATATCTTGAGCGGCAAAGTCCCCGCGAGAGGGGCAAGTGAACCGTTTCTGGCAGCGATCAGAAGATATTCGGGGCAAGCAAGGGAACATGGGGAACTAAAACCATCGCCGGGGATCTCAAATACGGCGAGCCGGTAAGGCGAGGATCTGTGACAGCTCTTTGTGAGGGCCGGCTTGGCTGATAAGCCGGGACCGAAACTTCAACGAAGGACCAAACGATGATTGGAGGGATTTCATGTCGACGATTCTACTTATCGTGCTTGTGCTGCTGTTGCTAGGGGCTCTGCCGACTTGGCCGTACAGCAGATCATGGGGCTATTACCCAAGCGGCGGACTCGGCTTGGTGGTCGTGGTCTTACTTGTACTGCTCGTGGCCGGACGGCTTTAAGAGCCGAGTAACTCGATCCAGGTTTTCCGAAGCCGATGCGTTTGTGATTTGGTGAATGGCGGGAGCATTCGGTCCCGCCATTCTTATTTCTTGACCCCAGTCTTGATCCTCATGATCGACACTCGCTATTGCGAGAGATCTGGAAGCCTTATTGGGAGCGTCAATGCCGAACCGGCAGAGTCCACGCTATGCCTCTTAACAGCATCCCCAGCACGGCGTCCCCAGTTTCCTCGTCGGGTCACCCTGGCGCCACCAATACAGCATCTCCTCAGCATTTAACTCCACTGAGGTGTACAGCAAGTCTGGCAGCCAATTACAGGAGCGTCCTGATGGGCTGAGAGGAGCGTTGTCGCTAGTCTGAAGGCATAGGAAGTTGAATGCTCCCGGAGTTGTCGAGAGCACAAACAAGCACCCTAGTTCGATCGAAGGAGACTCCAGTGGCGACTTGTGTGATTTCCGCGACAGCAACAAGTATGATTCCAGCCAGCAACGAAACCAATCGAGCCGAATCCGAACGCGGCCTCGTGCAGCGCGCACAGAGTGGCGACGAACAGGCCTTCGCCACGCTTTTCCAAAATCACAAGAAGCGCGTGTATTCCGTATGCTTGTTGATGACGAAGAATATCGCGGAGGCGGAGGACCTTACGCAAGAAGCTTTCTTGCAGGTGTTTCGAAGCGTCAGCTCGTTCCGCGGCGACTCCGCTTTTTCCACCTGGTTGTACCGGGTAGCTGTGAATACCGTGCTGATGAAGCTGCGTCGGCGCAAGTCCGCGCAGATGGTCTCTCTCGACGAGCCGGTGTCGTCACAGTCGCCTTCCGTCCGGCGCGATATCGGGAAAGCGGACGCGCACCTCACGGGCGCGATCGACCGTATTACGTTGCGCCGCGCCATGCAGGAACTCCCCGAGGGGTGCCGGCAGATTTTTACGCTTCACGAGGTAGAAGGATACCAGCATCACGAAATTGCAAAGATGCTGGACTGCTCAGTGGGCAATTCAAAGTCGCAACTGCACAAAGCGAAGATGAAAATGCGAGACCTGCTATTTCCTAAGAGGAGAATCCGGCGGCGGCCCGCAGCAAATCACGAAGCGGGAACTCCGTTTTGCGGTACCAACGACGACAGCAACCGTGATCGGCCTGAACTTTCGCTGGCGTGTGGTGGGGCAGTCAAATGAAGACGGTAACTCGCCGCTCTGTCGGTGCTCAGGAGTTTACGGTATTGTGACAACGCGGATGGTGATCTTATGGTGGGAGTGATGGGAACAACGTTGTGAAAGAGGAAATCATGCCAGGAAGCAAGCATGTTCGCGGTGTGAGCGCAAAAGAACAGAGAGAGTACGAGCATATTAAGGAGAGTGCGGAGCGGTCCGGACGCTATGGCGACCGGGCCAAGGAGGTGGCTGCACGCACAGTGCTGAAGAAACACAAAGCGGCGGGTCACAGCAAGGGACACTGAATGCTGCGTTGCTAAATGGGCTGGGATTGTAGACCCCGGCCAAAATCGTATCGTCAGGGGTCCATCGAAACCCTACACGCTTAAGCT
>DATHMS010000239.1:0-4527 GCA_035486795.1 Candidatus Sulfotelmatobacter sp. | reverse complement strand
TTCGGGTAGGGCACGACATTCGGATCCTGGGCAACGGATCCCACTGACATCAGGCACAAGATGCCGATTGCAAGGAAATCGCGACTGGAGATCATATATTCATCCTCGCTTTTGTGAATGTAGAGCGAAAGGTAGTGCTCTTTCGGTGCATAGTCAACTGATTAAACTGCCAGTGATGTTTGAATGAGATCTTGCCAGTTGCGGCCTCCAAGGCGCTTAGCACCCTCGATCGACATTGTGAAACTCCGTTACTGCGCAAGATGTTTAAGGACTTCTCGAATTGGAGCGCTGGACACTTTGAGCAGACCACTAAAAGGCCTATTCATTTCTTCGATCAAGAAAAATCCGCTTGAAACCGCGGAGGCGAATAAGGCCAGACTGAGAGTACCCGTTACACCCGGTGGAGCTAACAGCCCGAAGCAAATAAAAATGATGGTCGCCCACACTGTCTCGACAACCATCAATGGCACCGCTGTTGAACTTCTTATCCTGGAGGCACTGATCCAGCGGGTCTGCTCCAGGTCCACCGTCATCCCGAGAGCTAACGTCCTTTTTGATCGCTGATCCTCATCCTTGGGCGCCAACTCCTGAATCTTGTCGTAGACCCCAATTCCGTATTTCGTAGTCCATGTTGAATCTGCAGATTCTTCTTCTGGCCAAACCTGCCTTAGCAAGTCCGTCACTTTACCCCGCAGCAATTCACGGGCTTCTCTGGCCTCAGGACCGTAACTGGTCAACACGCTATCAAGGAGAACCGTTCTTGACGCCAACAGTGTCACATCCTGTTCCTGGTTATCAAAGTAGGTTTTTCCTGCAGCCAACTGCAAACTAAGGAGAAGACCGAACATTGTAGTCAGCAGACCGACACCTATCTGCACACCCTTCAGCTGCTCGGCGGAGAGAAATGGGCCGGCAAACTCCCCCAAAAGCGCGCCGCCAAACAAGAACGAGAAAACCAAAACGCTGGTTTTAGCGGAATTCATTCTTAACCGACCTTCCGCGAGAGTATACCGACGTATTTTTCATTTGAACCTGTCACTTTTGCCAGTTCCTACCGTTGTTGAGGCTCACTACGATCCATACGCTTGCAGTGGTTTGTTTGAAGGAGGGGTAGGATATGCGAATTGTTGTTGATTTGAATCGCTGCCAAGGATATGCGCAATGCGTGCCGCTCGCTCCGACTGTTCTGAAACTGAACGGTGAGGAAGCGCTGATGTACGATCCAAACCCCGACGATTCATTGCGCCAACAAGTTCTTCGGGCCGCGGCATCCTGCCCCGTGCAGGCGATTATCGTGGACCGGCTGGACGAGAAGGGGGAAAAAGCGTGAAAACTGAGGCACTCGTAGCGGACCTGGTCACGGAATTCAAGACTCATGGCAGGATCGTTATTGTCGGCGCCTCTTTGGCTGGGCTCCGCGCTGCCGAAGCCTTGCGCGACGAGGGGTTTAACGGGAGCCTCACCATCATCGGGGATGAGAAGCACGAGCCGTACGATCGGCCCCCGCTCTCCAAGCAAGTGTTGAAGGGCTGGGTGCGCGCAGACCACACCTTGCTGCCGCGCACTCGCAAAGTCGACGCGGAATGGCGGCTCGGTGTGGCCGCCACCGGTCTCGACCGGAAAGCGAAACATGTGCGCTTGGCAAACGGCGACCAGATTCCGTTCGACCGTCTGTTGATCGCGACCGGTGTTCGCTCGCGGCCATGGTTCAACCAGAAGGAAGCTGCGCTCGAGGGACTATTCACGCTGCGAACCTCTGATGATGCGGGTCGGCTGCAGGCGGCATTGGCGGCCAAGCCAGGGCGAGTCCTGATCATCGGCGCCGGTTTCATTGGCTCCGAGATGGCATCCGTGTGTCGCGAGCTCGGTCTTGCCGTGACCGTTGCGGAGCGCGCCGAGGCTCCGCTTGTCGGCGCCCTCGGTGGGGTGATCGGCGACATCGCCGCGGAGATGCAGCGCGACCACGGAGTTGACCTCCGCACTGGCGTCTCAGTCGAGGCGCTGGAGGGAGACGCGAAAGGACACGTACGACGCGCACGACTTTCTGACGGGACAACGCTTGATGTCGACGTAGTGATGGCGTCGCTTGGCTCGATTCGTAACACAGAGTGGCTGGAGGGGGCTGGTCTTGCCAGCGGCTTCTGGGGCGTTGCCTGCGACGCGGGCTGCCGCGCTTTCGATATCCACGGTATAGTGACCGACAGCATCTTCGTCGCGGGTGACATCGCGCGCGCCCCCCATGTTCTGTACGACTATCAATTTCTCGTTCTGGAGCATTGGGACAATGCCGTGTTTGGTGGCAAAGTTGCGGCCCACAACATGGTGAGCCTTGAGCCTGACCGCCGTCCGCACCTCCCGCTGCCCGCTTTCTGGTCCGGCCAGTTCGGCGTCAACATCAAGGGCGTCGGCGTTGGCCCGTTTGGTGACGAGATCGTCATAACGCAGGGCTCAGTCAAGGATCGCCGCTTCGCTGCCGCATATGGCCGTAAGGGTCGCATCGTAGCTGCCGTCACATTCAACCACGGTAAGTGGCTGGAGTACTACGGCGCGATGATCGAGAGATCGGCCCCGTTCCCGCCCCCTCCCCCAGGCTACGATCAGGCCGGCGACATGAAACCAATCCCCGCTCGATTCCCGGATCCTCGCACACCAACGGGATTTCCAGACGTGGTCTTGACCGGACACGACCCAACCGATCGAGGCGCCGAATATCGGCCGAAGAAACGCTGAGACGCTGCAGGCAAAGCGCGAGGCTGCACTGGTCGAAGAGAAGACAGGAGACACTATGACACCCGAGACCGCCTGGGCTGAGGCGATGAAATTCGAAAACCGCGCGAATCCATATCCGTTCTTCGACGAGCTTAGGAAAACACCCGTGGTGCACGTAGGAAACGGCCTGTACGTAGTCACGGGATACCGGGAACTGATGGCGTTGGCTCATGACCCCCGCATCAGCTCCGACACTCGTCGCTTGAAAGCACGCGCTGCAGGCAGCGCCGGGGCCGATCCGGCGTTAGAGGCTTATGGTGAGCATGGGAGTATGATCGTGGCCGACCCACCGGAGCACGATCGAAACCGTCGCCAGGCGATGCGGCACTTCGGCCCTCCCCACACTACGGAACTAATTCCGAATACGGGTCCGGAGATCAGCAAGCTCTGCAACGACCTCCTGGACAAAGCCAAGGGCAAGACCAGAGTCAACGTCGTGGATGATTACGCCTACCCTGTGCCGGTGATGGTGATCTGCAAGATTCTTGGAGTTCCTCTCAAAGATGAGCTCCAATTCCACGTATGGATTCATGACTTCATGGCGGGCATGATGGACATGGGCCCGGAGGTGGCCACCGAGGAAGGTAAAGCGCGCGCTGCGAAGGGAAAGGAAAGCGCGGCGGCACTCCTGCAGTACTTGACCGATCTCATCAAAGGTTTCATCAAGCAACCCACCGATGCCATGCTCTCAAAGATGGTGAACGAAGAAGGCCCGGACGGGAAAATGACGCCCAGCGAGGTCGTGAGCAATGCGGCACTCCTCCTGGTCGCAGGTCATGATTCTACGGTCAACACGATCTCTCACTGTGTTCTGACTTTGCTTCGTAACCCTGGATCTTTCGAGCTTCTGCGAGGACGTCCTGAACTGATCCCTGGCGCTATCGAGGAAGTCTTGCGTGTCGAATCAGCCGTCCAGTTCTTTCCCAGCCGGTCCGCTACTGCCGACATCGAGATCGGCGGAGTGGTCATCCCCGGAGGCTCGCAGGTTCACCTCTTGTACGGCGCCGCGAATCGCGACCCGAAGAGATTTCCCAACCCGAGCAAATTCGACCCTGAGCGCAGAGACAATGAGCACTTCGGCTGGGGAAGCGGCATCCATACCTGTTTCGGCGGTCCACTGGCGCGCCTTGAGGTCAACCTCGCGTTAGAAACATTTCTTCGTCGCGTGAAGAATCCGCGGCTCGTTGTCGACCCACCGCCGTACCGGCAGAGCAATGTCTTTCGCGGGCCTAGCCAACTACTAGTCGACTTCGACGGAATCCAAGATTAGAGATTTGAGGAGACGATGCGAGCATTCCAGTTCGTTGAGTTGCAGAAGCCGGCAGAACTCCGCGAAGTGCCCGTGCCCGAGCCGGGCCCGGGAGAGGTCCTGATAAAGATTGGCGGCGCAGGCGCGTGCCATTCAGACCTTCACATTTTGGAGACGCCTGCGAACACTCCCGGAATGCCGCTTCCTTTCACACTCGGGCACGAGAATGCGGGCTGGGTCGAGAAGCTGGGTTCAGGCGCGACAGGGTTTGCGGTTGGGGACCCAGTGATCGTCTACGGCCCCTGGGGTTGCGGCAGTTGTACGAACTGCCGAGTAGGTATGGAGAACTATTGCGAGAGTCCTGTGAAGACTAGAGCTGGCGGTCTCGGGCGAGATGGCGGTATGGCCAACTACATGATCGTCCCGTCCACGCGCTTTCTTCTTCCACTTGGCACTCTTGACCCGCGCGAGGCTGCGCCGCTCACTGATGCAGCGCTCACCAGCTACCA
>DATHMS010000238.1:0-36457 GCA_035486795.1 Candidatus Sulfotelmatobacter sp. | reverse complement strand
CTTCAAATTCCCCGCCGATCACGGCAGCCTTGCCCAAGCCACTCTGCGCTGCGTAGGCGTGGGCAAGTGCCGCCACGATGACGGCGGCGTGATGTGTCCCAGCTACCGCGCCACCCGCGAAGAAGAACACTCCACTCGCGGACGCGCTCACCTGCTCTGGGAGATGACTCAGGGTGAAGTGATCCGCGACGGGTGGCGCAGCGAAGAAGTCAAGCAGTCGCTTGATCTCTGCCTCGCCTGCAAGGGATGCAAAACTGAATGCCCCGTAGGCGTCGACGTAGCCACCTACAAAGCCGAGTTCCTCTCCCATTATTATGAAGGCCGTCCACTCCCGCGCAGCGCCTACGCCTTCGGCAACATCGACCGGTGGGCGCACCTCGCTTCGCACGCCCCCGGCCTCGCCAATCTGACCACGCAACTTCCGCTCCTGCGCGATCTTTCAAAGCTCATCGCAGGAATTCCCAGAGAGCGCACGATCCCCGCCTTCGCTCCGGAAACCTTCAAAACCTGGTTTGCACGTCGAAACCTGAGCCGCATGACGAGCCATCTTAGAAAAGAGGTCGGGAAGGGCACGGCTTCAGCCGTGCCGTACAGCGCCGAAAACACGCGGGCTTTAGCCCCTGAGGTTCTCCTCTGGCCCGACACATTCAACAACTATTTCCACCCGGGCACCGCGAAAGCCGCCGTCGAAGTCCTCGAAGCCGCGGGTTTCGAGGTCATAGTCCCAAAAGCCAACCTCTGCTGCGGACGCCCGCTCTACGACCACGGCATGCTCGACCGCGCCCAATCGCTCCTGCTTCAGATCCTCGACGAGCTCTCGCCCGAAATCGAAGCGGGCATCCCCATCGTAGGCCTGGAACCCAGTTGCGTAGCCGTGTTCCGCGACGAACTCCTAAATCTGTTTCCAGATGACGAGCGCGCCAAAGCCTTATCCCGCCAGACTTTCCTGCTCAGCGAATTCCTCGAAACTTTCGCCAAGAATGTCCCACTGCCGCAACTGAACCGCAAAGCGCTACTCCACGGTCACTGCCACCACAAATCCTTGATGAAGATGACTGCCGAGGAGTCAGTACTGCACCGGCTAGGCGTCGACTTCCAAAGCCCCGCCCCGGGCTGTTGCGGCATGGCTGGCTCCTTCGGCTTCGAACCCAACAAGTACGATTTGTCCATAGCCATCGGCGAACTCGAACTTCTGCCCGCCGTCCGCCAGGCGCCACCCGACTGGCTTATCATCGCCGACGGCTTCAGTTGCCGCGAACAGATCGCCCAGGGCACGCCCCGCCGCGCCCTGCACCTGGCCGAAGTCCTGCAAATGGCGCTGCCCACGGCCGTCCTCGGCCCCGCCATCCACGACTCCTACCCTTACCCAGAAACCGCACGCACCCAGCAACGCGAAGCCCAGATCCTCAAGTCCATGAAGCACGCCGGTCTCGGTTTAGCTGCGCTGGCGGCAGGCGGCGTTCTATTATGGGAACTATCCAGAAGGCACTGATTCTACAGCGTTTAGCGCTGTTTTATAGCTCCATGCTAACCCAAACCCCTCGCCAGATCGCGTCACTTCTGGGACAATAGGACGTTCGCCCGCTCCTCCAAAAGGGGCCCTAGACAAAACACCAAGGCGATCCGAATCTAGGTCAGAATTCTCAGTCAGGAAGTCATGGACCCCGAACTACAGGTAATGGAGCCCGCAGCTTCAGCCAGCGAACTCCAGGGCACAGGCGTTATGGATCATGAAACCACCATTACCGCCCCAGCCGTGGGCAAGGTTCCGGCCGAAGCCCTGCCCACTCTAGTAGCCACCAAGCCACCCGACGCCCCGCTCTGCGGCTCCGTGCTGGTGCTGATCCAGTTCGACGTATGCGAAGAGATTCGCCTCGATCAGCTTCGCGAAATCCTAGGTGCCCGCACCGCAGATACCAGCTTCAGGCACGTCGCTCCTGGATACGTCCGCTTCCAGCGTCCCCCGGTCGAAGAAGTCCTCGAACCTCTGATTCTCGAAAGCGGCGAGCGCCTGCAGGGCGACATCAAATATTTCGACTACGGTGTGGTCAGCGTGGTCTTCGAGCTGCCCTTTTCAGGCGACTGGGACAAGCTGGTCCAGCTCTCCAGCCGCTGGGTTTGGGACACCAACTTCGAGAGCCTCGCGACCCGCATCGTTAAGCAGAAACTCGAACGCGCCGCCCCGGCCCTGGTCAAGCCCTACACCACCGAGTGGCTGCAGGAGGACTATTTCATCTTCCACCTGCGTGAAATTGCGGGATCACCCTCCGCTACGGATCTCCTCGCTTCTCAGGGAGGCTACATCTCCCAGGTCGTGCGCGGTGAGAGCCAGCCGCTTTCCGATGGCGAACGCCACGAGATCCTCCAATCACGCATTTCCTACTATCCCAACGATCTCGCCGTGATTGGCTGGAATGCCGCCTTCATCTACGACAGTCCTTCTGGCGCCGAAACCGCCATCCAGCTCCTGCAATACGCCAACTCGCAGCTGCTCGAGTTTCGACACTACGACGATCTGCTCACCAAACAGCTCGAAGGCGTCTACGACTTCCTCGACCGCGGAGGCCGCGGCCTTTGGTCCCGCTGGCGCACCGCGAAAGCCGCATCCAAACTCCACACCGTCCTGCTCGACGTGAGTGAGTTGACCGAGCGCGCCGACAACGCCATCAAGTTCCTAAGCGACATGTTCTCCGCCCGCCTCTACAAGCTCGCGGCGTTAAAGGTCGGCGTCCCCGACTACAAAGACCTGGTCCAGCAAAAGCTGCAAACCGCCGAAGAGCTCTACCGCTTCATGGTCGACGAATTCAACCAGAGCCGCGCCTTCGTCCTCGAGTTAATGGTAGTCATCATCCTCATCATCGAACTCATCTACTTCTTCCGCGGCAAACCCATTTAAAGGATCCTTGTTATTCCGAGCGCAGCTGGAGCGTCAGCGACGGCGGAGTCGAGGAACCTGCTGTCTGCCTGCACCACCACAGCTCCGGCCTCAGGCCTCGTCTCTTGGTACCATAGAAGCGGCATGCGCGGCCTGAAAGACAAGCGAGTCCTCATCACCGGAGGCGCCAGCGGAATCGGCGCCGCCACCGCCGCGCGTTTTCTCGAAGAAGGATCCCGGGTCTGCATCCTCGACCGCGATTCCGCGGCGTGCGCCGCTCTTCGTCGCCAGCTACCCGCAGTCTCCGAGGCCATCATCGCCGACGTCACCGACCTCATGCAGGCCGAAGCCGCCTTCGCCGACGCGGTCCGCGCCATGGACGGAGTCGATGTCCTCATCAACAACGCCGGCATCAGCATCCGCCGCAGCTTCCTCGAAATTACGCCCGAAGAATGGGACCAGGTTATCGCCGTAAACCTAACCGGCGTCTTCTACGTGGCGCAAACCGCCGCGCGCCACATGTGGGAACGTTTCTCGGCCGAGCGCGGCAGCGGAGTGATCCTGCAAACCGCCTCCACCAACGGCAGCATGGGCTATCCCTACTACGCCGGCTACAATGCCACCAAAGCTGGAGTCATCGAACTCACTCGCTCCATGGCTCTCGAGCTGGCACCCAGAATTCGCGTGTGCGCTGTAGCCCCCGGATACGTTCTCACTCCAATGCAGCGCACCGAGTACACCGACGCAATGCTCGACGAAGTAAACCGCAAAATCCCCCTCAGCCGCCACGCCAAGCCAGAAGAGATCGCGGCCTTGTTCGCATTCCTGGCCTCCGACGACGCCGCGTATGCGACGGGACATGTCTACACGATGGACGGCGGCGAAACCGCCGGCGGCCTAGCCAGCCGCTGAAATCTTCGCAGACCGATGTGGGGACGGCCGCCTCGCCGTCCAGCAAAGCGCAGGCAGCGCCCAATGCTTTATGAGCGGGGGCCTTTACCCGGCACAAATCTCCCCACCAGCCGCCCCAACCGCACCACCCGATAAAGAGAAGACAAAGCCCCAGGCAACCGAACCGCCTCCCACTCCCTAGGCCCCGGAGTAAACGTCAACCGGGCAAGAAATCGCACCCGATCCGCCCGCCGTTCGCGCAGCCGCATCATCAGCCGGAAATAAGGCATCTGCTCCGTATCGTAGGGAACTCCGCCAGCCACGGACGCAGCAATCTCATCAGCCAGGCCCCGCGCCGCCTGGTCCCCGAGTACGGTGCCCTCCATCGCCGCCGGAATCGCACTTGCCAGAAAACGGTTCGCCAACAGAACCGTGACGCGCAGAATTCGCTCAATGCCAAGTCCCTGAGCCCGCCTCTGCACCAGATCCCAATTCAGATTCCCCAGCCTTGTCATCTGCACGATATCGCGAAGCAGGATCAGCCGTCCCCAGACATGTTTCGCCGCATGCACGGAAAGCACCAGCAGCAGATCTTCCGGAGAAGGCGTTTTCATCGACCGCCCCGCCACCCTGACCTTCACCGCCCGCTCAAACAATCCCTCCATGTCGAAGTCGACCGCGTAGAACCGCGGCTCCAGAGCCCACTGCAGTTCCAGCAGGTTCGGTCCGGCGGGACTATCGAAAACCCACTCATACCCCGAAGCGACGTAGTCTTCCAACACTTCTTCCGGGATGACGAGCCGCGTTGTGTATCCCAGATCCGCGAGAGCGCTCTTGACTCCCGCTAAGTCGCGCTTGCGAACGAACAAATCTATGTCGCCGGACTGCCGCAGCGCCATATCGCCGTAGTAGACCTCCGACATAACGACGCCCTTGTATGGAATAGCGTCGATTCCCAGCGCATCCAGACTATCCAGAATCCGCATCAACTCGCGCGCCAGAAAGAGCGACTTGTAGACGTTCTTCTGGTAACGCTCGCGAAGCTGTTCCAGCACCGGCGAAGGAACCATGTCGCCTAAACGTGACAGATTCTGATAAAACAGCGGAGACGTCCCGTGGCTGTCCGCCAGGCGAAGCACCGCACCCCATTCGATCGGTTTCTCCAGCAAGCCCCTGATGCGGCCCAGATTGCTCTCGCATGCATCAGCTGAGCTCGCGGCCAGCAGCAGTTCCCACTCCAGTGCAACCGGAGTGGTTGCCGCTGAACCGTCTACACAGGTTGGATCTCCTGAGTTCACGGGTCCGGTTTCGCTGGTCCGTTCAACGAGATTGCTCACGATGTCGAGCCATCTTAACAGGGCAAGGCAGCGTCTCTCGAACCAGAGCCGGCCGGCGCCAGCCTTGACCTAAGCCACTATCGAAGGTTACTTCCGTCACCTGCACTAGCACTTTATTAAGACTCCATACGCCTTCCCTTCTGTCAAACTTAAGAAGTTGGAGGGCCATGCAGCTTCCAGCGGAATAAGAGTCTCGCAGATGGAAATACTCACACCCAAGCCGACGCGCCGCAGCACGCGATTGCGTGTGCAGATTCCCGTCACGGTGATCAGCATGGATCGGAAACATCCGCTCTCCGCCGAGTGCATCGCCTTGGTAGTCAGTCCGCAGGGTTGCGGATTCCGCGCGCCGCAAGCCTTGCCCATCGGAACTCCCGTGCTGCTGAATGATCTGCCGGGCGGTGGAAGCGCTTCGGCCCGCGTCGCCAACTGTCTGCCGCTGGGCAATGACGGCAAATACTTTCTTATCGGAGTGTCGCTCTACAACCCTGGAAATGTTTGGGGAATCGCCGATCCGCCTGCAGATTGGAATTGCGCTTCCACTTCCAACCCAGCCTCCGCCAGCGAAACCAAGGCCCCGGCCAACAGCAAGGGCGCGTGGCCATATAACCTGTTTTCCGGCCAGGGCGAAGCCCATCCCAGCCGAAAATAGTGATCAGTGTTCAGTGATCCGTGGTCAGCAGGTCGACCCCACCAACGCAGATTTCTTCCCGAGGATCCACTCCGGCGACTTACCACTAACCACTGGCCACTGAATTCTGCTGCTTTCGTAACCTCGTCCCGCTGCCAGCGAAGTGCCATACTTTAGCTACGATGTCCGAGACTCCAGAGTCGGTCGCGCACGGTCCATCGTCCGTAGGCTTTCCCGTCGGCAAGGACCGCCCCTTTCGCGTCAAGTTGCGTGGCTCTGTCCTGACGCTCATTCGACTGCCCAACCGCCGCCACATACGAGGCAAACTGCATCAGCTTTCTACTACCGGCGGCCTTATGCACCTGGAGAAACCGCTCGACGAAAAGCTTCATGTGGAAGTCATCTTCCACCTCGGCGAAACCACCATTCGCGAAAAGGCGGAAATGATGTTCCCCATGTGGGCCACCCAGGGCTGGCTCCAGCCCTTCCGCTTCCTCGACCTGCCAGAAGCAACCAGGAATGCCCTGGAGGCGAGCCTGCTGCAGTTCGTTCAACGCCTCCAAGATTCCACTTCCTGACCACGACGAATCGTCGCCCTGCGATAATAAGCTTGTTCTAACTTCAGCAGCGGCGATCAGGTGGAACAGTAATGCCATCCAGCAACATAATTTTCTGGGAAGTCGATACCCAAGCGGACTTCATGCTCCCCGGCGGCAAGCTGTACGTGCCCGGCGCCGAACGCCTGCTCCCCAACATTCGCAAACTCACAGACGCCGCTCGCCAGGGCCGCGTCTTTCTCGTCTCCCACGGTTGCTTCCACATCAAAGATGATCCCGAGTTCAAGATGTTTCCGCCACACTGTATCAAAGGCACCCCAGGCTCCGCGGTTGTTCCTGAAGCGCTCACACAGAAAGTTGTCACCGTACCGAATGAGCCCACCGCTGCCCTGCCGCGTGATCTCAAGCAATATCAGCAGATTCTCCTCGAAAAGCAAACGCTCGACATTTTTGAAAGCCGCCACGCCGGGGAACTCGTTAAGCGATTGGGAGATGACACGGAATTCGTTGTCTTCGGCGTGGTGACAGAATACTGCGTTCGTCTCGCGGCTAAGGGATTGCTCGAGCGCGGCCATCGCGTCTCCATCGTTAAGGACGCAATCGAAACCCTGAAAGCCGAAGACGGAGCCCGCACCGTAGCCGAGCTGCAAGCCCTCGGAGCAACTTTTATCACGACCGACCAGGCGTTAGGGCTGCTCGGCGGTCGAACTCCCCTCGCGATGCGACAATAGCTAGGGTCCACGTAAAATGAAAGGAATTCCCGTCTGTTTGTCCTTGTGTTTCTTTTCGCTGCCTGCAGCCTGTTCCTGACGGGACAGACTTCTCCGCCGGTCACAGCGAGCCCGCCGCAAGAGTACACGTTTACGATCGTCCAATCGTTTCCTCATGACACCTCGGCTTTCACCCAGGGCCTCGCGTATCGCGACGGATTCCTTTATGAGGGCACAGGCCGTCACGGACGATCGTCGCTTCGAAAGGTTCGCCTTGAGACGGGAGAAGCTATTCAACAAGTCGACCTGGGGCCCGAGTTCTTTGGCGAAGGCGTCACCCTCGTCCGAGACACAGTCCTCCAGCTCACATGGAAGTCCGGCGTGGGCTTTGTATACGACTTGAACTCCTTCCATCTCTTGCGGCGGTTTTCGTACTCAGGAGAGGGGTGGGGCATTGCGGCACATGGCAACGAAGTTTTCATGAGCGACGGAACGTCAAGGATTCGCGTTCTAGATTCGGAGACTCTTCAAGAAAAGCGCCGCATTACAGTCCACGATGGAGCCACTCCAGTCGAGCAATTGAACGAACTGGAGTTCGTGGAGGGAGAGATTTTCGCGAATGTTTGGCACAGTAATCGCATTGCCCGGATCTCTCCACAGAGCGGTGACGTGGTCGGGTGGATCGATCTCACGGGACTTCTGAGCCCAGTTTACCGCCTCGAATCCGAAGCTGTGCTGAACGGCATCGCCTACGATCCGATTCGAAAACGTCTCTTTGTTACTGGGAAACTGTGGCCAAGAGTCTTCGAGATCCGACTTTCTCAGGCGAGCCGAAAGTAGAAGGCACACAGGGGCGAGAAACCTGGGCAGGACGGACAGCCTGAGCCCTACGGGAACCGCACATCCAAACTGTAAATCTCCTGTGTACTCCTATCCCGCATCAGCAGCGGCGAACCATCGGGCGCCAGCCCCACCCAGAACTCCCACGGATCGAATCCGCGCGGAATTTCCTTCAGGCTGAGCAACCGTTCCACCTTGCCATCCGCCACACTCACGCGCACCACGTCATCGACTTTATCGGGATAATCCTCGGCATAAAGATATTTGCCATCCCGTGACCAGTTCTCGAAGCCGAAGCGCGACGCCGCCAGCTGTGTCCATCTCTTCTTGTCCATGTCGTAGAGCATCAGTTTCGTCGAGTCCGCGGAGAGCGCCGCCACATAGCGTCCGTCCGGCGAACAGCGCGGACTGAAAAGGTTCTCCGATCCCGGCACATCCGAGACCTGCGACGTCTTCAAATCGGCGATGTGAATGTTCGGGCCGTTTGCTTTCCCATATTCCTGCCAAGGCATTCCCGCGAACACGATCGCATCGCCTCCCGGAGTCCAGGACGGATCGCCCTGGTTACGATCACCCTGACTAAGATCACCCTGATGACGATCGTCCTGATGACGATCGGCTCGGTTGTGGTCTGCCGGAATCACCTCACGCGGCGTGCCGCCCTCGCCGCCCTCAGCATCGACTACAAATATTCTCCACGGTTTCCCGGGGCGCGATGCCATAAAGACGATCTGCTTTCCATCCGGGGACCAGCGCGGTATGTGGGCTTGCATCGGCGCATAAGTGAGTTGCGTCCGCGAACTGCCATCCAGTTTGCTCCGCCACAAGGTGAGTTCCGGATGCGCCACATAAGTGATCCATTCGCCATTCGGTTGGATGTCGGCCTCGCCCGCCGAAACGCCCGGTAGCGCGATGGAGAACTGCTGCGACTTCCCCGCCATGCGGATTAAGTCGAAGCGACGCTGCTCGCCGATTACGAACAGCTTCTTTCCATCTGGACTCGGTGTCGGATTACGGAACATGAGCGGCCCTACTGTGAGTTGCGTCGGCTCAGCATCAGCATTGCGAGACCGTTCTTTGCTGAACCACGCCTTGCTGAACCACGCTTTGCTGAACCACGCTTTGCTGAACCACGACGTGCTCTCACGCAAGGCCCAGATGTTCTGGGCGTGATCCCGCGTCGATTCGAAAAGGAAATACTCGCCCTGCGGCGTCCATGTTCCATCCAACTCCTGCGCCGGCTTGTTCCAGTCCGGCAACACCGCGTGCAAACCCTTTCCGTCCGGCGAAGCCTCCCATAAAGAAGAAGTGCGCTGGTTGGTGTCCCGGATAGTGAACCGCAAGCGTCGGCCATCGGGAGAAAATTGAAGTGCAAATGGAACCCCCGCCACGGTAATCAACTCCCGCGAATCCGTTCCATCTACATTGCATACGTACAAACTTGACTGCGCGGCGTAGACAATGTGTTGTCCGTCAGGAACCCACGCCGCGGCGTGGGCCAAAATGTTTCCCACCGGTCGCAGGGACCCCGCCGGCACCGGCAGCACCCAAACCGGCCATTCTGTATCCGAACCCTCCGCCACGCCTTTCACCAGCAATTCGGAACGGCCCGGGTAGAAATCGTAAATGTCAGCGCTTGCCAGTGCGATTGGTACGGGCGCGGTTTCTCCACCCGAGGTCGAAACCTGCATCAGCAGCGAGTGGCCGTTCACCTGTTCAGAAAAGTACAGCCGGGTGCCGTCGGTGACCAGAGAGCGCTTCGACGCGCCATCATTGGTAATCTGCAGCGATGAAATCACAACCGGCGGGGACTCTGGCGACTTAACGACCCAGAGCGCTGCCACCACGGCAGCAATGGCAACCGCTCCAGCCGCGAGCCACCGTGCGATCTTTGACGCTGCGATTCTCACTCTCGGCTTTGCCGGAACCGTCGCGGCAGCCGTCGCGAACAGAGCCCGGATCCTCTCCTTCGAATCCGGCGGTCGCGCCGCTGTCCCGCTCGTCGAGCCTTGGCCTCCTTCTAAATCCCGGCGCAGGCGCTGAAAATCAACCCGCATCTCAGCCGCGCTTTGATAACGCTGCGCAGGATCCTTCTCCAGAGCTTTCCGCACAATGCGTTCCAGTTCCGCTGGCGTTGCCGCGTCAAATCGCAAAGGCCACTCCGGCACGCTGTGAATCAGAGAGTCGAAAAACGCAGCTGAAGTTTGCCCCTTGAAAGGCAGCACTCCCGTCGCCATCTCATAGAGCACCACGCCAAAGGAGAACAAATCCGTGCGGGAGTCCAGCGGCCGGCCCAGAGCCTGCTCCGGCGACATATAAGGAACAGTTCCCAGAGCAGCTCCCGGGCGAGTCAGGTCCTCCGGCGAATGTGTAGCCCCTCCGAAGGTGCCGCCGCTGACCCGCGCTTCGTCGTCTACCGTGAGCTTCGCCAGGCCAAAATCCAGAATCTTCGCGTTCCCTCGCTTGGTAACAAAAATGTTTGATGGATTAATGTCGCGATGAATAATGCCATGAGTGTGCGCGGCGTCCAGCGCATCGGCAATTTCGATTGCCAGCGCCAACAACACACCCATTTCCACCGGACGCCCCGCAATACGATGCTTCAGCGGAAGCCCATCCAGAAACTCCATCGCGATGAACGCCTCACCCTGCTGCCCTCCGATGTCATATATCGTGCAGATGTTAGGGTGATTCAGCGCCGACGCGGCCTGGGCCTCCAGTTGAAACCGGGCGAGGGACTGCGGGTTCCGGGCAACCTCTTCGGGCAGGAACTTGAGCGCGACAAAGCGACGCAGCCGTGTGTCTTCTGCCTTATAGACGACGCCCATCCCGCCCCCGCCGAGCATTTCCACAATCTGGTAATGCGAGATGGTCCGTCCGATCATTCGCAGAATCCTACGTCGCTGTACCGGGCAAGTCAACGAAACGAGCTCCGGGCCTGCCGCTGCCCGTTCGGGATCGCATATGTATTTAGCCCTTATCGACAGCTATGATATGTCAGCGTCACGGATTCCAATTTGCGCGTTGCGACCGGTGAATTCAATTGGGCAAATCAGAGAGAGTGCGAAGCAGACGTAGGTATTTGGAACATGCCAGTCCGTCGCTCCCATCGCCGTCGCCCAGATGGCAACCGCGTCCCTGGATGGGCATCGCAATCGCCGTCGTCGCTCTGTGCGCCCTGGTGCTGATTGCCTACGCCGGCAGCCTGAGCAATGGTTTTGTATGGGACGATAACCAACAGATCCTCATGAATCCTGCTCTCCGTGCAAGTTCCCCGTGGACTCACCTGTTCTCTTCGGACGTTTGGGGCTACGCGCATCGCGATCAGTCCGCTCACTCAAACTATTACCGGCCCTTACAAATGGTCTCCTATCGCGTGACGGCAGCCTGGCTCGGACTTCAGCCTCAATACCTGCACATTCTTAGCGTCTTATTTGCCTTGGCAGCAGTTCTCGCGGCGTTCTTGGTTTATTTTAAGTTGACGCGGCGCCTCGCAGTCGCGTTTGCCGCCGCCGCCTTGTTCGCAGTCCACCCCGTCCACTCCGAGGCAGTCGACTGGATTTCCGCCTTGCCCGAACTGGGCTGCGCAACTTTCATTCTCATCGCGTTCGGCTTGTTTCTTTCCGCCCGCGGTCAAACTTCGGATCAAAGTTCAGATCAAAGTTCAGATCAAAGCCCAGATCAAAGTTCGCCTCAAAGCCCGGACCTGACAGCGACCCGGCTTCCCAAGTACTGGTTGTTGTTGTGCCTTTCACTGCTAGCGTTCACCCTTGCGCTGCTCTGGAAGGAAACAGCCATGGTTTTTCCCGCGATTATCGCGGCCTATGTATTTTGTCTTGCACCAGATAATTTCCCAAACCGGCTCCGCGAGTCTGCCAGGCTTAGTTTCCCCTTCTGGTGTGCCCTGGCCGGTTATCTCGCCTTGCGATTCTTGATACTTGGCTTCCTCTCAATGCACCAGCGAATTTGGCAGCTTACCCCCTTTCAGGACGCCTTGAACGCCTTCCACCTGATGGCGCTGTACTGGTGGAAACTCATCGCCCCACTTCGCTTGAATGCCTATTATGTGTTCTCTCCCATACGCTCGATCGCAGATCCCCGGGCAATAGCCGGCATTCTATTTGTGGCTACGGCATGCCTCGCGATCTACTATGGGTTCCGCCGCGCTGCATTAGCCGTGTTTGCCGCTCTGTGGGTATTCATAACCTTGCTGCCGGTTATGAATATTTATGCCTTAGGCAGAAACGTTTTTGCCGAACGCTATCTCTATCTTCCATCGGTCGGGTTCTGTCTCCTCACGGCCTTGATCGGAGCTTCAGCCATCAAGAGATTCCCGGAAAAATTCCAGAAGCCTCTAGCCGCCTTCCTTCTGACCGCAGTAGTAGTCTGGTTTTCCTGGGAAACGTTCGCCCGAAACCCGGATTGGCACGACGACGCAACTCTGTTCGGCGCGACTCTGGCTTCGTCACCCGACGCGCCTTTTGTGCACTTTATGGTCGCCGCCACCCAGAGCGACAATCCCGCGGATTCGCAATCAGTGGAAGCGCACTATCTGCAAGCCATTGCCTTGGCGCGGAGCGAGAATCCGCCCGACGCGCTCGATCTCGCCCGCAGCCAGCAAGGCTTAGCATCCTTTTATGCTGATCGGGGCGATTACGCTCGTGCTCTGCAGATACTGCACCAGTGGCGGGAGTTTGTTCAGAACGACCCTGAATTGGATGCCGAGGAGGGCCTGATCCTTCTGAAATCAGGACGGTGGCAAGACGCCGAGCCCCTGCTGAACCGCGCCTTCGCGGCTCGGCCCCACGATGAAAATGTCCTCAACGCACTCGGCCTTCTCGCCTGGGAATACAAACGCAATCTCGACGAAGCTGAGCAATACTTTTCGCGTGCTCTTGCCATCCACACTCCGAAAGACGATTTCCAGGCCTCGCTGCACAACAATCTTGGCGGCGTCTACGGCGATCGCCAACAGCTTCCGTCAGCGGTCGAGCAATTTGAATCTGCGGTTGCCATTTCCCCCGGCGATGCGGAGTATCACACGAACTTGGCAGCGGCACTAGCGGGAATGAATCGCTACGACGAGGCCGCAGCCGAGGTTAAGATCGCCCTGAGAATCGCCCCCGATTATCCCCCGGCACGTGCCGTACTCCAGCGCCTGCAGCATCCCTGATCCTCCGTCAGCCTGACAATGGGACCTTTCACCCGGCCAGATCCTCAATCCCCCGCACTGCTTCAGCCGGAAGCTCGAGGCCACAGCTGGCCAAGTCCTGCTTCATGTGGTCGCCATCGGAAGTCCCAGTCAGCGGCAGCATCCCAACCGCGCGCGCGAATGCAAACACAACCTGAGCCGCAGTGGCCCCCGCCCGCGCAGCAAGGCTCGTGACCACAGGATCACGAAGCACCTCCACGTTCGCCGTGAGCAGCGAGAATCCCTGATAAACGAGCTTGCGCTCGCGGCAGAACGATCGCACTTCGCGGTCCCATCCCAAGCGGGCGTAGCAGCGGTTCTGCACGAACGCCGGAGTCCCCGAGCCCACCGCCTCCATCCGCTCCAGATGCCCCAGGGAAACATTGCTCACCCCCAGCAGCCGGGTGCGCCCCGCATCGCGCTCCTTCTTCATCGCTTCCCAGACCTCGATGTCCGCATCGGTCCAGTCGTAGCCCGAGGAAGGCCCGTGCAGCACGTAGCTGTCGACGTAGTCAGTCCCCAGATGTTCCAGTGAGCTGGCCATCGATTGCGCGACCTGCACGGAAAGGCTGGCCGCGGGATCGTAAGGCAGCCGGTGGTCCTGACCCGGCCGGTAGGTGAACTTCGTTTGCAGGAAAAGATCAGCGCGCGTCACCACTCCCGCGCGGTAAGCAGCCCCCAACCCCTGACCAACTCCAGCCTCAAAGTAATGCCGTCGCTGGTTAGCGGTGTCGATACCCCGAAACCCCATGCGGAGCGCCAGTTCCACCAGCGCTGGCGTCCGCTCTTCTTTCCATGCCGTCCCGTAGAGAAAATCGGGATGAGGACCGGGCAGTTCGCCTGACTTCACTTTGCCGACTGCAGCTGTTGCAAATCTGCCAACACTTCCTCGCTGTGACCTTGCGGACTCACCTTCACGTACACCTTTCTGATCACGCCCGCGGGATCGATCAGGAACGTGTTGCGGGAGGCAAGCGTCATCCCGTTGTATTCCATGGTCGAGCCGTATTCCTTCACCACCACGTGGCTCGAATCGGCCAGCAGCTTGAAGTTCAACCCCTCTTTGGCGCAGAAGCCTTTATGAGAATCCACATCGTCCACGCTGACGCCAACAATCACGGCATTCATCGCCGTGTATTTATCGATGTCGCGCTGGAAATTGTGAGCTTCAATCGTGCAACCCGAAGTAAAGTCCTTGGGATAGAAGTAAAGCACAACCCACTTGCCCTTGAACTGATCGAGCGACACCTGCGTTCCCTCCTGGTTGGGCAGACTGAAAGCAGGCGCCTGAGTGCCCGCAACCGGAGGCTGAGCCTGGTCCGCCGCTACCGCGGAGAGCGCAGCCACGACTAAAGTCAGCAATAATACCGAAAAACTCTTCATAACACTCCTCTCCAAACTACTAATAAGCATAAAGACGACCACCAGACTTTGGCAAGCCGCCCCAAAGCAGCTTTTGTCATTCCGAGCGCGCCGAAGGAAAAGCTTTTTGTCATTCCGAGCGCGCTGCAAGCGCGCGAGGAACCTGCTGTCGTGTGCAGCGTCGCGACCCCTGTAGAGACGGCCGCCTCGGCCGTCCGTCAGCCCGCCATTTCCATCTTCGGGCTTCCTCACCGCCAACACAAGCCGACCGGCGAATCATCGCTGTCCGATGTCGTCCAATTTCTGCTTAAGGGCAAGGCCGTCAATAGACGTGAGCGGTAAGTTGAGAAAAAGAGTGATGCGACGGTCGAGCAGGAAGAATGCGTCACGGAAGGCCCGTTGGATTTCCTCCTCTGTTCCTTTGACCGCTGCTGGGTCAGGAACTCCCCAATGGGCTGTCATCGGTTGCCCCCGCCATACCGGACAGACTTCCTTCGCGGCCCTGTCGCAGACCGTGAAAACAAAGTCGAGCTCTGGAGCATCCAGCCTCGAAAGCTCTTCCCACGACTTGCTTCTGAATCCATCGGTCGGGATGTGGGCCGCTTCGAGTTGCCTCAATGCCTCTGGTCTCACCGCACCTGAAGGATGGCTCCCCGCACTGTAAGCCGTGAACCGAGGTCGGCCCTTCGAGTTCATAATCCCCTCTGCCATGATTGAACGCGCAGAGTTGCCCGTGCAGAGGAACAGAACGTTGTAATGATCCTGCATGTCAGTCGCGCCGAGGCTTCACGGCACGCACGAAAGCGCTCATGATTTTGCCATCCACCTGCGGCGCGATTGCGTCAACATCGATGTTCTGGCCAGCTAGAAATTCGCGGGCGTCATTCACGTTGTAAACGCGGGTTGGTTCAAGGCCTATCTGCTCAAATCCTGCGGCGGCCAGCTTGCTGCGGTAGTCGTTCTCTTCTAGCGATCCCGCTACGCAGCCAACCCAAAGCAGAAGGCTCTTCCGAACCTCCGGCACTATTTCGCCGCGAGTCACTACGTCCGACACGGCGAACCGTCCGCCCGGTTTCAGCACGCGAAAGGCTTCGCGCAGAACCGCGTCTTTATCAGCGGACAAGTTGATCACGCAGTTTGAGATGACCACATCAACGGATTCGTCAGGCAGCGGGATGCGTTCGATTTCACCCTTTAAGAACTCGACGTTTTCAATCCCAGCCTTCCGCTTGTTCTCATTGGCAAGCGCCAGCATCTCGTCCGTCATGTCCAGCCCGTACGCCTTCCCGATCGGCCCGACCCGCTTCGCAGACAGTAAGACATCAATTCCGCCGCCGGAGCCAAGGTCCAAAACGACCTCGCCCAGATTGAGCTTTGCTAAGGCGGTTGGATTCCCGCATCCCAACGAGGCAAGCATTGCTTCTTCGGGAATCTGACCAGCCTCCGTCGCATCATACAGATTCGATGTGATCGGGTCACAGCAACCGCTACTGGCGGTCGCTCCGCAGCAAGAACTGCCGCCAGCCTTGACCCGCAACGCTGCTTGACCGTATTTTTCTTTCACGACTTCCTTGATGTCCTGATTCATAACTCCTCACTTACAGCATTGAATGATTGACTCCGGCTTGAGTGCCTTGTTCCTCGTGCAGCATTCGGCATACAAAAACTGGAGAACTTCCTGAAGCGCATCCGTGTTCGCCGTGTAACGCAGGAAGGTGCTTTCCCGTGAGACGCTGACGAGATTTTCAGACTTCAATTTGTCGAGATGGTGTGACAGAGTGGAGTTCGGAATGTCCAACTCTTCCTGAATTTCACCAACTACCAGGCCGTCCGGATGAGCTTCCAAAAGCAATTGCATTATCCGCAAACGTGCCTCGGTTCCCATTGCTGAAAACATATCTGCATACTTCACGACGTTTTCAGACGGTGGTCGTGTGGGCCGCATGTTTCGATAATTGCAGAAATATAGGAGGATGTCAAGCCCGGCCGCTTTGAGGCAGGTTAATCCTGCACTTCGTTCACGGCATCGACAGAAAACAAGACCGCATCCCGCAACGGCCCTGTGACGCCCTTTGGGCCGGTAACAACACCCGCGGTAACCGGACCTCGACTGGCACCTCCGTAATCTTCTGTTAGTAACCACCCTGCTGGATACTGGTATCCTGATGACCAGCCTCCCCCAGCCTCTTTCACAGTGGCGCGCCCCGCGCGCCTATCTTGCAGGCAATGTTCCGGCTGTTCTTCGGTTTCCCAACGGCCAGCGCACAGAAGCCAAACTCCAGGTAATTTCTCTCACTGGCGGTCTCCTTTCGCTCTCTCAACCCGTCCTCCAGGGATCACAGGTCAAGGTAATGTTCCTGACCGGAGCCGGCTCCGTGCTTGCAGGCGCGGAGATGCTGCTCCCCGGCACCAGCACCCTTCAGCCGTTCCGCATCGTTTCACTGGCGGCCGACGATCAGCGCCGCCTCGGATCACTCGTCTGGGAGCGCTCCGGTCAGAACAAGTCCGATCAGGATTGGATTCAGAAACTGCGCGCTGCCTCGGCGCGGGACGGCGAGCCGCGGCCTAAGCGGTTCAAACTGGCAGGGGCGGTTGGCCTGCTCACGATCGCTCTGGCCGTTGCGGCATACCTGCTGCACACGGGCTTGCTGAACTAGATCGTGTGTCATGACACTGCTTCGCTATAACTCGGTCAATACTCGTCGCTGGCCCCGCTATCACGTGCACTTGCCGGTCTACGTCGCGGCCAGCACCGGCGTCGCAGACATAGTTGTCCCCGGATTGGTTTCCGAGTTAAGCCGCTCCGGCATGGAGCTATACGGCGGCGTCAATCTCCAGCCCGGCGACATCATGGAGGTCGAGTTCCAGACCATGGGCAAGATCCGCGTGGCCGGCGTCGTTCGCAGTCGCTCCGGCTTTTGCTTTGGACTCGAATTCCACGCCGTCCGCACCGGACGTGAAGCCGCGCCGGAGTTCGAAGCAGCGCCACAGCTCGAAGCCGCGCCAGAACCCGAAGCCGTGCCAGAGCTCGAAGCCACACCAGAGCTCGAAGCGCCAGACGAGCCTGCGCTCGATTCCTTCATCCTGCAACCGCACGAAACCGACCTGCGCGAGGTTCACCAGAAGATCGACCAGTCTCTCGAGACAGTCCTCGAGATGCGGAAATGCCGCGAAGAGGTCGAACGCATCGCCAACGCCTTGGACGACTGGCGCCAGGGTCAGGCACAGAGGCAACAACCGAGATATCCAGTGCAAAAAACCTACGTAAGCTCGATGTATCGGCCAGGTTCCCCACTCGACTCTGCCCCCATCACCTTCCCCCCACAGCCGGCCTCACGGCGCGCCCCGCGAACCTATCTCTCAGAAATCACTCCCGCGGTACTTCGCTGCCAGGACGGTCGCAGCGTACCCGGCCGATTGCAGGTCATCTCTCTCGCCGGCGGCTTGCTCTGCCTGTCTCACCCTCTGGACCAGGGCTCCCAGGTCACATTGATGTTCCTCACTCGCCGTGGGTCGGTGGTCGGCATGGCAGAAATGTTAAGTCCCATCTCCTGGAGTCTTCAGCCGTTCAGGTTCGTCCGCCTCCACGACGAGGATGAACTCAGGCTGCAAGCGGCCATTCAATCCTCCCTCGACCGCAAACGCCGTGATCACGAGCAGATGGAAAAGCACCGAGCCTGGTAATCCTCCAAGCTCTGGAAAACTTCCTTATCCTTCAGATCTCGCTTGAACCTCACCCTGATATAAAAAGAAGCGGTCGCGTCAGTTGCGATTTCAAGTTATCATTTCAGCAAATCGGTACCTTACCGCTGTCTGCAATCTGCACACGGTAACCGATCATTTGGGGGAATCATGGCAATCAACATCGTGCCCGCGCCTGACGCAAGCGACGACTCTTTGCGCTTTCAACCCATGGAGCGCTTGAAGGTTTATTTGTTCGGGGCAACCGTACTGTTCGCCTCGTTCGGTATGGGCGAGGCGGTCTACCGGCTTTTGTTTTCAGAATTTGACGGCGCTACCGATCGCATCCCGATCGAGGCTTTATTTGGCCTGGTTTTTGCCTGGTTCGCCACCAAGTTCGTCAGTGATACTTTCCGCAATCGAAAACAGAGGAGCGCAAGGCTTAACTTCATCTATGCCCGCAATCATCAAATCCGTGGCGCCCTCGACGGAATCACTCCCTTGGCCCACCCGGTGAAAAACCAGCAGTCGATAAGAGTCATCCGCGAAGAGTTGGATCGGATTGAGTGGGCATTGAACGAGATCTTGCCCCGCTAAGCTTCACTCCATCGCGAGCCGCCAAACTTACGCGCGCATCACCGACTAGCCCAAGTGAAGTAAGTTCACTACCTGAGGATATCTTTAACCCGACTAACCCACTTGGGTACTTGCAAAGATTGCACGAAGGATTAGTTTCACGTTCAGCGTGCCTCTAGCTGACTCCTCCTCCCCCGGCCACGGGCGCTAGCTTAGGAGAAGTTCGCATGAATACACTTAGGCGTACACTTCTTTCCCTTATCACCGTTGCTTTGGTGCTCGGAGCGGGCTCCGCCGCCGCTCAAGACTACACCTACGACGTGGGCTACTTTACCAACGCCAACGCATCAGGCGCGCCCAGTGCGCATTTGCGTCTCACTAACGATGGCGACAATTCCGCCGCATCCCTGTGCGCGAACCTCTATGTCTTCGACAACCAGGAAGAGATGGCGGAATGCTGTGGCTGCCAGGTCACGGCCAACGGATACCTCGACCTTACCGTCAACTCGAACCTCGTTGGCAACATGCTCGACCATGGCACCAGGCCCACCCGCGGCATCGTCAAGGTAGTTTCGAGTCTGGTTCCCGCCAACGGAACCTGCAACCCCATGAGTGAGACCCCTGCGGATGGGATTAAAGGCTGGCTGACTCACGTCCAGAAAACTTCGTCCTCGGGCGCGTTCAGCATCACCGAGACGCCTCTTACGGATTCCAACCTCTCGCAACTGGAGTTAAGCTTCAACCTTGAAGAGACCTGCTTCTTCGTGCAGTGGCTGGGGTTCCCCACCGGGGTATGCTCTTGCACCGATGCCGGAGACTAAGGACTTGCGTCAAGTCCGCTGGATCAAGTGCGCTAGATAAAGACATTTTTTTGGCAGCGTTTGCCGAACTGCCCCGCCTGACTGAGAGCTTCGATTGCCTCAGCTCTTTCGGGTCCAGTTCGGTTTCCCTTTATCCGGTTTATTGAACTCCGCTTCGGAGAGCGAAAACAATGCGCCGGTACCATCACATCGGAATTCCCACTACTGAAACGAAGCCTGGCGAGACCCACTTGAAACACCTGAAACTCTTTGTCGTCAGCCACGAGAAAAGTGAGTTTGGCGTGGAGTGGATGCGCTTCGAAGCGGACGCGGCGGTTCCTGATCTCGTCCGGCAAGTTCCGCACGTCGCCTTCGAAGTGGCTGATCTCGCCTCCGAGCTTGCTGGCCGCGAAATCCTGATTCCTCCCAACAGCCCATCCGATGGCGTCCGCGTCGCGTTTATAGTCGAAAACGGCGCGCCCATCGAGCTGCTCGAATTCACCGACCCCAACCATCCTGCTCGCCTCCAGCGGAGCAAGACGCTGATATAAACACCCTCATCCAAAACACCTCTTGGCTTGTACGAGTCGACCTGCAATTTGCGCTCGACCCCTTCCCGTGCTCCACGCCTTTCCATGCATGCCTTCCCATGCATGCCTTCCCATGCATGCCTTCCCATGCGGGCCTTCCCATGCGTGCCTTCCCATGTAAGATAGTTGCGGCACTGGCGGCTACCACACCGAGAGTAGGAGGTTAAGATGAAACGAACTGAAGTGCTCGCCGCACAAAAAGAAGCCCGGCAGAGGCTGGCCGGCGTCGGCATTGCCTTGACCCGCGAAGAGGCTGCCAACATCGAGGTGGCCGATCTCGGACTGAACCGCCTCGCCTCTGAAGGCTTGGAGCTGGTGACCTACGTCAACACTGATCGCTATTGTGCCAAGGAGTTGATTCTCTTTCCCGGCCAGACATGCCCGGAACATCGCCATCCGCCGGTCAATGGACGAGCCGGCAAGCAGGAAACTTTTCGCTGTCGCGAGGGTCTGGTCTGGCTCTACGTGGAGGGATCGCCCACCCCTCGCATTCAGGCCAAAGTTCCGCAGGCGAGCAAAAGCCACTACACCGTATTTCACGAGATTGCGCTGCACCCCGGCGAACAATACACCATTCCACCGGATACGTTGCACTGGTTCCAGGGTGGCCCGGATGGCGCCGTGGTCTCCGAGTTCTCCAGTCCCAGCACTGATGAATTCGACATCTTCACCGATCCCAACATTCGCCGCGCCCCGGTGATCGAGGATTAAACACGCATGAGCGGGAAGTCGCTGTTCGCCAAGCTCGCTGAAATTCGCGCCAATCCCTCGGCCGGCACTTTCATTCTTGCCGATGCCCGGGATGCCGACATGGCCTGGGGCATCCCCTGCTTCGGGAAAGCCCGCTCCGGCCACGGTTTCCGTTCAGCTCCCGCGTTTCTTGAAGAAATCCGCGCGGTCGTTGGCCAGGGTTTTGTCGATGTATTGCTGGCGTCGGCATCAACCATGGATACGCTCGCACATAAAGAGCGGCTTTTCGAAGGCTCGCATGTCACTCCAGCGGTGCGCATCAATGATGCCACCGACATCTGGCTCCAGCGCGGGGCGCGCTACTGCGAGTCACCCTCGGCCCCCTTCGCTACCGCTTACATCCAGGAAGCGCAATTTGGCAGCCTGACCGCGCCTCGCCAGGGCTCACCCGTCGTCAACCTTGGTTTGTATTCCATGACTTTCAACAACGATCTCGAAGCGGATCTGCGCACCCTGCGCGCTTTTCGCGAATTCCGCGCCGAAGCCGAGAAATGCGGCTTCCACTACTTTCTCGAAGTGTTTGCCCCAAATTCCCCCCTGACTGGACTGTCTTCCGAGCAAGTGCCCGCCTTCGTCAACGATCAGATTGTGCGCACACTCGCCGGCGTGCCTTCCAGTGGACGGCCGCTGTTTCTGAAAATCCCCTACTTCGGGCCGGGACCTCTTGAAGAATTAGTCGCCTACGATCCCTCCGTTGTCGTCGGCATACTCGGAGGCAGCAGCGGAACCACTTACGACGCATTCAAACTATTGGCCGAAGCCCGAAACCACGGCGCAAGGGTCGCCCTGTTTGGTCGAAGGATTAAAGATTCCGAACACCCGCTGGAATTCATCCGCATGCTCCGCTTGATCGCCGACGGAGAAATAAAACCGGAAGAGGCGGTGAAAAGTTATCACCGAGAACTCGAAAAGCAGAGCATAAGGCCCAAGCACCGCCTTGAGGAAGATTTGCTGTTGACTCCCTCCGAGACCAGCTATTCTTCCGCACCGGAATCTTCAAGGACGTCGTGATCCCCATCATGGCGACCATCGCCAAGCAGGGCGTGCTGCGATCGGTCTGGTCACGTAGTTCTACTGAAGGCGTGAGAACATCCGCAGGAGTGACCGCGTCATGGCTGGGTAGCGAGAGCCAAGCGCCAAGGCGCGAAGTTCGGCAGGCCGCGAGCGGCGGACACGTTATGCCGTCTTTTTGAGGTTTGCAGTGCGGTGCCCGGTGTGCGGATGGCGGTTCGAATTGCGCGCTAAGTGCAGCAGTTGCGGGTTGCCCCGACATCGCAATACGAATACAGATCAGCCGTGAATCCCTGCTGTCGTAAACAGGCGATTTCACTCATTGACCCGCGCTTCCGTGAGGGGTGCCAGACCTCACCGCACGCCGCGCCCTCCGGTTGCCTTTGCCGCCGAAGAAGCAGGCTAGACCGAACAGGTAGCCGAAGTTGTACCAAGTGCCGTTGTTGTGGACCTCGTAGATACTGACGTCTCTCCGGAACAGCGAGACCACGAACACCAGGGGCGCAATAAAGCCTTGCCAGAGGCCGAGCCAGAAGCCCGCAACTCCCCCGTGCTCGCTGGCCGTTCCTTTGGACGGATTAGGCCCGGACGCGCATCCGGCCAGAACGCCCAGTACCAGGAGGATAACCACAAGCAAGGTCAAAGAGAGTTTCATCGGCAATACCTCCCGCTCTTACGTATTACGAAGCAGGGGCATGAAAAGCCTCAGAAAGGCCTGCAGCGTTTAGCACTCGGAAGCCGTAACTGTCGATAACAGGCGATTACACTCAAGTCCCGGAACATGGTAAAAGTTGGTAACACGCGCCGCCTAAAGCGGCCTTTTCCTGCCCCACGCGAAAAGTTGGGCGCGATGTCGAATGGCGCAGAGCATGAGGCCCAAGCACCACCTTGAGCAAGATTCGCTGTTGACTCCCTCAAGAGACCAGCTATTCTTCTGCTAGTTTCGCCTCGCAGCTCTATTGCAACCATTAGCACGCCACATTGGAGCGCGCGTGAACAGGAACTAGTCTTTGGTCTTTGACGGCAGATATACCTCGATCCCCGAGGAGTTTGGCAGAGGAAGGTAGGGTGGCATGAAAACTTGTGGCTTTGCTTGTTCGGGCGCCAGCAGCGCAACGGCGCGGCGCTTCTTCAGTTTCTTTTTCTTCTTCCTTCTGATGTTTTGCGTGGTGTCGGTCGGGGCCCAGACCAGTCTGAAGTATCAACAGCCGCCGCAGGCCATCATTGACCTGGTGGATGCGCGACCCACCCCCATCGTGGAAGTTTCCCCCGGGGATGGAGCGAGCGGCCGCTGGCTGCTGATCGAGGCCATCTCCGGACTGCCCTCGATCGCCGACCTGGCTCAGCCCGAATTGCGCCTCGCAGGATTACGCTTCAATCCCAAGACCAACGGACCCAGCCGTGGGCGCTACGTAACGGCTTTGAGCTTGAAAGCCTTGCCGGACGGCACCGAAAAGCCGGTTGCGGGACTGCCGGCCGAAGCCAAAATCCGGTTCACGGGCTGGGCGCCGGATGCCCGCCATCTTTTCTTCGTGAATGCGAGCGATGCGACGACCGATGCGGGCCTGAGCCTCTGGATCGTGGACGTAGCATCGGCACGGGCGCGGCGTATCCCTGGCTTAGCCTTGAACGGGATCCTCGGCCGGCCTTGTGAGTGGCTGGGAGACAGCCAGCGCCTGATGTGTAAAGCCGTGCTCAAAGCCCAAGTGCAGGGACACGGCCAGGGACAGGGACAACGAACCGCGCCGGTCCGCAGCGAAGTGCCCACCGGACCAGTCGTCCAGGAGAATCTGGGACGCGTAACGCCCGGGCCGACCTATGAGGATTTGCTCAAAAGCCCGGAGGACGAAGCGATTTTCGACTTCTACGCAACGTCGCAGGTTGTGATCGTTGGCCTCGATGGCAAAATCGCAACCGTGGGCAAGCCGGGCGTCATGGAAAGCGCCTCGCCTTCCCCCGACGGCCGCTATGCCCTCCTCGACGAACGCCATCGTCCCTATTCTTATCTTCTTCGTTTCGAAATGTTTCCCGAAAAAATCTCCCTGGTTGATCTGAAGACCGGAGAGAGCAAGCAACTGGCTGACAAGCCCCTCGAAGACACCATCCCGAACATTCACGATGCCGTGGAAACCGGGCCGCGCGAAGTCGAATGGCGCAGCGATGCTCCTGCCACCGTCTTCTGGGTGGAAGCAGCCGACGGCGGCGATCCGCGAACAGAAGCCCAGGTTCGCGATACTCTGTTCGCCTGGTCAGCACCATTCGAGGGGTCGCCCCAGAAACTGGCGGAAATCCCTCTGCGCTTCGAAAGCGTGGAGTGGGGAAATCCCCGCCTTGCGATTGTAGAAGAGAGACGGTGGAAGGATCGCAAGCGGATCATGCTCGCGGTATCACCATCGGCAGCGGGACCGTCCGTGAAGCTGTTCGAAGGTTCTTTTGAAGATCGCTATCATGATCCCGGCCGCCCGTTTGAAACAATCAACCAAGCCGGCAAACTTATTGTGCGCACCACTCCGGATGGCAACGGTGTGTATTTGCACGCGGAGGGCGCTTCTCCAGAAGGAGATCAGCCATTTGTTTCAGTAATGAGCCTGGCCCACGGAGACACCAAGCGCCTTTGGCAATCGGCTGCCCCGTTTTTTGAAGTCCCATCGGCAGTGTTGGACGCAGCAGGTCCCACGATCTTGATTCGACGGGAATCTCAAGACGTAAGTCCCAACTATTTCCTCAAAAATGTCGGCGCTAATTCTCTTGCCCAGGTCACAAGCTTTCCCAACCCTTATGGCAATGCGCCGCTGCCCAAGAAACAGGTTCTGAAATACAAACGCGCCGACGGAGTCGACCTCAGCGCAAATCTTTATCTCCCTCCCGGTTACAAGACCGCAGACGGTCCGCTGCCAACTTTGATGGAAGCCTATCCCACGGAGTACAAAACAAGAACCGCGGCCGGACAGATCACCGGCTCTCCCTACGAATTTCCCTTCTTGTACTGGGGATCGCCGGTTCCTTTTGCCACACAAGGCTACGCCGTACTCGAGAACGCGACGATTCCCATCGTAGGTGAAGGCCAGGCGGAACCGAACGATACCTATGTGGAACAACTCGTCGCCAGTGCGAAAGCTGCTATCGATGAAGGAGCCAGGCTCGGAGTCGTAGATCGAAACCGGGTTGCAGTCATGGGCCACTCCTACGGCGCGTTCATGACCGCAAACCTCCTCGCTCACAGCGATCTGTTCAAGGCCGGCATCGCGCGCAGTGGCGCCTATAACCGCACCTTGACCCCCTTCGGCTTTCAGAATGAAGAGCGTACCTACTGGCAGGCGCCCGAAGTGTATTACAAGATGTCTCCATTTTCCTTTGCCGACAAAATCAAAACCCCAATCCTGCTGATCCACGGCGAAGCCGACAACAACACCGGCACTTTCCCCATCCAGAGCGAACGCCTCTTCAGCGCCATCAAAGGCCAGGGAGGAACCGTGCGCTTCGTACTGCTCCCCCTTGAGTCCCACGGCTACGCCGGCCGCGAGTCCGTTCTCCACATGTTCTGGGAGATGAACAATTGGCTGAATACCTACGTAAAGAATCCAAAACCATGACCAGGCAACAAGTAGCTCTGCCCAAAGATTCAGCCCAACACCCACAGACTGATAAAGTAGTGTCATCACCATCTCGGGCCCGTAGCTCAGTGGTTAGAGCCGTGGACTCATAATCCATTGGTCCCAGGTTCGAATCCTGGCGGGCCCACCATCCTTTTCCCGGGACAGTTCCGGATGCTTTTGTCCCCGCATCTTCTTGGCTAACCGTTTGGTTTGCGGAGATGTCTGGGCAATGGGACAATGGCTGTATGCACAAATCCTTCATGACAGCGATAAACATATTGGCGGCTGGGATGCTGCTGGGGAATGCCCTGGCGCAGCAGACACCGGCGGCGACGACTCCACCAGCTTCTCCATCCTCGGCTTCGTCTGCCAAGGCGCAGACTCCGGCGGCGAAGGCGCATTCGGCAACTGCGGCAAAGACTCCGGCTCCGCTGACGCTAAAAACGCAAAAAGAGAAGTTCAGCTATGCTCTCGGGATGAAGATGGGACAGAATCTTGGAAAACAGTCAGTGCCGGTTGATCCGGCGATTCTGGCGCGTGGACTGAAAGACGGCATGGCGGGTGGCAAGACTCTGCTGACCGACGATGAAGCTCAGGCGGCGCTCAAGGCAGTGCAGGACGATCTGCGCGCGAAGCAGCAGGCGAAGATGCAAGAGGCTGAAGAAGCGAACAAGAAAGTTGCCGAAGCAAACAAGAAAGAGGGAGAGGCTTTTCTGGCCGAGAACAAAGGCAAAGATGGAGTGGTCACTCTGCCCAGCGGCCTGCAATACAAGATTCTGACGGCAGGCACGGGGCCGAAACCCTCGACAAGCGACTCGGTGGTCTGCAACTACCGCGGCACGTTCATCAACGGGACGGAATTCGACAGTTCCTATAAGGGTGGCCAGCCGTTGACGTTCCCTGTAACTGGAGTCATCAAAGGATGGACCGAGGCGCTTCAACTCATGCCGGTCGGTTCGAAGTGGCAACTGTTCGTTCCGTCCGATCTTGCCTACGGTGATCACGGCCGTCCCGGGATTGCTCCAGCTTCCACGCTGATTTTCGAAGTGGAGCTACTCTCCATCGAGAACAAGGACAAAGACAAGGCCCCGGAAAAGGGTGAAGAGAAGAAATAGTCCTTCGCTATGGGCTTTCGGGCGTCGCCAAGAGCTTTTGCCGGCGCCCGAAGCCTGACAGCCGAAGCAGGCAGTTTCCGGCCCGCCATCCCGTGTAATAATCTTAGGTAGAGAAATTTCCTGAACGAAGGAAGTGTATGGCGCACACCGTTTTCTGCGTGAAATTGAAGAGAGAAATGCCCGGGCTGGACGAGCCGCCTTTCGACAACGATCTGGGCCGCAAGATCTACGACAACGTGTCGCAGGAAGCCTGGAGGATGTGGACTGAACACTGCAAGATGCTGCTCAATGAATACCGGTTGAACCCCGCCCGACGGGAAGATCAGGAAGTGATCGTCAAACAGCTGGACCAGTTCTTCTTCGGGGAAGGGTCCGCGGTGCCTAAGGAGTACGTGCCGCCGGTGCAGAAGTAACGCGACCACCGGGGCTAAAGCCCGGATGAATTGTGCCGCTTGACGCGGCGCTGGAAGCGCCGCTCTTCCACGGCGCTGCCGGTTTCCGAGGGGCCGTCAAGAGCAACCGATAGAAGTCCGACAAGAAATCAGTGGAATCCCACGTTTCGCGAAGAACGCGAAACATGGGCACCCGGCCGGTGCATAAGTAACGGCTGGTTTTGAGGCGCTGCGACGGACAGCAGGTTCCTCCACTTCGCTCGCTTTCGCTCCGCTCCGGTCGGAATGACAGAGCTTTGTTGGGCTCGTTCTTCTTTGGGGAAGGTTCGGTGCCTCAGGAATACGTGCCGCCGGCGCAGAATTAAGGAGTGGTTTTGAGGCGACGGACAGCAGGTTCTTCCACTTCGCTCGCTTTCGCTCCGCTCCGGTCGTAATGACAAAGCTTTTATTGGGGGCGGTTCTTCTTTAGGCAAGGTTGATGCGATTGGCCGACGATTTAGCGGTCGAGACCCTCCAGGCGTTTGAGGATGCGCTGGGTGAGGCGGCTCATCGAGGGTGAGCGATTATCTTTTGTGGGTTGGACCGTGGTTGTGGAATGCCGGGCCATGTGGCGGGCTAACAAAGGCCAGGCTTCGAGGTAGCGCTCGTACTTGTGTCCTTTGAGGTGGGGAGTCAGTGCAATCGTTCGCTTTCCCGCCAAGTCTCTGACGGGGAAGATGTACCAGGCGTCGGCGGGCAGGACGTAGATGGCGTAGTAGTCGATCTCTTTCGCGGTGTAGGGGCGCTGGCCAAAGGCGTAGAGCTGGCAGAGGTAACATGTCCCGAGCCACATCTCGGTGGATTTGACCTGCACGCGGAGGAAGCGGCCATCCTGTTCGAGACCGACGTCATAGCGTCGTGACTCTCCCCAGGGCTTGGCGACGTTGAAGCCGCGGCCCGAGGCTACGGTCATGAATAACAGCTCAGCCCACTCGCCGCGCTTGTTGTAAGTCTCGAAAAGCTTTTTGCCACGACACGCCATGGGTTCTCCAAAAACATAAAAGGCGCAGCCCGTGGGCTACGCCTTCTTTCTTCGAGTTTTTTCTACTCTATACTTTCAGTATATCATTTTGAAACAGGTGATCCCGCCACATTTCCCACAATTATATCTCCACGCGCATGAGCAACATAGACGCGATCGCGTAGTTTTTGCCTATTGACAACATCGGGCTTGGCGAAGAGCCTGCCCCTGAGCGAAGCTGAAGAGTGTCTCTGTGGTTAAAAGTTCAATGACTGCCCGGGAACAGCACCCTTCGCCGCTGCTATAATCAAAGATTGCGCCCATGTCCCCGAAGCGACTGATCCGTTCCACAACCGTTTTATCGATTCGCCGCAACGGCAGCGTGGTTCTTGCCGGCGACGGCCAGGTCACGCTTGGCGAGTCGGTCATCAAACACTCAGCAAAGAAGATCCGACGCCTGTACAACGACAAGATTCTCGCCGGATTCGCCGGTTCGACGGCCGACGCCTTCACTCTGTTTAGCCGTTTTGAATCAAAACTAGAGCAGTACCACGGCAACCTGGGCCGCGGCGCCGTAGAACTAGCCAAAGACTGGCGCACCGACAAATACCTGCGTCACCTTGAAGCGTTGTTGCTGGTCTGCGACAAAGAACAAACGTTCCTACTGAGTGGACAAGGCGACGTAATCGAACCCGACGGCGGAGTAGCTGCCATCGGCAGCGGCGGCCCGTACGCGCAGGCAGCCGCTGAAGCGCTGGCAAGGCACACGCAATTAACCGCGCGCCAGATCGCCGAAGAAGCCATGAAGATCGCCGGCAAAATGTGCATCTATACGAATGACGTAGTAACGGTCGAAGAGCTATAAGAACAGGGGTCAGTGGCCAGTGATCAGTGGCCAGGAAAGCTGACCACTGGGCACTGATCACTAGTCACTGAATTTTATGGCTATCTATTTACCCAGCAGCGCTGAAGAAGAGCAACTCGCCCTGGACGAACTGACTCCCCGCGAGATCGTCGTCGAACTCGACAAACACGTGATCGGCCAAAAGGACGCGAAGCGCGCGGTGGCCATCGCTTTGCGCAACCGCACCCGCCGCCAAAAACTAACTCCCGACCTAGCCGAAGAAATCATCCCCAAGAACATAATTATGATTGGGCCTACTGGGGTGGGGAAGACGGAGATTGCGCGGCGGCTGGCTAAGCTGGCGAATTCTCCGTTCTTGAAAGTGGAGGCTTCGAAGTTTACCGAGGTTGGGTATGTGGGGCGGGATGTGGAGTCGATGGTGCGGGATCTGGTGGAGATTGCTATCGACAATGTTCGGGAAGAGAAGCTGGAGGACGTGGCTGACAAGGCGGAGCTTAATGCGGAAGAGCGGTTGCTGGATATTCTGCTGCCTCCGTCTCCACCGGCGCGGCCGGCTGAGCCCACTACTGCCGGCGGAGTAGTGATTGACGGCAATACTGCTTTGGCCGAATCTTCTTCGCGGACTCGGGACAAGCTGCGACAGCAATTGCGCGAGGGGAAGCTGGACGACAGGCAGGTTGAGATTGATGTTCGGGAGCGCAATTTTCCTTCTTTCGAAATCATGACGAACCAGGGTGTTGAGGAGATGGACATCAACATCAAGGACATGTTGCCTAACATCTTTGGGCAGCGAACCAAGAAGCGGAAGATGAAGGTTAATGAGGCGTTCGAGTATCTGATTCAGGAAGAAGAGCAGCGGCTGATCGACATGGATCACGTTACGCGGACGGCGATCGACCGGGTGGAGAATTCCGGGATTGTGTTTCTGGATGAGATCGACAAGATTGCTGGGCGCGAGGGTGGGCATGGTCCGGATGTTTCACGGGAGGGCGTGCAGCGCGACATTCTTCCTATTGTTGAAGGAACGACCGTCAACACGCGCTATGGCATGGTGCGGACGGACCATATTTTGTTTATTGCCGCGGGGGCGTTTCATGTTTCGAAGCCCAGCGATTTGATCCCGGAGCTGCAGGGGCGGTTTCCGATTCGAGTGGAGCTACAGTCTTTGACCATGGAAGATTTTGTGCGGATTCTTACGGAACCGAAGTCTTCTTTAGTCAAGCAATACACAGCTTTGCTGGAGACTGAAGGAGTTAAGCTGGAGTTCACTCCGGAAGCGCTGTCGGAAATCGCACATTTTGCGTTTCGGGTGAATGAGAGTACGGAGAATATTGGAGCGCGGCGGCTGCATACCATCATGGAGCGGGTGCTAGATGAGCTTAGCTTTGAAGCTCCGGAGAGAAAAGGCGATCACGTTATCATCGACGCGGATTATGTGCGGAAGATGCTGACGGACATTGTTAAGGATCAGGATTTGTCGAGATATATTCTGTAGGCCTTTACGCGGCGCTGAAGTGCCGATCTTCCGCCTTCTGGGGGGCTGTGCGGGAAACAGTTACCTCAGGGGCTAAAGCCCAATGTTGTTGGCCCTTGATGCAGGCCTGAAGGCCTGCTCCACCCTCGCTCCATTCTCGCCTTTATCATCGTCTATCTTTGTGACCATCATCTTTGTGATCATCGTCTTTATGATCATCATTGCGGCGATGGAAACGATCTGCCACACCGAATTGGACGAGCGACGCGGTGCCTTCTGCCGACGAAGCATGAACACGGATTAAGGCGAATGCCTAGATTGACAGGCAATATCAATGGTGTTAACGGTACTCCTCCCGAGCTCTCCGGGTTCACTGACGGGGAACAGGTCGCGGCGGTGAGGGGACTTGTGCAACCGTGGATCCGCTCGGCACCTCAAATCGTGAGAAGAGTTAGAATCACGGGAGTGCGGAATGGCGGCCGGCTCGTTGCGGCGGATTCCGAGAACCGGAGATGGTATGGCAGAGCGCAATGCGCCCGCAGAAGAACGACGTCCTGATCCCAATGAAAAACTGGTGAAGATCTTCGACAGCGAAGAGGAGTCGGAGGCGATGGTGGTGAAGGGACTGCTCGATTCGGCGGGGATTGAAAACGATCTCGCGTCCGCCAGCTTCTTGCAGGATGCGTTTCCCGGGCTGGGGGGAATGATCATTCTAGTGCGGGAAGAGGATGCGGAGAAGGCGCGGACCTTGATTGCTGAGTACCGGCAGCCGGCTGGGGACGCTCAGGACGATGATGAGACGAAGAGTTGAGTGTTGTGGGGGGAATTCCCTCAGGGGCTAAAGCCCGCGTCTCTATGGGATTTTGGCGGCACGACTGAAGTCGTGCCCTTCCCGATCTTTCGGTGGGGCTAAAGCCCAGCAGCGCCGGGACTCTTGACGCAGGCCTGAAGGCCTGCTCTACCCTTGGCGGGCTCTACTGGAGGGCTGCCAGCCAGGGAGTGACCTTGTGGCCGTCGAGGTAGAAGGTGACTGCGCCATTGAGATCGGTGCGGTAGACGCGGGCTCCGGAGTTTTGCAGGCGCTCGAGGACATCGGGTTTTGGTATGCCGAAGGAGTTGCGGAAGCCGACTGAAATCACGGCATAGCTGGGCTTTACGGACTGCAGGATTTCGGGCGTGGTGGATGTGGCGCTGCCGTGGTGGCCTACCTTTAACAAATCAGCGTGGGGATGGTGCAGGGTCGCGATGCGGCGCTCGACTGCTTTTTCGGCGTCACCCTCGAGCAAAACGGAAGTGTTGCCGTAGCTAACTTGCAGGACCATGGAGTCGTTGTTCCTGGGCTCGAGGCCAACCGGCCAGCCCAGTGGCGGAAAGAGCACGTCTACTTTTGCTCCGCCCAGATCGAATTCATCTCCCTCCCAGTGGCGGACTACTTTGATTCCGAGGGCGTGGGCTTCAGTGATCAGGTCATCCAGCGCTCGACTTGGGGGCAGCAGGCCGATCCATAATTCTTTCGGGCGAAAATCTTTCAGCACTGAGGGCATGCCTCCGATGTGGTCGGAGTGGCCGTGAGAGATGGCGACGACGTCGAGGCGGGAGATGTGGCGGGTCCAGAGGTAGGGCGCCACTACGTCTTCGCCAAAGTCGAGTTGTGAGCCGGCGCCCCAGATGGGGCCGCCGGCATCGATCAGCAGGGTGCGGCCCTGGGGCGTGACTAACAAGATAGAGTCGCCTTCGCCTACGTCGATGGTAGTTACTTCGAGAAGTCCGGCTCGGGTTTGGGGCTTGGGAGGAGCGAAGGCTAAGGCCAGCGAGGCAAGCAGCAGGGCGATCATCCCGGCCGCTGCCAGGAGTGGGCGGCGGCGGGCGCAGAACATCGCGAGAACTAAAGCTGCGGAAGCTGCAGCCATCATTACGAGTGAGGGCGTGGCGACGCGAAGGTCGGCCAGGCGCAGACCTCCGAGGCCGTGGACCGTTCCGGTGATCGATTGCAGCGCGAAGGTGGTTAGCAGTGCGGGAAGTCTTGCGAGGATCGGGGAAACGTAGCCCAGCAGTATGGTCAGGATGGCTGCGGGCATCAGGAGCTGCGTGAGGGGGACGACAGCGATGTTGGCGGGGAGGCCGATGGTGGTAGCGCGATGAAAGTAATATGCCATGGGGAGAGCGAGTCCCATCTGCATTACCGCTGAGACCAGCAGCAACTCGAATGCGGCTAAGAAGATGATGGTCACGGTGCGTGTGAGGCGGAAAGACCATTTAGTCCCGATGAAACGCGCCAGTTGCCGCGCGAGGAGGCGGAGATCGAGGCGGAACTGGGCTACTCGGGGAGGCAGGGATGGGCCGTAGTCGTCGGCGTCCCAATGGGTGAGGGCCTGTCGGTAGAGGCGCGACGTGCGCTCGACGAGCGGCAGGCCGATTGCGGCGACGATCAGGACGCAGAGAAATGTCATCTGGAAACTGGCGGTGAAGAGCTGGCGGGGATCGAACACGAGCAATCCTAAAGCGGCTGCGCCGAGCGCGTTGACCATGGCGCGGTCGCGGTAGAGCAGGCGAGCGCCGAGGTAAATGGCGCACATCAGAGTGGCTCGCCAGACCGGCGCTCCTACGTCGGTTAGAAAAGCGTAGGCAACGCAGAAAAGAATCGTCAGCAAGGTTGCTGGAATTTCTCCGAGGCGCATGCGGCGCAAGGTCCAGAAAACAACGAAGGCTAAGATGGTTACGTTCATTCCTGAGACCACGAGGATGTGATAAGTGCCGGAGCGTTGGAAATCGACGCGGGTGTCGCGGTCGATGAAGGCTTCTTCGCCGATGACCATGGCGTCGATTAGAGCGGCCTGCGGCGGAAGCCACAGGGCATGGACTTTGGCGATGATGCTCGCGTGAATACGGGTTCGCCAAAGTTCGAGATTATTGCCGGCGAAGCCGGGGAGGACTTCGACGTCTTCGGCTTTTGCCGACCCCAGCGCTGAGATGCCGTTTGCGGCTAGGTATCCCTGATAGTCAAAGGCTCCAGGATTACGGAAGTTGTGCGGGAGTTTCAACTTGACTGCGAGCCGGAGGCGTTCGCCGTAGTGGAAAAGGCGCATTGCGGGCGTGGGAGATGCAGGGGCTTGGGGAATGGCGTCAGGGTGAGTGCTGTAGATTCCAAGGCGCAGGCCGGAGTGTGCGGGGGTCGGCTTGCCATTTTCTGCGACGATTGTTTCCGTCTCGACGTCGAGGGTCTGTCTGATTTCGCTTGGAGCGCCTTCGCGGAATTTGCCTTCTCGCGTTACGTGAGCTGTTATCTCAACTGGCTGGCCGTCGGCGTAGGCGTAGAGGCTGGCGTCGGGGGTGTCTGTTGAGCCTCTCAGCTGGATATGAAGGGCGCCTGCCAGGAAGAATGCGCCGAGGGCTAAACTCACCCCGAGCCAAATGCGTCGGCGTACGAAGTACAACCCTGCTGCCAGAAAAGCCACGACTGCCGCTACCCACCATGACGCAGGGCGCCAGGCGTGGACGCCGGCAATAATTCCCAGGGAGTAAAACAGACCTGCCCAGAGCATGGGTTGACGGGGGGGCTTGAGTTGGAACTCATGCTGGGTGATCGAGACTGGCGGTTTGTCGATGAGGGGTAACGGTGGCATTGGTTGGCCTGGGCGGATGTGAGTGGGTTTCTGAGGTTCAGTGAGGGCGGAGGAAGTCTTGTTGCGGCGTCTTTCTCTCTCTCGCCGGCACGTGGAACGCTTTAGGCAAGACGTAGCAAGCTACGTCTCTTTATCGGCGGCGGATCCGGGCGTCGGCGCATTATCCGCATATTATCCGCACTTTATCCGCACTTTACCCGCGCATCAGCGCACTAGCTGCAGGACCGCTTCTATATGGTAGGTTTGCGGGAAGAGGTCGACCACGTGCACCTCGTCCACGCGATAGCCTGCCGCTTGTAATGGGACGAGGTCGCGGGCCAGCGTCGCGGGATCGCACGAGACGTAGGTCAGCCGTGGCGCGCTTGCGCTTACCACAGCGCGAGCAACGGGATCTCCAAGGCCGCTGCGGGGCGGGTCCACTACTACGAGATCGGGCACTACTTGATCAGGTTTCGAAGCTTTGGCCAAGTACTGCTCCGCCGTTGCTTGCACCGCCTTTCCGTTGACGGGCAGATTGTATTGAAGATCGGCGGTAGCTGTCTGTGACGACTCAACAGAAATGATGTGACGGAAATCACAGGCCAGGGCTGTGGAGAACAGGCCTACGCCGGCGTAGAGATCGAGGGCTAGTTCTCCGGAGCGGCCTGCGGTAACGATGGTGACCAGCTCATCGGTGAGAAAGCGGTTGGTTTGGAAGAAGGAGCCAGCGCTTACGCGGTAGGCAGCCGTTTTCGTCTGGTAAGTTAACTCAGAGGCGCCGACCGCGACCAGCGGCTCCTGGATGCCTTTTTGCGGCTCGCGGAACGCCGATACCGCTGCTATTTCTGGCATGGTTTCGCACAGTTCTTCGGCCCACGCCCGCACCGCGGCGCGGCGGGCTTCGGGCGCGCACAGGAATTCGAGGAGCAGTTTTGTTTCATTTCCATTCGAGTCGGCATTGGCGAAGAACTCAACCTCGCGCACACCTTCTACGGCCTTGCCAGCTCGTCCCGCTTGCCACAGCGCCGCTATGCCGCGATTGATGAGGGGCGAGCTGATGGGACACTGTTCGACTGGGAGGAGTTCATGCGAGGCGAACTTGAAATATCCCGCGGCGAAGTTGGGTTGGGTTCGCACCTGCAGGCGCGAACGGTTGCGATAGTTCCAGGGCGGCGATGGATGTATCTGAATTTCGCACTGGAGTTCGAGCTTGGCGATGCGGCGCAGGTTCTCGCGCAGGATTTCTTTCTTGATCTCGAGTTGGTGATCGTAGGCGGCGTGCTGGTAATGGCATCCGCCGCAGCGGGTGAAATGCGGGCAGGGCGGCGGGATGCGGTGCGGGGAGGGCTCGACGATTGCTTCGGCCTTTGCACGGGCGAAGCCGGGCTTTTCTTCGGTGAGTGTGGCTTCGACGTTTTCTCCGGCGAGGACGAAGGGGATGAAGACGGCTTTGCCGCGGCCGCGGTCTTTATTGCCGGGCGAGGCCTCTCTCGGTAAGCCGGGGGGGAGGCGAGACAGGCCGTCGCCGCCGTATGTGAGCTTTTCGATGTTTAGGAGCAAGAGTTGATTCTACGGCATGGATGATGGCTGGGCTGGTGCCAACGCGCAAAGTACAGATCAACCTTCACTCCTTGGACAATTGCTGAAAGATCAACGGGTGTCGGCCGCTCATGGGGAAATCACTTAACGCAATCGACTACGCAGACTGTTTTGGACATCCTCGAGCAATCGATGCCACGAATTTCCGCTCCTGCAAACCTCACAGTGCCCGTCCGGCGGCCGCACCTGACGCCCAGGCCCACTGGAAATTGAAACCGCCGAGGTGGCCGGTGACGTCGACTACTTCGCCGATGAAGAAGAGGCCGGGAACTTTGCTGGTCTCCATTGTTTTGGCCGAGAGTTCGTTGGTGTCGACGCCGCCTGCGGTTACTTCGGCTTTTTCGTAGCCTTCGGTTCCTGTTGGTGTGATCGACCAGGCGTGCGCTTGGTTTTCTGTCTCCGCGAGTGCGGAATTCGTCCAGGAAGTTGGGGTGTGGGCGTCGAGCCAGCGGTCGGCCAGGCGATGGGGTAGAAGCTTTCGCAATTCGCCTCGAAGCGTGCTGAGATTTCTCGGCATCTTTGGATCGCGAAACGCGGCGGCGACCTCGCTGCCGGGGACTAGATCGATCAGGATGGGCTGGGCTTGTTTCCAGTAGGAAGAAATCTGAAGGATCGCCGGGCCGCTCAGGCCGCGGTGCGTGATCAGCATCTTCTCGCGAAATTGCTGGCCATTGCACAAGGCAATCACGTCGGCGGAGACGCCGGCCAGATCACAGTAGCGCGAGCAATCTTCCAGACTCAGAATCAGGGGGACGAGGCCGGGCCAGGGATCGCGGATGGCGAGGCCGAACTGCCGGGCCAGGTCGTAGCCGAATGAAGTGGCGCCGATCTTTGGGATGGAAAGGCCGCCAGTGGCGACCACGAGGGCTGGCGCTTTGAACTCCGCATTCGATGCGCGCGCGATGAATTCGGTGGTTCGCTCCACGTGTTGAACCTTGGTGTTCAGGAAGATGCTTACTCCGGCGTGCTGGCATTCGGCTTCGAGCATGCCGAGAATGTCGCGGGCGGAGCG
>DATHMS010000237.1:0-31175 GCA_035486795.1 Candidatus Sulfotelmatobacter sp. | reverse complement strand
CCCACGGCGCGCGCGTTTCAGCTGTTCAGCCAGATGGCCGTCAACGGCCAGACGGTGTTGACGGCGACTGTTGCCGGCGACACGACCGACGTGCGCGCTTATGCGGCCACCAATCCCACCGGCACAGCCCTGCTGTTGTTCAACGATAACGAAAGCACCTCTCAGCAGGTGCTGGTCACGCTTTCGGGCAAGAGCGCCTCTTCCAGCGTGAACGTCACCACTTACGACAAGGCCATCTACGATCTGTCAGGTTCGCCGACCGGCACTCCGCCGGATCCGGCAGGGACGAGCACCTGGGCCGCACCAATTACAACCAGCATGGGAGCGCAGACCCTGCCTCTCGTCTTGACTCTCACTCCGTGGAGCATGAACGTGGTCATCATCCAATAAGCAGGCCGGCAATAACCGAGCCGGAGGGTGCGCATCAATTTTGTACCGTCATCAACTGATGGTTACCGGACGGCTCTGTGCTGGTAGGTAGGAAACGTTCAATATGGCACGAAGCCTTGCGTCTTCATCTGCAGGCGGTAGACTGACGTGGTGGCGGTGATGTAGAGAGTTCGATAGTCTTTGTCGCCCCAGTTCAGATTTGCCGGCTGTTCCGGCATGACGATGGTGCCGAGATGGTGGCCCCTGGCGTCCCAAACCCAGATGCCCTTGGGGCCGGTGACAAAGAGGTTGCCGTTCTTGTCTACCTTCATTCCATCAGGCACGCCATCACCCTTCCCGCCTGGCTCTTCGCCGAAGATGCGGCCGTTGGTTAGGGATCCGTCAGCAGCGATGTCGTATACGCGGATGTTTCTTTGTTCGCTGTCGTCGACATAGAAGTGTTTGCCATCGGGCGAAAACGCGAGGCCGTTCGGCTGCGTCAGGTCCTTGGTGAGTAACTTCACATTGCCTTTGGCGTCGAGGCGGTAGACGCCTTGGAACGGGATTTCCTGCTTTTCGCCGGCTACGAGATCAAGCGTCGGATCGGTGAAGTAGAGAGCTCCATCCGGACCGGTGACAACGTCGTTGGGGCTGTTCAGTTTCTTGCCGTCGTAGTGGTCTGCCAGGATTTTGTATTGTCCGCTGGGAGTTACTCCGATGATGGCGCGCAACACGCTGGCGCAATCGATCAGGCGATGCTGGCGGTCGAAGGTGTTGCCGTCGGGATCGCCAAGCGCGATGACTTCTTCCTTTTTGCCATCGGGATGGAGGCGGAAAATCTTGTTAATGGTCTCGTCGCTTACGTAGAGGAAGCCCGCCTCATCCCACACCGGGCCTTCGGTAAATCCGAAGCCGGTGGCTACGAGGCCGAGCTTGGCGTTTTGATCGACCACGTCCCAGAACTGTGGCGACTCGGCTTGCAGCTTAAACTCCAGAGGCGCGCGCGGGTCGGCCAGAAGAGCTGCTTTGACCGCGGTGAGCGCAATGGTCGCTACGATGAAGGCCGGCAGGACTTTCATGCTGCGATTCATGAAAACGCCTTTCTTTCTAAATGAAACTGTGACTGGAATCTCTGACCAACGTCTCATCGACCGTTCGTCATGGAGGAGCGGAATCTGCTTATTCCTCCCATTCATCCACTTTCTTGGGAGGTCCTGCACCGCTGACATTCGCCACCTTCATCAGGTAACTGACGACATCGTTCAATTCGCTGGTGGTAAGAGTGGAACCGTAATCAGAGGGCATCAGAGGTTGCGAATTGTATTCCAGCCCTTCGAGATCTGACTTTGTTATGAAATGGAATGTTCCATCCTCGGTTTGCAGTTGCAGAGAGAAATTATCTTCGTTGCGAATCCTGCCCACAACCTTTTTGCCGCCGCGGATGGTCGCGGTTACGAGTCGCGCTTGCCGGTCGCTGGCCGGAGCGGGAGTGGTGATCGCGCTGCGAATCTGCTCCACGGAGTGCGTACGCGCGTAGCCGGATAGATCGGAGGCGATGAAGCCGCCTTTGCCGGCGATCATGTGGCAGCTGGAGCATCCCGCTTTGCCGAGGAAGATTGTCTCTCCGCGGACTGGATCGCCGGGCAGCTTCGCCGTTTGCTTAGTTCCCTGGAGAGTGCGCAGGTAGGTTACTACTGCTTTGACGTCCGCAGTTTCAAGGGAGTGGAAGGCCGGCATTGCGGTGCCGGGAATGCCATTCTCGATAATGTGGGCGATCTGAGCGTCGGAGAGACGCTGCGCCTTTGGATTTTCGGCGATGTTGGGCGCACGCTCGCCGCCTCGGCCGTCGAGGCCATGGCAGTTGGCGCAAGTGGAGGCGAAGGTCTGCTTGCCGCGGGTGGAGGCTGGCTCGCTGCTCTTCTGGGAAAGACTTTGCCGTGGGGTCTGCGGCCAGGCGGCAAAGCAACTGGCGGCCCAGAGGGCCGCCAGAACCAGCACGGTATGTGACTTGTGGCTTGGAAACATTGGCACCCGACGGCTTAGAACAAGAACTTTAAGGCGAGTTGCATGATGCGTGCGGGTTGGGCGGAAGTCACAAACCCGAACTCCGTGTCATCGATGTTTCCGTCTGGATTGTTGAACTGCGCATGATTGAAGACGTTGAATGCTTCTGCGCGGAACTGCGCCGATACGCCTTCGGTGATCTTCGTCTCTTTCAGCAAGGCGAGGTCAAAGTTATAGAGACCCGGTCCAACGAAATACCGGCGCATAGCATTCCCGACCTGCCCAAGTGGTTCAAAAGTGAAGTAATTCGGGTTGAAATAGGGTTGCCCAGCTGAATTGCGTGGATTCTTGTTCTTAAAAAGAGGGCCGTTACCAGGGTTATAGCTGGGTATATCGATGGTGTCAGCGAATGTGCCACTGAGTGAGTTGTCGTCACTCTCCATCAACTGAACGGGCTCACCTTTCGCCAATGTCATGATTCCGGACAGCGCCCACCCTCCGGTGAGTCTCTGAGAGGCGCCGCCGGTGAGCTTGTCAAAGGGCATCTGGACGGTGTAGCTCACCGTTAGGTCTTGCGGAACGTCGAAAACAGACAGGGCACGGTCTTGCCTGGGGTTAAGAGGGTTGGTTGCGTCAAACGACGTCGAGCCATTGTCTATCGACTTTTCATAGGTATAGGCAACCAGGAAGTCGGCATATTTCTCGGTGTGCTTGATGCTTACCTGCAGGGAGTTAAAGCTCGAGCTGACGGCTGTGGTCATGTACGGGTTGCTGATGAAGTTGTCAGACGTCGTCGTACTCAGTCCGGTGAGCAGGCGGGTGGTGGCAAATGTAGGGACCCCGGGATAGCCGGGAGCGGGATTGGTTACTGCGTTGGCAAGTACTATGGGCGAACCCGGTCCCGGGTCCTCGTTGCCCGGGCCGCACGTTGGACTGTTGGGAGCGAGATTGGACGGGTTGCTCAAGAACAGGCAGAGCGCTTGATTACTTGGATTCGATTCTTCGAATGTCAAGAGGTGCCGGCCCACCGATCCGACGTAGCTGACGCCCATTACCGTAGATGCTCCGAGCTGACGTTGCAGGGAGAACTCGAATTGCTGCACCTGCGGTATCTTGTCGTGAGGATACAAGTAGTCAGACCCGGAAAGTGGCGTGGCTTGCGGCCAATTGAAGGAGGTATCTGGATTGCTTGGCGAGGAGTTCACCGGAGGAAACGTAAATGGAAATTTTTGCGTCTCGACGACTCCATTACCACGAGCAACAAATGGGGTCGCGAGCAGCGTTGACTCGGCTGAGTAATACAAACCATAGGGTGCGTCCCCAACCTCAACGAAGCCGGTGGCGTCCTCAATGGCACTGTAGAAGATCCCGTAGCCGACACGAATGCTGCTTTTGCCCGGCCCGCCAAAAAGTTTGCCGAGCAAGCCTTCGGTGTTATCCGGCGAATAAGCCAATCCAATTCTGGGAGCGAAGTTGTGGTACTGAATGGGGGCCAAAGTTCGCGGCACGTGTGGATCTTCAGGAACCACCAATCCTTGCGGCGCAGTGGGGAAAACCTGGGACTGTTCGCCGGGGATGACGGTCTCCAGTTTGTTCTGGGTGTCGTACCAGGGCGTCATGATCTCGTAGCGCAGACCGAAATTGATGGTGAGGGTTGGCCGAGCGCGCCAGCTATCCTGAGCATAAACTCCAAAATACTTGTCGCGTGAGTCGAGAAGTTGCTGGCTGGCCTGGGTAAAGCTCTGAGGAGCGCCGATCAGGTAGTCGGCGAAATCCACGCCGGTCTCTTCCCCGTTGAAGGTATAGGCCCCATTAGCATCGTCGTAGTTGCGCTCATTGATCTGATCGTAATGTAAATCTGCACCGAACTGGAGGGTGTGGGTGCCCACAATTTTGGTGAAATTATCAATAATCTGGTAGGTGTTGTTGTATTGCTTCAGAACGTCCTGAGGAAGTCCGAATTCGTAGTTATTGAACATGAAGGAGGGAACTCCTTCGAGCGCCGGATTGATTGGCGCGATGCCTCCGTTGAAACCGGCGCCCGAGCCTGCAGGAGCCGTGAAACCTAGGGAGGTCAGAGGAACGTTTGTGCCACCAATCGGAATTCCTCCGAAGTAACGGTTCCGCAGATAGACAAGACGAACATCGTTGACGGTGGAATTATTGATGGTCGTGGTCAGACCGAGATTTATCATCTCCGCGCGACCCAGAACACTACTGTCAAAGCCTGGGACAGTGATGTTCTGGGCATAGGGAGTGGTCACTGAGAATTGGTCGAAAAAGTAATATCCGAACAAAGTACCGAAGTGTGTGTTCGTATCCAGACGAGCTCCGAACTTGTTGTCCGATAAGCGCTGGTTATAGGCCGAAGTTGCGTAGTAAGGTTGCCCGCCAAGAGTCGTCGTTGGCTGTGGGACGTATTGCAGCGTATCTTGTGCAACTGGAGACCAGGCGGTCATCGGAATGATCCCGCCAGGGAACACGCAGGGGTTTGAACCGGTGGCCGCGCAGCCCGGCGCATAGTAGGGCTCCCCGGCAAATACGGTTCCTGCCGGCTCGCCCAGCTCCGCCGATAGCGTATTGGCCCAAGTTGGCCCGTCCACTGAACCAACCGGAACTGGGGGCCCGGGAGCACCTGCTGCGGCTGAAGCCTGGCTAAATAGGTCGTTTAGATTTCCACCGCGATCCAGTATGGATGGAACCTGGTAGTTTTGTGGTTGGCCCTTTATTTGCCTGTTTCCCTGATAATCAGCAAAAAAGAACGCTTTGTCCTTCTTTATCGGCCCACCAAAGATTCCACCAAACTGATTTTGAATAAAGTCCCCGCGGCCCACGAAGTATTGTGACGCGTCAAAGTCCGTATTGCGCAGAAATTCGAACGCGTCTCCGTGAAACTGATTGCTTCCGGACTTGGTGACGACATTGATTTGGCCGCCGCTGAAGTTTCCGTATTCGGCGTTGAAGTTGTTGGTGATGATGCGGAATTCGGAGATGGAGTCAAGATTCGGAAGGATGGCCGCTCCGTTGTGGACGCCTTCTTGCGCGTCCGCTCCATTCACCATGAAACCGTTCGAACCGAGGCGGCCACCGTTGACCGACTGAGTTCCGTTGGTTTGATCGCCGGATACCGTGGTTTCATCTACGCCGATTCCCTGCGTTGTGTCATTGCAATTGCTTGATGTGCATTGATAAGGCGAAACGCCCGGCTGTAGAGCCAGCAGGTCGATAAAGTTACGGCCGTTCAGGGGCATTGAGCTCAGTTTCGTGCCCTCGATGACCTGTCCCATCTGAGTGCTTGTGGTCTCCACTTGGGCAGCGTCCGTGCTGACTTCGATCTTCTCGCTGATGGAGCCGACGGCCAGACTGGCGTCGACCCGAAGCGCCGAGTTGGCATCGATCACGAGTGCGGTCTGCCGATACGTCTTGAAGCCTACTTGCTTGATTTCGAGTTCATAAGTGCCGACAGCCAGCGTCGGAAGATTGTAGAAGCCCTTGGAGTCGGTCTTTTGAGTGGTCTGGACGCCCGTCAGAGTGTCGGTGGCAACCACCGTGGCGCCCGAAATAACGGCGCCTGATTTGTCGGTGACCACGCCGGAGATGCTACCGGTAATGCTTGCTGACGCCAACGTCAATGCGAAAAGCATGAATGCGAGTACCGCGACAATAGCCGACCGACGAATACGCATTGCTGATCTCCTGCGCGAGGCCTTCGCTCGATTCAACACCCAACCTTGGACTTTCATCCAGTGAAAGTTGCCTACTTAGTTTTGAGATTCACACGCGCGCTATGGATGACGGTTTATCCCAACCGTGGTAGGCCTGTCAACCCTTTTTGCATCCTGTGAGATAAGGAAAACCAATAAGCTTCCTGAGGCACACCTTCTCCGGCGGCAAGCGGGGAATGGCTGCTTCGCCAGAAGTGGGACGAGTTACTTCTGTTTCACTGCGATGGCCGAGATTTCGATTCGGGCATTGTTGACCAGGGCCGCGGCCTGAATGGTGGCGCGTGCAGGCTTCGGGTCAGGCATGACAGTTTTGTAAACCTTGTTCATGTCGGGGAACTCGTGAATGTCGGCGAGATATACGGTTACGCTGACCACATCGTTCAGTTCGAAGCCAGCAGCTTTGAGGACCTTCTTGATATTGTCGAGGGCCGCAGTGGTTTCGGGGCCGATGCCTCCTGCCGCCAGTTTGCCGGAATCATCAGAACCCTCCTGGCCTGCGATGTAGAGAGTATTGCCAGCTACGATGCCGTCGCTGAAGGGAAGTCCTCCGGCGGGCGATAAATTGATCGCTTTCCGCTCCTGGCCGCAACTCGGCCGCGCGGAAACCCCAATGGCAAGCGCAATCGCGAAAGCCCACAGAAACAACCGGAATGCTTTGGTCCGCATTGTCACTTTCATTTTCCGTTCCCCTTTGCGATAAATGGATTGGCTCTTCCACCCAACGAAAAACGGTGATAGAGTCCGCGCACATATATACATCCAGGAGGAGGAAATGAACAAGTTTCACAGGTTTCTGAAATCCCACACTATTACGGTATCTCTGGTGTCCATCGGCATTTTTTGCGCAGTCCTGGGCGGAGAGAGACTTGTGCGAGCGCAGGCAGGTGGGGGAGCGAATACGTCGCCATCCGATGACGCCTTGATTGCGGATTTTCGTCGCGTCGAAGTGGCTTCTGTTTCCGATGCGCTGGAGCAACGTACGGGCAAGCGTATGTACATGAGTCATCGCATGCATCCGATCTTGACTACAAAGTTTGCCGGCTTTGCAAGGACGGTTCTGCTCAAGAAAGATGAGGGCAATAGCGATCCTGCCGCGTTGAACGGAATGCTGGCAGCCATTGACCAGGGATCCGCCAACTCGGTTTACGTGATGGTGGTCGAAGACGGAGAGGATATCGCGGGAATGGGCGGACTAATGGGCACCGCCATGGCGGCGCGTGGATATGCGGGTGCGGTGATTGACGGGGGAGTGCGCGATGTGGCGTATTTGCGCAAGATAGGGTTTCCTGTGTACGCGACCGGCATCGTGCCGTCGACCTCGGTGCATCACTATCGATTTGCAGGATCGCAGATTCCGGTGAGCTGTGACGGCGTGACCGTTAATGCCGGCGATGTTATTGCGGCAGACAGCGATGGCGTAGTGGTTGTTCCCCGGGCACAGGCGCAGGAAGTGTTGACCCTGGCGGAACAAATGGACTTCAAAGAGCATTCGATGTATGCCGTGATCGAACAGATGAAGTCGATTGTGGAAGCGGTTAAGAAGTTCGGCAGACTGTAATAGCGAAAAAGAGAGCTATTGCATAAAATTGACTTTCATCAGATAATTCGCACTTTCATTTTGTGTCGGCAGTTTGTGCTGGCTGATTTGCTGATCCCCATGGTTAATACTCCAAAGCGAAGTTACAACATCACGGCACTGCAGCGAGGGTTGCGTCTTCTGCAGCTCTTCAGCGAGTCACCTCACGGGCTGAGTGCGAAGGAAGTTGCGGGGCGATCCCGGCTTCCCGTCAGCACGGTGCACCGTTTCCTAGCGAATCTGGAAGGTGCAGGCTTTTTGAACTGCAGCGGGGACGGCGTGTACCACCTGGGAATCGCGTGTTTCGCAATCGGCCAGGCGGCTTTGGGCCAGCTTGATATTCGGCGAGTGAGCCTGCCGTATCTTCAAGAACTAAACCGGCAGACGCGGGAAACGATTCACCTGACTGTCAGGCACGGGCTATCCGCGGTTTATGTCGAGAAACTGGATTCATCCGAACCGTTGCGCATCCATTCCCGCATCGGCGCCGCTGTTCCGCTGTATTGCACAGCAGTCGGCAAGGTCATGCTGGCGCACATGCCGGACGATGAGCGGAAAGGAATTCTGCCGCAGTTGGGACTGAAGCGTTTGACGCCGAACACGGTGGGCAACCTTCAGGAGTTGGACGCCGAACTGTACCGGGTTCGAAAGAATGGTTATGCGTGTGATCTTGAGGAACACGAACTCCACATACGATGTCTCGCGGCTCCAATCTGGGATCACGCCGGTGGCGTAAATGCCAGCCTGAGCATTACTGCGCCAGTGGTGCGCATGGCCGTTACCCGTTTACGGCAGCTCGCGCCGTTGATTCAGACTGCCGGACTGCAAATTTCACGCGAGTTAGGGTATCGGTCTGCCGGCTACCGCTCGCCAGTGCGAAAAAATAGTTCCGGGGAGGCGGTGCTTGCGAAACCTCTTTGACCGGTTGGGCGCGGGACTTTTCGGAGCTGAGACTCGGGCTCTGGTTGCGGAAGGAATCCAGGCATGAGAATGGCAGCGCTCAGCGTGGTCGTTTTTGCCTGCCTGGCAGTTGGCGTCGAAGGTGACCAGCGACCGGCTATATCGACAACAATCGATGTGCGTGCCGAGGACCTTTTGTTTCAGCCTCCAGCTGCGAACTGGATTTCTTACAACGGGGATTATTCCGGCCGGCGCTACAGCAGCCTGGCGGAGATCAACCCCGGCAATCTCGCGGGATTGCGGCCGGAGTGGGTTTTTCACGCGCTTGACACGAAGCGGCTTGAGGTCACTCCTCTGGTGGTGAATGGGATGATGTTTGTGACCGCGTCGAATGATGCCTTCGCCCTCGACGCACGTACAGGACGAGTGGTATGGCACCATGCGTGGCCGATTTCGGAGGGATTGATCGACGACGCGTCGGGGCACATCAACCGGGGTGTCGGGTTGTGGCACAACCGGGTTTACATGGAAACGGACAACGCGCATCTGCTCTGCCTGGATGCGCGCTCGGGCAATCTGATTTGGGATGTGGCTTACGCGGATTGGAACAAGAACTACGGTGCGACCAGCGCGCCGCTCGTGGTTAAAGATAAAGTCCTAGTGGGGACCTCGGGCGGAGACGACGGCGTACGGGGCTTTGTTGCGGCCTATGACGTGGTCACTGGCAAGCTGGCCTGGCGATTCTGGACCATACCGGCTCCGGGTGAATTCGGTTCCGAAAGCTGGCCCGGAAAAATCTACCTACATGGCGGCGGCACGACGTGGATGCCCGGAACCTACGATCCGCAGCTCAACACCATTTACTGGGGCACCAGCAATCCCGCGCCGGACTTCGAAGGCGGGGTGCGGCCCGGGGACGATCTCTACACCGACTGCGTGTTGGCGCTGGATCCTGATACGGGAAAGCTGAAGTGGTATTTCCAGTTCACTCCGCATGATCTATTCGATTTTGATGCGGTCGAGACTCCCATCCTGATCGATTCGGTTTATCAGGGCGAGGCGCGAAAACTGCTTGTACAGGCAAACCGCAATGGCTACATCTATGTGCTCGATCGCACGAACGGAAAGTTCCTTTCCGCAACGCGATTCGTGGAGAAGCTGAACTGGGCGAAGGGCATCGATGAGCATGGCAGGCCCGTGAGGACCGGCATCGAGCCCACGGCGGACGGAACACGGATTTGCCCTGGCTTCGCGGGAGCCACGAATTGGTTCGCGCCATCCTACAGTGAATCTACTCATTCGGTTTACTTTGTGGCCCTGGAAGAATGCGAAAACTTTTTCTTCAAGCCGCAACCTTTTCAAGAGGGACAAGGCTATTACTCGACTGGCGCGAAGCGCATTCCGAGCGAAGGTTCTCAGAAGGTTTTGATTGCATTCAGCCTGGACACGGGTTCAATTGCGTGGAAATATCCGCAAGCCGGCGGAGGACGCTCTGCCGCCGGGACCATGGCAACGGCTGGCGGAGTGGTGTTCTTCGGGGATGATGCGGGCTCCTTTGAGGCAGTCGATGCGCAGAGTGGCAAAGCGCTGTGGCATTTCAATACCGGGCAAGACATTTCTGCATCCCCCATGAGCTATGCGGTCGCCGGGAAACAGTATGTGGCGATTGCGGCGGGTAGTGACGTGTTTAGCTTTGCGTTACCTTGATTGCGGATCTCAGAGGCTAACTTGGAAGGAGGGTGTATATGAATCTGACTTTCACACGCAGAACGTTTGCCGCACGGTGCGCTTCCGTGCTTTCCGCTTTGGGATTTGCCGCGTTGCCAAACCGCGGATTGGCTCAGGGCTCCGCCGCGCAGGATGCGGGCGGAATCCGCAAGCTCAATAGCGACGGCAAACCGGGCGGCGAGAAAGATGCCATCATGCCGGTGGTTGTCAACCAGGGCTTGATCTATGTTGCTGGGCAGGGTGCGCACGATTCGCGCGATTCGAAAGAATGGACGATTGAATCTCACACCACGATGGTTATGGACAAGATCAAGAAGCACGTGGAAATTGGTGGAGGAACCATGGACAGCATTCTTCAACTGAATGTCTTCCTGGTGAAGATTGAGCATTGGGATGGAATGCATAAGGTGTTCTCAACATATTTTCCGCATGGCGGCCCGGCCCGCACAACCGTTGCGGTGGCGGCGCTGCCCGGGGATTCGCTGGTGGAAATCAATTGCATCGCGGCGGTTGCAGGCAAGTGAGCGGCAAAGGAGCTTTGTTCATGCGACTCAACTCAAAGTGGGACCGGCGCAGTTTTCTGGGCAGCGTAGGGGTGATTGCGAGTTCGATTCTGGCGCCGCGCAAACTGTTTTCCTGGCCTCGCGGAGCTGCCAGCCCTGGCGTTCGGGTAAGTGGGTTTGGCCAAACGGGCAATCCTTACGAGGAGCTTGGGGTTGCGACGGTAATTAACTGCGAAGGGACCATGACCATGCTGGGCGGTTCCCTTCCCCACCCCGAACTCGAAACCGTAATGACTATGGCGGGGCGCCATTTTGTGAGCATGCCGGAGTTAGAGGTGGCCGCAGGCAAGCGTATTGCGGAGATGCTGAAGTTGCCGGAGGGTTACAGCGCGCTGGTGACGTCGGGCGCGGCGGCAGCGATTCAGTCAGGTCTGGCGGGTATTCTGACGGGCGGGAACGAGGCCTTGATCCGGCAATTGCCCGATCTTGCCGGAATGAAGTCGGAAGTGATCATCCAGAAGTCGCATCGCAATCCTTTTGATCACCAGTTGCGATCGACGGGAATCAAGCTGATTGAGATCGAAACGGTTGATCAGTTGCGTGAGGCCGTGAATGAGCGGACAGCGATGATGCACTTCTCCAACTTCGCCAATGCCGCCGGGCAGATCAAAGTGGAGGAATGGGCGAAGCTGGCGAAGCAATACAGCGTGCCCTGCATGAACGACGCCGCGGCTGATACGCCGCCGGTGTCTCATCTCTGGGACTACACGAACATGGGTTATGACCTGGTGACCTTCAGCGGCGGAAAAGCGATTCGCGGGCCGCAATGCGCCGGGCTTTTGATCGGACGTCAGGAGATGGTGGCGAATGCGCTGCTCAACAACAGTCCGCACGAGGACACACTCGGCCGCAGTCAGAAGGTGGGCAAAGAAGAAATCGTGGGCATGGTGAAGGCGCTCGAGCTTTTTCTCGCGGAGGACCATGAGACTCTGGCTAAGGAGTGGCAGGACCGGCTGGAAGGGATTTCGCGTGAGCTGAAGAAGATTCCGGGTGTTAGTACGTCGTTCTTTGTCCCGGACATCGCCAACCACGTGCCACACATGAGCATTACCTGGGATGCGGCACGCATTTCGTTGACACCTCAGCAAGCGTCAAAGCTGTTGCGAGGCTCGAAGCCGTCCATTGTGATCGGGAGTGGCGAAGAACGGCCTGGGTTGGCCATGAACTCGTTTATGCTGCAACCCGGCGAGGACAAGATCGTTACCGAGCAACTTTCGCGCCTTCTGCGCGAACACGCGGCATAAGCGAGGAAGCCCCTGCGATGAACGGTGCAAGAACAAGCCATGTCCGCTGGTTTCTGGTGTTCTGGCTGTTCGTTCTCAGCGCTGTTTCTTATCTCGACCGGGTAAACATTTCGATCGCCGTGGGGCCTATCGCTGAGTCCTACCATCTGAGCGATGTGCAGATGGGCCCGGTGTTCAGCGCCATGCTGTTCGGCTACGCGCTGTTCCAGACGGTTGGCGGAAGGCTGGCGGACCGTTTCGGACCGCGCAGGGTGCTGGCTGGCGGTGTCATCTGGTGGGGAATATTCACGGCTCTTACCGCGATGGTCCCGGCGCACGTTGCAGGCGCGATTTTTATTTTTGTCGTGGTCCGATTTCTTCTTGGCGCCGGCGAGGCGGTGATTTATCCCTCCGCCAATCAATTCATTGCGCGATGGATTCCGACCTCGGAGCGCGGCATTGCGAATGGCTTGATTTTCGCCGGGGTGGGAGCAGGCGCCGGTCTTACGCCGCTGATCATCACGCAAATCATGGTTCGTTATGGCTGGCGCACATCGTTCTGGGTGTGCTCTATCATTGGATTTGCCGCGGGGGCGGTTTGGTTCGTGATTGCGCGCGACACACCCGCCCAACATGCCGGCGTCGCTGCCTACGAGTTGGCTTTGATTCAGTCCGGGTCGACGCAGGCGGAATCGAAAAATGATCCGAACGCTCTCGTGCCATGGCGGCGCGTGATGCGGAGCAAAGAAGTGTGGGCCGTTACACTCAGCTACTTCTGCTACGGCTATGTGGCTTGGATCTTCTTTAGTTGGTTCTATCGTTATCTTTCCAAAGTACGGGGCCTCGATTTGAAGGCGAGCGCGCTCTACACAATGCTGCCCCCCGCGGCCATGATGGTAGGCAGTCTTCTGGGGGGAGTTGTCAACGACCGGCTGAGCAAACAGCTGGGGCCTCGGGTTGGACGTTGTGGTCCAGCGGCATTCGCGATGGCGTTGGCGGGAATATTCATCGCTTTCGGTTCGCAGGTTCAGAGCGCCCGGCTGGCCAGCGTAGTGCTCGCTGGCGGAGCCGGTGCGCTTTACCTTTCGCAGAGCTCTTTCTGGTCGGTGACGGTTGACATTGCGGGCGCGTCCTCGGGTTCTGTGTCGGGCTTCATGAACATGGGGAATCAGATTGGTGCCGCAATCACGGCTACTCTCACTCCGTGGATCGCTGCGCGATTCGGCTGGACGACTTCGTTTCTGGTAGCCGCTGGATTGTGCGTAGTGGGGGCAGCGAGCTGGCTGGTGGTGGATCCCACGCGACGACTCCGAGTTTCTCCGGCGGACGCTGGCGCGGCGCAGATTCAGGCTTCTAAACGTACGCCGGACCACACCACCCCATCGCCAGCGGCGCGGGCGAGTTCGTAAAGTCAGATTATGGCGAAGCTGAATATCAAATCGAAGAATGGCTGTATGTGGGATCTGGTCAGCCTTGGTGAAGTCATGCTGCGACTTGACCCGGGCGACGAGCGCATCTCGACGACACGCCATTTTCGCGCGTGGGAGGGTGGGGGCGAATACAACGTTGCCCGCGGCCTGAGGCGCTGTTTTGGGATGGATACGGCGGTTGTAACGGCTCTCGCGGATAATCCGATTGGGCGTCTTGTCGAAGACTTGATGCTGCAGGGAGGGGTTAGTCAGCAATATGTGCGTTGGGTGCCTTATGACGGAGTGGGGTGGACGGTCCGGAACGGTTTGAATTTCACTGAGAGAGGTTTCGGGCTGCGCGCTCCGCTCGGTTGTTCGGATCGCGGGCATACTGCTGTCTCGCAACTCAAGCCCGGGGAAATCGACTGGGATGATATTTTCCGCAAGGATGGAGCGCGCTGGTTTCACACCGGCGGAATCCTTTGTGCGCTTTCGGAGACTGCAGCACTCGTTGCCCTGGAAGCCGTGGAAGCGGCGAAGCGTTCCGGCGCCATCGTTTCCTATGATCTCAACTACCGTCCCTCGCTGTGGAAATCGAATGGAGGGAAAGCCCAGGCTCAGGAGACGAACCGGCGGCTGGCGCCGCTGGTGGATGTGATGCTCGGGAACGAAGAAGACTTTACCGCCGGTCTGGGATTTGACGTGAAGGGTGTCGACGAACACCACTCCAACCTGGATCCGAACAATTTCAAAAGGATGATCGAAAAAGTCATGCAGGAGTTTCCCAAATTGAGCGTCATCGCCACGACTCTGCGAAATGCGAGATCGGCGACGATAAACGACTGGGGAGCAATGTGCTACTACGATGGCGAGTTCTACCAGGCGCGAGTTCGCGAGAATCTCGAGATTTACGACCGCGTGGGCGGGGGCGACTCTTTTGCTTCGGGGTTGATTTACGGATTCTTATCGGGGAAAGATCCTCAGTGGGCTGTCGAGTGCGGCGCCGCGCATGGCGCGCTGGCAATGACTACGCCGGGCGACACGTCGATGGCGACGCTTGATGAAGTATTGCAAGCGATGAAGGCACAAACGGCACGAATCGCGCGCTGAGAGCATTGCAGGGCACGAGTGAGAATTGGAACGAGGCACGACGACCGTATGACCATCGAGGACGTGATTCGCAGGATCGGCGAAATTGGCATCGTGCCCGTGGTACGGGCCGCGACAGTCGAAGACGCAACCCGGGCGGTTGAGGCCATCTGTGCGGGAGGCATTCCGATTGTCGAAATAACCATGACTGTTCCCAACGCGACATCCGTGATTCGCCACGTTGTGCGCGAACATGGAAGCACGGCGCTCATTGGGGCGGGCACGGTTACGACGGGCGACCAGGCCGAGCAATGTATTCGAGCCGGCGCCGAATTTCTGGTGAGTCCGGGACTTTCGATCCAGGTGCTCGCGGTGGCGCAAACCTGCGCGAAGCTGGCAATCCCCGGAGCGCTGACCCCTACAGAACTTATGCATGCCCAGGACAGTGGGGCGAAGCTGATCAAGATTTTTCCTTGCGGAAACGTCGGCGGTGCGAAGTACTTGCAGTCATTGAGAGGTCCGTTTCCGAATGCAGGCCTGATTCCGACCGGCGGGGTGAATGCATCGAATGCTGCCGACTATATTGCCGCTGGAGCCTTCGCCTTGGGCGTGGGCGGGGATCTGGTGAATGTAGCCGCCTTGCGCGCTGGGAACCTGGCGAAGATCACGCAGGCGGCTCGTGAATTGGTGCAGGCAGTTCATGCAGCACGGGAGCTGGCGCTCGAACGAGCTAGTCTGCTGCATTCAGGCTCATAATGCTTCTTGGGTGAGACGGGTGCGATTTGGTGCGGTCTGGGTGCTCCGCGCGGTGGAATACTGGGCGAATCATTGCAGGGGAGCACCGAGGACTGCGGCGCGCTGACGTTGAAAATGCGAGTGGTCGCAGATTCTTTCCATCCGACAACGAGCTAACGTCTGAAGTTCCCTCTTCAGTTGGCCAGCATTACAGGCGAAGCAGCCAATACCCCGGCAGCCAGCTCAAGATCGTGCAGATCCTCGCGGCTGAAGTCCTGAGTGAACCGTGGATCCAATCCTTTGCGCGAGATTTGAATTACACCTAGCACCGTCAAATGCTGATCCAGAATCGGTACCGACATCAGCTTCTGGATGGGAGCGGGCGGCGCGGGATCCTCGGTTTCGGCTCCGACCGGCTTGATGGTCTCGAAGATGCTCGCATGTTTTACCCGGGCAAAGTTGTTGAAGATCTCGGCCTTCTTGCTCAACGCAGTATGAGCAGCGACGGCTTTGCTGGAAATCGGAATCGCTCCGGTCGTGCGAAGGTGCTCAGGAAAGACAAACTTGAGCAGGCCGCCTTCGAGGCGCAGCAGAGCGACTTCAGCGTATCCAACCTTAAACACTTTCGCCAGCGCCATGCTGATGTCGAGCGGCGTGACGCCCTCCCCTAGCACTGCTCCCAAGGGAAGCAGATTTTCCGGGAGAATGATTTCTTCAATGGCCCCGTCTTCAGGCGTATGGGTCATAGAGTGACTCGCAAAAAATCAATTTAAGAACCGCTTCAAGTGTCGCATTTTAAACACCAGATGACGCTTGTAGTGATATCCTACAACCCCTTTGGTTTCAGCAAAGTAGCCAACGTCCATGACCTTCCGCGGCACGGCTTTCGAGGCCATTGAGCCAGAAACCCGCACACAGAATGACATTTTTTGTCGGTCGGCGCTTGCTCCTCCCGACTGCGTGGCCACGGTTTTCGCCCCTGAACAGCGAATTTTCGGGGGCGTGGCTTCCCTTTGCCGCCCCTAAGTCATTACACTGCCTCTCTATGAGTCTTCCTGCGCAACCTAACGTCAAGGTGGTCAATTCTCCTGATTACCGCGAAGCCTACGCCAACAGCGTGCAGATGCGGGTGAATGTCTGGGACTTCTTCATGGTTTTCGGCACCCTGCAACAGCAGACTGAAACTCAAGTCGAGATTCGCAACTTCCAGGGCATCTACCTCAGCCCGCAACAGGCGAAGGCGCTGCTCGGGCTGCTGCAGCAGAACATTGCCGGCTACGAGAGCGCTTTCGGCGAGATCAAACTGGATCCGCGCCTGACTCCGGCTGGGCCAGTGCACTAGGGGCAGTTCTGGAGATTGATCTAGCGCGCGGCCAGGAGGGAAATGCCGAGAGATTACCGGTCTGACCGGAGTAGTCCAGCACAATGGTCACGCGCCTACCCGGCGCTGGTGTTTGCGGTCATCTTTGTATTCATCTTTCTGCTGCACGCTCCTCTGCTGCGGCTGCCTTACTTCTGGGACGAAGCCGGCTACTATGTTCCGGCCGCGCGCGATCTTTTCCTCACTGGAAGTCTGATTCCTCATACGACGGTTTCGAACGCGCACCCACCACTGGTGATGGCCTGGCTGGCGCTCTGGTGGAAGCTGGTGGGCTATGCTCCTCTGGTGACACGGACGGCCATGCTGGTAATCGCGGCCTTCGCGCTTCTGGGCGTGTTTCGGCTGGCCGAACGTGTCGCCAACACGACAGTCGCGGTCGCATCCACGCTTTGCACTGCGCTGTATCCCGTATTCTTCGCACAGAGCTCTTTCGCGCAGGTGGACCTGGCAGCCGCAGGGTTTACGTTCTGGGGCCTCTCGGCCTATGTGGAAGGTCAATTCGCCTTAACGATGCTCTGGTTCGCTCTTGCAGGACTGGCGAAAGAAACTGCGATCCTCGCTCCCATGGCGCTTGCCGGGTGGGGGATCATCGGCATGTTTGCACGCCGGAGCCAGCCGCGAAAACTGTGGATGGAGGGCGCTGACCGCGAATCGAGAGCGAGCTCCGTGCGGCGCATTGCCTCACTGCTGATTTCGGCGTTGCCACTCGGACTTTGGTATGGCTACCACTACGCGCGCACTGGATACGTCTTCGGTAATCCGGAGTTTTTCCGTTACAACGTGGCTGCAACTCTCAGTTTCACACGGTTTCTTCTCGCGCTGGCTATGAGGTTTTGGCAGATCAGCGGGTATCTCCATTTGTGGGTCTTGACGCTGATGATGCTATTTGCGATGTGTCTGTTGCCCCCGCGGCGCGACTCCACTGGCGAGCGTTCGCGGATCAGCATCCCGGTCCAAATGGTTTTTTACGTCGTCATACTCATTTATGCGGTGACGATGGCGGTGATCGGCGGCGCGGTTCTGGCTCGCTATATGCTTCCGGCTGTTCCCCTTGTCATTATTGTTTCGGTGTCAACGCTCTGGCGCAGGTTGAATTCTTGGCACATGGCAGTAGCCTTTGCTGCGCTGGCTTTCGTTGCAGCCTGGTTTTGGAATCCTCCCTATGGATTCTCGACTGAGGACAACCTCGCTTACCGCGATTACATTGTGCTGCATGAAGATAGCGAGCGCTTTCTGGAGGCTCGTTACCCTATGGCGCAGGTGCTCACGGCGTGGCCTGCATCAGACGAAATAACCCGCCCCTGGCTCGGTTATGTTACGCGACCGATGCGAGTGGTGCGTATCGAGAACTTCTCGTTGGATGAAGTAGTTTCCGCAGCCGACTTGCGCTCGAGCTACGAAGTCGCCCTGGTCTTCTCCACGAAATACGAGCCTGGGCCCGAGGCATGGGATAACTGGCGGACTTGGACAGAGCTGAAAGCTCGTTTTTTCGGCTTTCACCGTGATCTGCCGCCGGCCGCCGCGGCGCAGATTCTCGGTGGCCGGATCGTATTCTCGGAACAACGCCCGGGACAGTGGGTTGCTGTGATTGAGATGGATCGGGTGGAGGAAGCGTCTCGCTTGCCGCTCAGTTGGGACTTGCTTCCAGGCGAGCATGGTAACCCTTGCGAGCCCGGACCTGTAAATGTTTGCCGTTTCTCTCGGCGATGATGTTGATGGTGTGGTAGCTTCCGTTCGGCTGGAAATCGGAAGGTTTATAGGCGATGAAGTAGCGGCTGCGGATCAAGTCGCGCAGCTTGTCGAGGGAGGAGCCGAGAGTGTGCAAGTCGCCGGGGAACATCGCTTCCCCGCCGGTACGTTCCGCCAGCACCTCTAGCACTTTGTCAGCATTCGTCTTGTCGCCCATGTCTTCTCTTGTGCTGACGGTGTAAATCGTCACACCGGTTTTTTCTGCAACCTGGATGCTCTGTTTCAGGCTGCCGTGGCTGGAATTATCCTCCCCGTCGCTCAGGATCACCAGGACTCTTGCCACCCGCTCCCCATCGGGATACTCTCCCAGCTTCCTACACGCGAAGGACACTGCGTCAAAGAGAGCGGTTCCGCCCCCGTTGGAGAGGTTATCGATTCCCTTTCCCAGCTCAACTGGGTCGGCGCTGAAATCCTGAGTTACACCAGGCTCGGTCGCAAAACCCGCGATAAATCCGAGGTCGGAAGGATTGCTTAGCACCTTCTGAACAAATTTAGTCGCTGCACTCTTTTCGAAGGAAAACCGGTCGCGCACGGAACCGCTGGTATCTACCAGCAGAGCCAGCCTCAAAGGAAGTTTCGACTGTGGGGCAAATTGCACGACTCTTTCGGGAGGCTTGTTGTCATCGCGGATCTGGATGTTCGAAACTTCCAAATCGTTCACCATGTGTCCATGGCTGCTGACGGAGAAAAACAAGGCCACATCGTCTACGCTCTTGCGAATTGTCCACACCCCGCTGACGCGAGTGGAGGGAGTCCGGGGCACATCCGAAGCTGCGCCGTTGTTGCCTCCAATTTTGGGAGCATCTGCCTCGGCCAGGTCTCCGCAGTCATTGCATGTCACACTATCGGATTCATCGCCTAATGTAGCGAGCTGCGCCTTCAACCTGTCAGTGTTGGGAAAAGTTTGCATCGGCTGCGAAACTGACCCGCTTGTTGCTGACTGCGGATTGCCAGGGCCCGCAGCCCGAACTGCTTTGTTGTGGGCGAGGACAGTCAGATTCTGGCGCGCGACTGGAGCCAGAGCATTGGTGGGATCCTCGCTCAGGAAGAAGTTCAGTTCCTGCTCCATGGTGTCAAAATCATTGACAGACATGGCGGCGGACGCAGCCACATAGTGCACATTCGCCATTCCCTTGTGGTCGAGCGCATGCACTCGCTGGACCGTCTCCATAACATGCCGGTATTGATGGGTTCCATTTTGCGCATAAGCCAGAACCGAGAGGATAGTGGCGTCCTTGGGACGAAGGGAAGCAGCTTTCTCCAGCGCTGATTCCGCGGTCGGAAAATCGTTCTGCGACAAGGCCAGCCGACCAAGATGCAGGAACGATCCGGGAAATTTGTCGTCGAGTTTGGCGGCAGCTTCGAATTCACCCTTGGCGCGAGCCGGGTCTTCCTGATCGACGTAGGCAAGCCCCAGACCTACGTGGGCTGAAACGAACTTTGGATAATCCGAAATCGCCTTTTGCAGATGCCTGATCGCCTCTTTCGAGTTCTGTGCTTTCAAGAGGGAGCGAGCGTGGTTGAACTCCTCGACAGCGTTATTAGGAGCATCCAGGTCGAGCGCCGACACGGCGCCGGACTCAACCAGCTCTCTATCCTGCGCCTTCCGCTGCTCAATGTTCTTGAGTCGACGGTTCTCCGTTTCGAGATATATTTGCGCGAAGTCGACTTGCGCCATCGCGGAATCCGCACCTGTGTTGATGCCGGGGAGTTGCGCCGGCGCCGCGATCTGCCCCGATAGCCAGAAAGCCGCGACCCAGGCGAACCGGCGCCCAACAAGGTTAAATGACAGCGGTTGAGGCGTAGATTGCACAAAACGACTCCGGCAACGGATGTGGGGGAGCACTGCAAGCAAGACTCGGCGGGCTTCCGACGCCTTCGCTCCGAGCCAGCCCGGGCGCACCGGCATTATATGTCAGCGGCGCATTAAATGACAGGAATGAGTTTTGATAACCAGCCATACCTCGCGGCCCTCGGCAAGTGCGAGGGAGTCACGGGCCGCCAGGGTAAGATAAACCTCCATCTCTACGCCGCAGTCGACGCGCGCGCAGATCGTCATGTCGCGCCTTTCCAGTGATACCAAGCGCCCGGGAAGCACGTTACGCGCACTGAGCCCTACCGGATTCGCAACGGCCAGCAGAATGTCACCCGCACGGATTCCCACCCGCAGGCGAGAACCCACATCCGCACGAATCAGAGGGGTTTCCAGAAGAACGAGGCTTCCTGCATCGCTACCCAGCAAACCACTCGTCATTCGACAAGTCATGGTGCCACGATCTTCGTGGACCGACTCCACCGTGGCGTCAAGAATATTTTCAAAACCCGCTAACTGCGCCACGCTTTCCTGGAGCGGAGCGCCCAGCACCTCATGGGGCGTTCCCTGCGCCACGATTCGGCCTTCTTCCATTACCAGCACGCGTTCCCCGAGCGCAAGCACTTCTTCGCGGGCATGCGTGACATACAGAATCGGGATGCGGTGCGCCTGATTCCAGCGGCGAAGATCGTTGAGGATCTTCGATTTGGTAGGGGCGTCCAGAGCCCCGAGAGGCTCGTCGAGCAGGAGCACGCATGGGTCAGTCACCAAAGCTCGCGCCAGCGCCACACGCTGGCGCTCGCCGCCCGAGATCTCCTCAGGGCGCCGTTGGCGGAGATCCGCAATGCGGAACTCCTGCAGCATCGCGGAAGCCCGCTGCTTGCGAACGGATCGAGACAGGTGCGCCAGACCATACTCCGTGTTCTGCTCGACTGTGAGGTGCGGGAACAGTGCTAGATCCTGCAAGACATATCCGACGCCACGTTTAGCCACCGCAATGTTGACATGCAAGCCCGCGTCGAACAAGGCTCGCTCACCGGCAATAATTCTCCCGGCATCTGGAACGGCCAGACCGGCTACGCAGTCGAGCAGCGTGGTTTTGCCCGATCCTGAAGGACCGAACAGTATGGTGAATCCCGGCGGGGCGTTAAACTCCACGTCGAGCAAAAACGGGCGCTCGGTGGAAGAAAAGGTCTTGCGAATGCGCGCGGTCAGAGTTGGGTGGGAGGGTCCTTGCTTGGCGAGTCCTTGATCGGCGGGTTCTGGTTTGCCGGGTTCTGTTTTGGCGGGTTCTGGTGCCGCAGGAGTGGGCATTGAGGCTCTCTTATTTTTTGACCGGACCCATTGCCCAGGTTTCGCGGTTCGTCGACCTTCGATTCGGTGTTGCCCGGTTCAGCCCGTAGACTACTGTCAGCACGACGAAGCAGAAAACCAGCAGCAGCAATGCCATTGCATTGGCTGCGGCGTAATTGGAGGCCTGTACCTGATCGTAAATATCAATGGCGACCGTGCGCGTTACTCCAGGAATATTGCCGCCAATCATCAGCACCACTCCAAACTCGCCCATGGTATGAGCAAAGGCCAAGGCCACGCCCGTGACCAGTCCGGGCACGGAAAGCGGCAATACCACCTGGAAGAAAGTACGTAGCGGCGAGGCTCCCAGCGTGGCCGAGGCGGCAAGCAGCTTCCCGTCGACCGAAGAGAAGGAGGCCGCGAAAGGCTGCACCACGAACGGCAGGCTGTAGATGATGGAGCCGATGACTAGTCCGGCAAAGGTGAACGCCAGGGTGTGTCCAGTCAAAGATTGCCACCAGCGCCCTAACGGACTCCGGGAACCGAGGGCAACCAACACGTAAAACCCGAGCACGGTTGGCGGCAACACAATCGGCAAGCCAACCAATGCTTCCACGAAAAACTTCCAGCGGCGGCGCGAGAAGGCGATCCAGTAGGCCAGAGGCAGGCCGACCACGAAAAGGATGGTCGACACCACGAGTGCCAATTCTATGGTGAGCCGGAATGCCTGCCAATTGATGGACATATTTCTCGCCAGCTCACCATCTCACTTAAGAGAAACCTGCAACTCCGACCGGTCGAGCTCGCGAAGGTCGCCCCGATACCATTTTTTTAAATTAGAACCGCACCACGGACAGAAGTGAATGCGCACGTCCGACACCGAGGAAAACGGGAAGTCCGTACGCGGCAGCGACACACCTGGATCCAATGCGCGATACTGTAGTACGAAAGCGGGCTTAGAATCGCCGGACGACACGAAGACGCCCAGTCCTCTCTTGCCGGCCTCCTCAAACCAACCTTGGAATGTTGTGCAGCACCATTTCATAAATTCCTCATGTCTGCGAACCTAACGGAAAACCCGGGCAACAAAGCTGCTAGGGCAATCTGAACCCATAGCGCCGCAGGGTCGCGGTAACTTCCTCGGTCTTCATGAACTCCAGGAACGCCGCTGCATCCTCGCGGTGAGGTGAGTGGGAAATCAGCACCACACCCTGATCGAGCGCCGGATATGCTTCGGCCGGGACCACCCAGTATCGACCTTTACCCTGCATCGCGGGTGCTATGGCATGCGCGAGCGCCACCAATCCAACCTGCGCATTGCCGGACTCCACAAATTGCGCCGCCTGCGCAACATTCTCTCCCAGCACCAGCCGGTCGCCGAGCTTCTCATATAGACCATAATGCTTCAGCGCGGCAACAGCCGCGCGGCCGTACGGTGCATGCTGCGGGTTCGCAATTGAAATCTTTTTCACGGAAGGATCGAGCAGCACATCCATCCCCTTCTGGTCAACATCGAGCGGCGAATCCCCCGGTACCCAGAGTACCAATCGTCCTACAGCATAACGATACAACGATGCGCTCTCGGCCTGGCCGCCGGCAATCAACTGCCTGGGGTAGTCCATATCCGCCGAAAAGAAAACGTCAAAGGGTGCGCCATTCTGTATCTGTTGGGTCAGTGCGCCGGAGGCTCCGAACGAAAGCTTCACCGCGACGCCGGTGCGCTTTTCATAGTTGCCGGCTACCTCTTGCAGTGCGGAGCTTAAATCCGCTGCCGCTGCCACGTTGATCTCGCGATCGGCCGAGTTCGCCCGCGGGATCGAGACCCCAGATACAACCGCCAGAAAAACAGTCAAACCTAGTGACACAAAACGGCGCATCAACATGGGAAGGCACCTCAACACGACTGCAATCGATACAAGAATCCGTTGAGATTGTACAGGCACGATCTCGATCTTGTTCTTCCGCCCAGAATCCACGGCAATCGATCCTCCATTCGTCGCTGAGCGGCCGTCCCTTCTACTTCCCGAAATGGTCTGCAGCAGGCTTGGAGCACGCTTTTTGCTTTGACCGTGCCTTTTGACACCCGGATACTAAACAACATAGCTCTAACAACATAGTTCAGCGTCTATGACCCTTCCCAGGTTCCGCCGCGCACTTCGCGCTTCCCTGCTCCTAGTCTTGCCGTTTTCGTTGCTCTCCATTGCACAAGCCCAGGGCGCGAACAAAACTGCTCGTGAAACGAGCGTCGGCGTAGCCGATCACGTGAAAGAGCGCTCGGAATGGTTCCTGCGCGGCCGTGTAATTCCCGGCAAGTCTTCTGCCGAGTTGCGTTACCGGGCGTATCAGGCGAAGATGCAAGCGCGCGGTGCCCGTCTGGCTCATGCAGCCCTCGCCCGCCCAAATTCTCAACCCTCACCGGCGGGTGCATGGACGCCTCTGGGCCCAGTGCCGCTGGCCTCCGACGCTACAGGCGACGGATTTCAGGACTACCACCAGGTTTCAGGACGTGCAACGGCGGTGGCGATTGATCCCGCAGATCCCACCGGAAACACGCTTTACATCGGCGGAGCCCAAGGCGGGGTGTGGAAGTCAGCCAATGCGGCCGCAAGCACGGCCAACAACGTGACTTGGACCGCGCTCACCGATGACCAGGCAACACTCTCGATCGGTGCGATTGTGATTCAGCCCGGGAACAGCGATCCCACGCAGAGTGTGATTCTGGTAGGCACGGGCGAGGCAGACAACTCCGAGGATTCTTATTTTGGGCTCGGGATACTACGTTCCGCCGACGGCGGCAACACCTGGGCGTTGATCCCAACCGCAAACGGCGGCACGCTCTCATTCAGCGGCCTGGGCGCGACACGCATGGCTTTCACCGCCAGCACCAACACGGTGGCTGCGGCCATGGCGACAACTTCTGAAGTGATCGAGGATTCGGTTATGGCGAGCGCCACGCGTGGTCTCTACACCTCGCTCGATGCCGGTCAGTCGTGGTCCTACGATGCTTTGATAGATCCTGCGGGTCAGCCAACTGATGCGACCTCGGCTACCTCCGTGGCCTTCAACCCAACCGCTGGTGTTTTCCTCGCGGCCGTTCGCTATCACGGGTTTTACTCTTCTCCCGACGGAAATACTTGGACACGTCTCTCCAACCAGCCCGGAGGCGGTATGCTCAGCACAGTGGCTTGCCCCCCTCAATCCACATCGAACAATCAAGCGTGCCCGATTTACCGCGCTGAGATTACGGTCGTGCCCGGGCGGAATGAAATGTATGTATGGTTTGTTTCGCAGGACTCCAACGGCAACCCGGTAGATGAAGGGATCTGGCAAACCCTCAACAGCGGCGCTTCATGGACGCCAATCAGCGACAACGGCATCACCGATTGTGGCGACCTTTCAGGTTGCGGCGTGGAGCAGGGGTTCTACAACCTTGATCTGCTGGCCGTTCCCAACGGTACAGCGGCTACCGACCTGTACGCGGGTGCGATCAACCTCTACAAGTGTTCGCTGAACTCGAATAACCCGACGTGCCTGAGCGCGCCGTTCATGAATCTCACGCACACCTATGGCTGCGATCCGCTATCGGCGCTGGCGCACGTGCATCCCGGCCAGCACGCAGTCGCATACACCATCCCGTCGTCAGGGTCGGATCTGATGTACTTCGCGAACGACGGCGGCATTTACCGCGCGCTGAATGGATTCACCGGGCTCACCACTGGGTTATGTTCGGGCACAAATCAATTCGACGATCTCAATCAGAACCTCGGCTCCATGACCCAGTTCGTCAGCTTCTCCCAGCATGCGACCGATCCCAACATACTTTTGGGAGGCTCTCAGGACAACGGCTCCCCGGCAACCGCGACAGCCACAACCAGTTCGAGTTGGGGAAATGTGCTGAGCGGCGATGGCGGCTACAACGCCATCGACCCGAACACCGGCAACTGGTTCGCCTCGAATCCGGACACGGGATCTGGCACGCTGAACATTCAGGCATGCCCGTTCGGAGTGAGCTGCGACGACAGCCTCTTCAATGTAGTCGTAAGCAGCAGCAGCGTCGGGGGAGACGACGGAGCATTCTATTTTCCTTATATTCTCGATCCGCAGTCGAAGACGTCGCTGCTCGTGGGAACCTGCCGGGTATGGAGCGGGCCGCGATCGGGGGGCGCATTTACACTAATGAGCCCCAATTTCGATACCCTCGGCACTGGCACCTGTGCGGGTACTGAGGTCAACCTGATTCGCGCCCTGGCCGCTGGCGGTCACACGAACGCGAATGGCTCCACGGTGATTTATGCCACCACCGACGGACCTGGCCCGAACGATCTATCCGCGCCTGTCGGTGGGAATGTCTGGGTCACCACGAACGCGACCGCGGTTTCAGGTACCGTTTCCAACTTCGCGAACCTCACCCTGAACGGCCCCGGGGGCAATAGCATCAATCCCAATCAATTCCCGATTTCCAGCGTTGCGATCGATACCGCGGACTCCACAGGCTACACGGCCTACGTCACCGTGATGGGTTTCACCGGCGGTCCCGGACACGTTTGGCAGACCACAAATGCCGGAGCCACATGGACGGATTGGACCGGTTTCGGGGGCACGGCTCCGCTTCCCGACTCACCGGTGAACGCCGTGGTCATCGACCCCGTCGCACAGATCGTGTACGTGGGGACCGACGTTGGAGTATTCCAGAGCTCAACGTCAAGTGCGGAATGGGTGGAGATTGGTGGCTCAACGGGATCTCTGCCTAACGTTGCCGTTACCGCCCTGGGGATCTTCAATTCGGCGTGCGAGAAGCTGTTGCGCGCTTCTACCTATGGTCGCGGGGTATGGCAATTCGACCTGCCGCTGCCTAACAGCAACCCTAATTTCTGCCTCACGGAATCGAACCCCTTCCCCACGGTCAATGCAGGAAGCACCAGCACCGCGGGACCAATCGATGTCACCTCCGTAAACGGCTTTACCGCGACCGTTATCCTGTCGTGTTCAGTGATCTCCGGAAGCGGCAGTTGCAGCGCAAGCCCGACTTCGTTGAGCGCATTTCCAGCAGCGTCGAACGTGACCGTAAACGCTACAACCCTTGGCGCCGGCAGCTACGAGATGGCCATCATGGGCACGTCGGGTTCGACGACGAACACGCTGACTGTCCCCTTTAACGTCGGAGACTATCAACTCTCGGGCGCGCCGTTAAGCATCAATGCCGGCTCCCAAGGCACGGCAACCCTTACCATCACTCCTTCCACTTTCTACGTTGGATCGGTTAACGCCAGCTGCAATGCCAGCGCACTCGTAGGCGCAACCTGCATCATATCGTCGGCAAATCCCATCTCAGTGAACGCGGGACTTGCAGTGCCCGTTACTGCAACTATCGTCGTGCCCGGCAGCGCTGCCGTCGGTGTCTACAACATGATTTTCGCTACACAGGACACGTCCGACTCACCCAGTCATAACTTCACGATTGCTTTGACTGTGCCGCCAGCTCCAGCTGACAGCTTCCAGCTTGCAGCCGCTCAGGCTTTTCCCGGTGCCGTTGATGCAGGCTCACAGACGACTGCGAAAGTGGGCGTGACCGCGAACTACAGCGGCTCGGTGAATGCCGCGTGTGGTGCCGGCGCGCTTTCGGGTCAATGTTCGGTTACGCCCGGAAATCCCGTGCCGATCAGCGCGGGAACCACAACCGCGTTGACTCTTACCGTCAATGTCCCGGACAGTGCAGCGCCGCAGCCCACTAATTCCTACAACGTTAACGTGACAGTGACCGACTCATCGGGAGGGCCAAGCCAGACCCTGCAACTGCCGCTCACGGTTATCCAGGATTTCACTCTGGGCTCGCCGACGCCGGCAACGCAGACCATTACCTCAGGACAGTCAGCCAGCTACAATTTCAGCGTGCTGCCGGTCGGCGTCTCGTTCGCCAATGCTGTAACTTTCTCCTGTTCAGGCACCCCCGCGATTTCGTTGTGCAACTTCACTCCCAACTCGGTGACTCCGGGCAACAGCTCTGCCGCGGTAGTGATGAACATCACCACTACGTCAAGCTCGGCCAGCTTCTTTCCGCCCAGGCCCGATCGGGCTGTCTTCCTTTACGCCTTGTGGCTGGCCCTGCCCGGGCTTGCGCTATTTGTAACCCGACGCCGGAAAGGGCACACAAGGCTCGCCCTGCCCGCTCTTCTTCTGGGATTGCTTCTGCTGGCACTCTTGCTACCATCTTGTGGTGTAGGAGGACACAACGGCGGCGGCACTGACGTCAGTGGCGGCGGTAGTGGCGGCCAGCAGCAAGGCACGCAACCGGGCACGTATACCATCACCGTGACCGGCACGTCCGGCATGCTGAGTCACCCAGCGCCTTCCACCATAACTCTGATCGTGAATTAGTAACGGAGATTCGCAGCGAGGCCTGGCGTCGCAGCGCAATTATCGGCCATGACTAACTCTCGCCATAGCGTCATCATCGTCGGCGGAGGCATTGTCGGCCTCGCCGTGGCACTTGAGATCACCCGGCGATTCCCCCGCCTTCTGCCATTGGTGCTCGAGAAGGAAGACGGTGCGGGCCGCCACCAGAGCAGCCACAACAGCGGTGTTATTCATTCTGGGGTGTACTACAAACCGGGATCGCTGAAAGCCAGGCTCTGTGTGGAGGGATCTCGCGCCATGATTGAGTTCTGCCGCGACCATGGTCTCCCGCATCAGCTCTGCGGCAAAGTCATCGTGGCCACTCGCACAGAAGAATTTCCGCGTTTGGAAGAGTTGCGGCGCCGGGGCGAGGCGAACTGGCTCACCGGGCTGAAATTGATCGGACCGGAACAGTTGCGGCAAATCGAACCACACGCCGGCGGACTGCGCGCCCTGGTCGTGCCCTCGACCGCCATCACGGATTACTCGGCGGTGTGCGGGAAATATTCCGAGTTAATCCGGACGCGGGGCGGGACCATTCTTACTTCCACTGCCGTGACCGGTTTGCAGCGCCTCCCGGGTGAAGTCGTGGTAGAGACCAGCGGCCCGACACTCTCGACTAATTATCTGATCAACTGTGCTGGATTGTTCAGCGACCGCATTAGCCGCATGGCCGGTGATGAACCCGAGGTCATGATCGCTCCCTTTCGCGGCGAATATTACCATCTCGTCCCCGAGCGTGCGTCGCTGGTGCGTGCCCTCATCTATCCCGTCCCCGATCCGCAGTTTCCCTTTCTCGGGGTTCATTTCACACTCCGTGTCGGCGGCAGCGTGGATGCCGGCCCCAACGCCGTCCTCGCCCTTCAACGCGAAGGCTACCGGCGCACCGACTTCAACCTGAAAGACCTGGCTTCATCGCTCGCGTTTCCCGGATTCTGGCGCATGGCCGCAAAGCATTGGCGCAGCGGCCTCGACGAGGTGCGCCGGTCTTTTTCCAAGCCAGCATTCGTTCGAGCATTACAGCGACTGGTCCCCGAGGTAGGCGAGCAAGATCTGGTCCCTGGCGGCTCCGGGGTTCGCGCCCAGGCACTCAGGCGTGATGGCACTCTGGTGGATGATTTCCAGTTCGTGCAATCGGAAAGGATGCTGCACGTCCTGAACGTTCCGTCTCCAGCGGCGACCGCCTCCCTGCTGATTGGGCGCGCCATCGTGGAGATGGCGAGTGAGAATCTCGGAGTCGCTGGCTTGTGACAATCTCTGAAGTCGACCACCTCGGTGACATCTAACTCCTCAGGTCACCCTCAAAGACAAGGTCCCCGTCTGCGGCGTGATCGAGCGGACCGCTATGGGACCGTGGCCTCGACCGGAGGCGTCGAGCGGGCACTCTCCATTCCGCTCGAAGTCACCGATGTGGCAGCGTAGTAGTACGTCTGGCCAGAGGCGACTGTGCCATCAGTGAATGCGGCGTTCGGATCCAGACTGGAATTGATCCTGGAATACGTTCCGTTCGCGGAGGTGCTGCGATAAACGTTGTACCCCGCCACGCCCGAGCTGGCATTCCAGAAAAGGTTGACGCTGTACTGCGTTGCGGTTGTTGTACCGGTCCCCGTGAGCGGTATGACGACTCCTCCTGGACCGGCAACAAACAGGTTCCCTCCCTGCGTGGCGACTGCTGGGGGAGCGAAGGTCACGTTCACCGTAACGCTTTGCCCGGCGTTCAGAATCAAAGGAAAAGTCTGCCCACTGAACGAGAAGCCGCTGCCCATCATCTGGATTGTTGCGAGGGTTATCTTCTGCGAAAGAGTGTTCGTAAGCACGACCGGAACGGTGGAAGTGTCTCCCATTGCTACTTGGCCAAACGACACAACCGAAGGGCTGGCGGTCAAGGGCGTGCTGCTCTCGCCCGTACCTTCAATCCCAAGTACAAGTGTCGCGTCGTTGGCGTCGCTGGAGAAGTCGATCTTCCCTCCCGTCCATCCCATCGCCGTGGGAGTGAAGCTTACACTCAAATCGAAACTCTGCCCTGCAGGCACGACCAACGGCATGTTCAAACTGGACGGAGTGAAAGTGGAGTTGCTAACGGCGAATCCGGAGACGGTCACGCTCGTCTCTCCACTATTCGTTACCGTGACCACCATGGTCCGGGTCTGTCCGACGACGACACCGCCAAAACGGAGGATCCAGGGTGAGCAGGTCAGTTGTCGGGTAGCTGCGCCGACCCGTGCAGGCGCCATGACGAGGAGCACGATACCCATGCTGATTGTTAGAAGTTTGACTGCGCGGAACGAGAGCGATTGGATGATCGGCTGGGGGACTCGCATACCGCTTAGTTTGAGGGTCTTGGGACCGGCAGGCTAGATTCCAGGAGTACAGCAACCCCCCATTGTCCTTTCGGACGATAGTCCCAAATTAGGATTTCTGGAGAAAGCCACCGGAATCGGAGGTCGAGCAGGAACTGACAGGGCGGGAGCAGAATCGGCTGACCAGCCCGGAGGCCCTCTCCCAGGCCCTGGATGCCATCGATGACCTGCCCCTGCGGCATCGCCTCACCATCCTTATTCTCCCAGCAGCCTTTACGTCAGTCATCATCAGGATCAATAGGCGGGCTCGTATCAGCCTTGCAGCTGGCATCGTTGGGCGGCGGCGTGATGGGCTGAAAGACATTGGGGGTTTGGCTAAGATTAAAGATGTCAGAGAGATCGTCGAGGGCGTGTGCGTCCGCGTAGCCCAGCGACGGCAAGTTGAACTTGGTCTCAATAAACTTCAGAATACTCCCAAAGTCATGATTGACGTGTGAGATGTAGGCCGGCTTGGCGTAGGGCGAAATCACGAGCAGCGGCACGCGGAATCCGTACACGTATCCGCAACCCCACTGCGCGCAGTCTGACAACAGTTGCGGCGGTGGCACATGGTCGTACCAACCTCCCCAGTCATCCCATGCGAGGATGATTGTGGTGTTGGGCCAATATTGGCTGTTGCCGAGGGCATTGACAATCGACGTTACCCAGGAGGGACCGCAGCCATCGTTGAGGGCAGCGTGGTCAGAATCCTGCCCATCGGGAATTACCCAGGTCACTTGCGGGAGTTGACCGCTGGCGATGTCGCGAAGGACCTGGGCGTTACTCTGCGTTTGCCCAATGACAACCTTCGGCGCCGCGCCCGTCCAATCCGCTCCCACACAGGCGGTGGCATTGGGCGGAGGGGCGTTTGGCCCGCACATGTGCT
>DATHMS010000236.1:0-29138 GCA_035486795.1 Candidatus Sulfotelmatobacter sp. | reverse complement strand
GTCTTTCCTGACACGGGCAAAGTGTATGATCGCGGCATGGAAAGCTGCTCCGCGCGCGACCTGACCGCCTTTATCCTGGCTGGTGGCAAGAGTTCGCGCATGGGCACGGACAAAGCGTTTGTGGGGTACGAGGGCCGCACGCTGCTGGCAGGGGCGCTTGACTTGGGCCGTTCGGTCGCATCCGTCGTGTGGATCGTGGGCAGTAAGGAAAAGTTTGCGGCTTTTGCTCCCGTGGTGGAAGATATATTTCGAGACTGTGGGCCCCTGGGTGGCATTCATGCTGCGTTGCTGGCTTCGACGACGGAACTCAACGTTATGTTGGCTGTCGACATGCCTTTCGTCTCGTCTGCATTCTTGCAATACTTGATCACTCAGGCGCGAGGCGCGTCTGATGCGGTTGTGGTTGTGCCGTGCGGTGACGGGCGCCGGCAGCCGCTTTGCGCCATTTATCGCCGGGAATTTGCCGGCGTCGCGGAGCGTGCCTTGCGTGCCGGACGATATAAGATCGATGCGTTGTTCGATCAGGTTCGAACCCGAGTGATTGGGCAGGAAGAGCTGGCAACTGCAGGGTTTTCACCTGCCACCTTCCGCAACCTGAACACGCCTGAGGATTTGCAGACAGAGACACGACGGGCATGACAGCCCGTGGGGCGGTAAACTTACTTTCGAGAGCGCCATGCCCGACCCTGTCCAACCCTACATCGAGTTCCGCGAGGTCTCCAAAGCTTTTGGCGACAAGGCCGTACTCGATCGCGTGAGCTTCAGCGTCATGCCCGGCGAGACCGTTTGCATCCTGGGGCGCAGCGGTGTGGGCAAATCGGTCTCGCTGCAGCTCATCATGGGTTTTCTCAAAGCCGACTCTGGCCAGGTGATCGTCGCCGGCGAGGACATCACCCACTTTTCTGAAGAACAGATGGAACCCATACGCAAGAAAGTGACCATGGTCTTTCAGAACGGAGCCCTGTTTGATTCGCTCACCGTCGGCGAGAACGTGGCGTTTCCTCTGCGCGAAACCAGGGACTTGTCGGAAGAGCAGATCTACGAGATCGTCGATGGATTGCTGAAGATGGTTGGAGTGCAGGAAATGCGCGACCTGCTGCCCTCCGATCTCTCCACCGGCATGAAGCGATCGGTTGCCATCGCCCGGGCGCTGGCTTCGCGGCCGGAATGTGTTCTTTACGATGAGCCGACCACCATGGTGGATCCTCTGATGGCGCAGCTGCTGGGCGATCTCATCAAGCGGCTAAAACTGCAACTCAGCCTGACCAGTATCGTCGTTACACACGATATGCGTCTGGCCAAGAAGCTGGCCGACCGGGTTGTCTTTCTCTATGAAGGCAGGGCGATTTTCTTCGGTACCTCGGCCGAGATGGAAAAATCGAAGGAGCCTATCATTCAGGAATTCTTCGAACTGGATGAGCTGAAGCTAGGAGTTTAGAAGCTCAAGTCTGAGGCGCCAACCCTGCCCGCCTTTCGTAGCCGCTGCAAGTGAAAACCGGAAGCCGCGGGTACTTTGCGAACCGCGAGTCGGTAAACGAGAGCTGGCACTGAAGAAATGCCGAACCTTTGTCGGTTCTGATCCGGTGACCGTGGGCGCAGTCGCTGCACAGTCCCAGTCCTGACGGGTCGTATTTTTCCTCTTCCTCTTTGGCAGAGGCCATTCGTCGAAGCCACCCGACTGCATCCATTCGCTCAAAACCCCTGCTGCACCAGCTCTTCCACGGTGAGGATACTCTCCGCCCGCTCTCTGTCTCTGGCCATCATCTTCTCCACATACTTTGCAATCAGGTCAGCCTCCAGATTCACTGGATCGCCCGGCTGGAGCGAGTTGAGGTTCGTCATTTCCACGGTATGGGGGATGATGGCAACCGTACAGCTTCTGTCCTCGAGCTTTGCCACCGTAAGACTGATGCCCTCGATGCAGATGGAGCCCTTGTAAACGGTGTACTTCTCGACGCCGTCCGGCAACTCGATGCGCAGCCACCAGTTCTCCGAATCCGAGATGCGTTCCAGCGCAATGAGCTTGCCGACGCCATCCACGTGGCCTTGCACGATGTGGCCTCCAAAACGGCCATCGGCTTTCATGGGGAGCTCCAGGTTAACCAGTGCCCCTTCGCGCATGCGCGAGAACGAAGTACGCTCCCAGGTCTCGGGAGCAAGGTCGGCGCAGAACGAGCCTGGCTTGATGTCGATCGCAGTCAAGCAAACTCCGCTGACCGCGACGCTGTCGCCGGTCTTTAATTCGCTTGTAACGTTCGAGGCGACAACAGTGATGCGGCGACTCTCGCCGCGTTGTTCGATGCGAGTGACGCGCGCGACTTCTTCTACGATGCCGGTAAACATGAGGACCTCGCTGAGTAATGAAACATCATAAACCTGCTACGGAGGCACAGAAAGCAGCCATTCGGCGATTAGCAAGCCGCACGCTAAATGGCTTTTGCTAGTTCCCGACTGCTAATTGCCAATTGCTCGCGGCTCCGCGGCGACAAGATCTCACTCCTTGTACGGATCGCGCAGGTAACCCTCCACCGCGAAGTCGTCTTCGAAACGATGCAACTGGAGATGGCTCACTTCCTGAGCCGCATCTATTTGGTGAAAACCGTTGCCGGCGGCGAACGGAACGGATCCGGCTCCTAGAACCTTCGGCGCGTAATACAGAAAAACCTTGTCGACCACCCCTGAGTCGAGTGCCGTTCCGTTCACCGTTGACCCTCCTTCTATCATCAAGCTGGTAATTTCAAGTTGCGCGAGGCGACGCAGAATCGTGTGAATATCGGGACGGCCATCCGATGCGGCTTGTGGAACCTCCTCGACCCGAACGCCACGCGCCTCCAGTTCACTCTTTTTGTCTTTCTCTTTGGCGGCAGAGGAACAGAACACTAGTACATCACTCTTACGCTCGGTTACGACGCTCTGCACGATTCGCGACTCCAAGGGCAGTCGCAAATGCGAATCCAGAATCACGCGCAGCAGCGGACGGCGTCGCGGATGGCCGCTGCGATCCGTAAGCAAGGGATCGTCAGCAAGAATGGTTCCCACGCCCACCAGGATGGCGTCGCTCTGGTGACGCTGCTGCTGCACGTTCGAGCGCGCCGCTTCGCCGGTGATCCATCCGCCAGGTGGTGTTCCTGCCACGCGCTTGACCGCCGCCGCCGGCGGCGGAGCGATCTTGCCATCAAGAGTCATTGCGGCCTTCAGCGTTACCAGAGGAACGCCGTGACGAACATAGCGTGCAAAAGCCTCGTTCAGTCTTCTTGCTTCCGCTTCCATCCCTCCAACTTCCACATGGATGCCGGCCGCGCCCAGCTTCTCAAAGCCTCTCCCGCTCACCTTCGGGTTGGGATCGGGCATGCAGGCGATCACGCGATGAATTCCGGCGGCGATCAAAGCTTCAGTACAAGGGGGTGTTCGGCTCTGGTGCGAGTGTGGTTCGAGATTAATGTAGAGCGTTCCCCCGCGGGCCTTGTCGCCGGCGTTTTCGAGTGCGCGGACCTCCGCGTGCTTTACCCCATCGTAGGTATAAACACCCGTGCCCACGATGCTGCCTCCCTGGTCGACGATGACGGCACCCACGTAGGGATTGGGTGAGGCCAATCCGATGCCCTGGCGTGCCAGTTCAAGCGCACGGTGCAGGAACTGCTCGTCAGTGGACCGGTCTGGCATCGAATCTAATGTTTATAACGGAAGCTGTGTTAAGGTTTCGCTCTGGCAGGTGCCGGACTGCAAACAATAGCTTGCCTATTGTCTGCGAGGATGAAACGCGCGGTAGGACTCTTCCTCAGGTTCAGCCACTGCCGCTGCGCCGCTGCGACCCTTTGGCCCACGCCGAACTGGAGCCATCCGCTCGGCGTATGGCGGGTCGTCCGGCAACTTTGGTGGCTTCCTACCAAGCAGGCGCCGGACGGAATCCAGCAGAGCCTGGAATCGCGATCGGCCTCTTCGAGCGTAGCTCACACGCCCTCCTATTCGAACAGCGAGTCAACAAATTCCTTCGGCTTGAACGGCAGCAAATCGCCCACTTTCTCGCCCACGCCAACAAACCGCACAGGCAGCCCCAACTCACGCGAAATGGCCACTACCACGCCGCCCTTGGCCGTGCCGTCAAGCTTGGTAAGCACGATGCCGGTTACCCCCGCCGACTCCGTGAACAGGCGCGCCTGCTGCAAACCATTCTGTCCAGTCGTAGCATCCATCACCAGCAATGTTTCGTGCGGGGCTCCGGGGATAATGCGCTGGGCAGTCCGCTTCATCTTCTCCAGTTCCGACATGAGGCTGGCTTTGGTATGCAGTCGGCCGGCGGTGTCGACGATCACGTAGTCTGTCTTTCGCGAGGCTGCCGCCTGCAAGGCGTCGAACAAAACAGCCGCGGGATCGCCACCGGGCTTGGTCTTGATCACTTCGGTGCCCGTGCGCGCTCCCCAGATTTCCAGCTGCTCGATCGCCGCCGCGCGAAAGGTATCCGCCGCGCACAACAGCACGCTCTTGCCATTGGATCGAAATACCTGGGATAGTTTGCCGATCGTCGTCGTCTTGCCGGTGCCATTCACGCCGACAACCAGTATCACTTCGGGCGTGCCGGCTGCTCGTTGGACTGGTCGGCTATTGGCCGCATTCAGAATTGCCAGCAACTCCTCTTTCAGCAGGCGCTTCAGTTCTTGCACGTCCTTGATCTGCTTGCGATCCGCTTTTTCCCTGAGCTTGCCCAGGACTTCCTGCGTGGTCGTCGTGCCCAGGTCGGCGCCGATTAGCGTGGCTTCAAGATCGTCGAGCGTGTTCCGGTCGATTTCCTTGCCAAAGGCAACCACCTCTTCAATACGCTCAGCAAGGTTTTCGCGCGTGCGCGTAACCGCCTGCTTCATGCGTTCGAAGAGTCCGGGCTGCGTTTCTTCGGTACTGCCGAACAAGGTTTGAATCATGAGGAATCCTAGAACCTGATTATAGCGGTCAGCGGAGTCCGACCGCGCGGTCGGCCGATTGAGGACAGGTGAGGAGTACCTAGACGCGGGTTCTTTCGAGATTGCCAGCTTCAGTCGCAGACAGCGCGGACGCAGGCGCGGACGCGACGTCAGCGGCGGCCGCCTCTGCGGCGGCAACCGCTCTCCTGATCGCGACGCGCTGAATGCGAATTTCGCCTCGTCCGTACACCGCGATAAGCGCTGCCACCGGCTCGGGATCAAGCCGCTTGCCGGCAAGGTTCTGGATGATCTTGAACGCCTCTTCCGGAGTGTGGGCATGCTGGTAAGGCCGGTTGGTGGTTAATGCGTCAAACGTATCGGCCACCGCGATCACCCGCGCCAGCAGGGGAATCTGATCTCCCGTGAGGCCGTAAGGATAGCCCCGGCCATCGAGAGCTTCGTGATGTAGTTCAATGCCGGGAAGCATATCGGCGAGCTGGGTAACCGGACGCAGGATGTTGGCGCCCTTGGTGGTGTGAGTCTTCATGACCTCAAATTCCTCCGCAGTGAGCGCGCCCGGCTTTTTGAGAATGCGGTCTTCGATGCCGATCTTCCCCACGTCGTGAAGTTGTGCGGAGATCTGCAGTGTCTCCATGAAAGGGACCGGCAAATTCATTTCTTTGCCGATCAGCAGCGAGTAGCGCGTCACCCGGTCAGAGTGGCCGCGAGTGTAAGGATCCTTTTCGTCAACCGCGCCCGCAAGCATCTGAATTGATCCCAGAAACAATGCGCGGTTCTCTTCCGCTGCCCGCTTCAGGTCTTCGACGAACTGTTCCAGTTCTCGCGACATAGTGTTAAAGGTCTCCGCCAGTTCGCCGATTTCGGTGCGGCTCCGCAAATGGACGCGTTGCGAGAAGTCGCCGCGCGCCAGGGCCCGCCCGGACTGCGTAAGGATTTGCAGGGGATTGGTGATTCTGCGGGCCGCGAAAATGCTTACCCCAATGCTCAGTAGTACCGCCAGTAGCGCCAACAGTCGTGCCGTGCGCTGCATCTCGGAGACTCCGCGATAAGCCTCAAGCTGCGGCTTCTGCACAACTACAGCCCAATCGAGCGCGGTCACTGGACTGTAGGTGCCGAGCATCTCCACACTGTTCCTGCCCTCGCGGACATCGAATTCCTTGGTCGCCGCCAACTGTGCTTTATTCCCTTCGTCCACAAAGTTGCGGACGATCTCCAGGCTCTTCATGTCCTGGCCGGTCACGTATTGCGGAGTGCCGGCAGCCACCAGCCGGCCTTGCGAGTCCACGACATAGGGAATCAGACCGCCGCCGCTTACCTCTTGCAGCCGGCGAATCAGAAATTGCAGATCCACCACCGCGCCCACCATCCCTAGAAAACGCCCGCCGTAGCTGACAGGACTGCTCACCAGAACAACCGTCCGCGCCGTCTTTCCGTCTTCCACCTGAAGCGCTTGCCCATTGTAGGCACGGCCATCGCGGGCTGCGTCATAGGCATGTTGCAACTCGCGCTGCAGAAAAGCATCCGGCGCAATGCGCCCGGCCGAGACCCCCTTCGCTTCTGAGTTGAGCAGAGTGGCGTAAGCCAGTTCATCGGAGGAAGAAACAAAATTTTCCAGCAGCGCGCGCAATTCCGGTGCTTCAATGTTCTTGCTGCCGATATCACCGCCGCTCGCCACCTGAATCGCCGATGACAGGTTGGCCAGCATCATCCGCAGGGAACGCTCGTGTTGGGAAAGATCGTCGGCCAGTGACCGCGTCACCGTATTCTGCAGCAGCATCTCGTTGGTCTTCAGCCGGTCCCGATTAATCGCCTCCACTTCCGCGGAGTAGAAATACATGGGCACGATGCTGATGACGAGAAGCACGCCAAGGATCACATAGAGAATCGGGATACGCGCCAGATTAGGCGATGCGGAAGACAAGTCGCTCCCTGGACTAATTTCGGAAGCTCCGTCGGTCGAAGTGGCGGCGGATTTCACGGTATCTCTAGAATTTTAATGTCGACGGAGAGCCCGGAGGTGAAAACCGTGAAATTCGCCGTTACCAAAGTACCAGTTGGAATGCACGTCTGGTGCCGGTTTGGCAACAAAACATGGCGAGCTCTTCAAGCCCGGCGCCACGCTACGCTCGGAGAGTTTCGCTTTTGCCGCTCCGGGTCATCAATTCGTGAATGGCTTCACGCGGAGCCTTGCCCTCATGCAGAATGGCGTACATCTGTTCGGTGATCGGCATCTCGACACCCCGCGCGCGTGCCAACCCCACGGCGGCAGTCGTGGTGAAGATCCCTTCGGCAACCATGCCATGCATCCCAGCGAGAATCTCCGGCAACTTGCGTGCGCGGCCAAGTTCAACGCCAACGCTGCGATTGCGGGAGAGTCCGCCTGTGCAAGTCAGAACCAGATCGCCCAGGCCCGCCAGACCCGCCATGGTTTCAGCTTTACCCCCGCATGCCACAACCAGCCGCGTCATCTCCGCCAGACCCCGCGTTATCAGGGCGGCCACGGAATTGTGTCCGAGACCGAGCCCCGCACAAACCCCGGCGGCGATCGCCACTGTATTTTTCAGCGCTCCACCCAACTCAACCCCGATCGGGTCCTCATTGGTGTAAAGGCGAAAGCTGGCATTGCTGAACTCCTGCTGGACGAAGCGCGCCAGCTCCTCATCCTTCGACGCAATCGTGATTGCCGTCGGGTCTCCCCGAGCCGCCTCCAGCGCGAACGATGGGCCGCTGAGCGCGCCGATCCTGGGTGCCGGAATGCTGCCGCCTTTGACCACCTGCAGGATCACCTCGGTCATACGCAGCAGGGAGTTTTCTTCCAGCCCCTTCGTGGCACTGACGATCATGGTTTGCGGGCGCAGATGCGGCCGCATCTGCTCAAACAGGAGGCGGCAATGTTGAGAGGGCATTACGCTCACCACAACGCCCGCGCCCTCAAGTGCTTCCGCAAGATCGTTGCAGGGGGCGACACGTGCCGGGACGGTTTGCCCGGGAAGAAACCGTTCGTTCACGCGCTCCCGTGTGATAGTTTCGCAGACATCTTTCTCATGAGCCCACAGCCGAACCTGATGAGTCTCTTTGCGCCCGAGAATAATCGACAGCGCCGTACCCCAGGCTCCCGCGCCGACGATTGCGATCTCACTCATGCGCGTTTCGCTCCCATCCGATTCTCTGTCCCGGCCCAAAGTCGCCGCAGGTTGTCTCGATGTTTCACCAGAATGACCAGAGAGGCAATGCAGATGAGTGCCATCGCCACGGGAGAAAGATAAGATTGACCGGTAAGCCAAGCCATAATCGGAAAAACAGCCACCGCCGCGATTGACCCCAGGGAAACATAACGGGAGATTGCGGCGACCGCGATAAAAACGCCGGCCGCGATCAGCACCGCCTTCGGAGCGATTACAACGAATGCGCCAAGACCTGTGGCCACTCCCTTGCCGCCGCGGAGCTTCAACCACACCGGAAAGACGTGGCCAAGAACCGCAAACAGCGCTCCTACGGCTACCTGCTCGAGAGTGGGAATCGCGACCATATGGTCAGCGACTACGTAGGACAATGCTACCGCCGCCGTTCCCTTTAGCGCGTCCAACAAGAGAGTCAGCGCTCCCAGCCACGGTGATTTGCGCGACACGTTTGTCGCACCAATGTTTCCACTTCCGCTCTTACGGACGTCTTCCCCAAGAACGATGCGAACCAGTAGGTATCCAAAGGGAATCGACCCCAGCAGGTAGCTCAGTGCGGCAATAAGAAGCAACGCGGACATTGAGTAAATTGCGCTAGCGTAAAGCGAATCCGGCGAGTTGCGTGTACTTTGAGCCACCGGGCGAGGGTTGGCTCCGGTAGAGAAAAAACTTGCGGGCCGTCATCGTACCAAACTCGAGCAAAGGCAGGGCCGCCAGCTTTTCCTGCACGAGCTGAAAACCTCGTTTCGCACCCTCCCCTTTGAGCGAGCGTGGCGAGCCTGGCCCTCCCCCGCCCCGAGCCAGCGTAAGGTGCGGAGTGAAAGCATGCTCCTCCTTCGGGATGTCGAGCTGTGCCAGAGTTTCGTCCACCGTTGCGGCCAAAGAACTCAACTTCGGCCCTCCCTCAATTCCTACCCAAAACACTCGCGGAGCTCGTGCGCCCGGAAAGAATCCATGGCCGCGAAAACTCATTTCGAACATCGGCGCTTCAAACGTTTCCAGCGCCCGCTTGATTTTCTCAACCTCTTCTTCCGTTTTCTCGCCAATGAATTTCAGTGTAACGTGCAGCGACTCGGGCCGCACCCAGCGCGCATCCGGTGCAAACCCGCGGACGCCGTCGAGAAAGCGGCCAATGCGTCCACGGATCGTATCGTCGATATCGAGAGCAACGAATGCTCGCATTTGGCTCTTAGCAATCAGCAATTAGCAGCTAACAATTGGCTACCGCTTCTGGCAACCAGGGCCGACTGTCGAACGGCAGGGTGCGAATCCCTAATTACCAATCGCTAGTTGACCTCTCACATCAGCTTTCTTCGCACCATATCCAGCGCCAGGGTCGTCGCGAACCAGCGGATACGTTTGCGGTCGCCAGGGAAATTCCGTTCGATCACTTCCGTCCCGCTATCGCTGGCCAGAGCGTGGAACACCAACCCCACGGGTTTCTCCGGAGTTCCTCCGCCGGGCCCCGCCACTCCCGTAATGCCGATTCCTAGCGTTGCCTCGCAACGATACCGAATACCCTCTGCCAGCGCCGCTGCCACTTCGTGACTCACGGCCCCATGGCGCTCAATCATGTCGGCGGGCACTCCTGCCAGTTCGGTTTTCATTGCATTGGAGTAGACAATCGCGCCTCCCATAAAGTAGCGCGAACTGCCGCTGACTGAAGTAATTCTCTCGCCCAACAGCCCGCCGGTACATGATTCCGCCACCGCCAGCGTGGCGTTACGCATCTGCAGCCAGTAGCCGACGACTTGTTCTAGCGACTCGCCGTCCCGCGAGAAGATTGCATCATCCAGTTCCTCCTCGACCGCATCCGCCGCTGCATCCACTCGCGCCTGCGCCGCTTCTTTAGTGCCGGCGCGAGACGTGAAATGCAGTTGAATCTCTCCCGCCCCTGCCAGGATCGTCGTTTGAACATCGCCAAATCGCTTGTAGATGGGTGCCACTCGCGCATCTACAAGTGATTCGCCGAGCATCGCTACCTTCAGTACGCGGGTTGCCAGGAACGCCGCAGGCAACTTGGCCCTCAATCGCTCGCGGCACTCCGCTTCAAACAAAGCCTTCAGCTCGTGCGGAGGCCCGGGCAGCAGAATGACGATACGCTCGCGTCCGTCAAACTTGCCGCTCATCCACTGTCCCGGTGCGGTGCCGTTGGCATTGGGGAGCACCGACGCTCCTTCGAGAACGTCCGCCTGCTTGGCATTGTTGGCGGACATTTTCCAGCCGCGCGCCGCGAAACGCTGCTCGATTCCGGCAAGAACTACTTCATCACGCCGCAAGGGAACGCCCAACGCCTCGGCAACCGCTTCGCGGGTAAGGTCGTCTTCGGTAGGCCCGAGACCGCCGCTGAAGATCACGATTTCTGAGCGGAACAGCGCGTGCTGCGCGGCCTCTACCAGGCGTTTGAGATCATCGCCCACCACGCTCTTGAAAATTACCTCAACCCCCAACTGGTTGATCTGCTCGGTGAGATAGAGAGAATTCGTGTCCACGCGGAAAGGCGTTAACAACTCCGACCCCACCGCGATGATCTCAGCATTCACGGCTAGAAGTGTAAATGATAAGGGCAGTTCTCAGTTTGCGTAACACGACTCAGGTTGTTTCTGAGAACCGAGAACTGAGAACTGCTCTTGGCTATTCCGGCAGTAGCGGCAGCCCCGCAATGTTCCAGGAAAGATGGTGCACGGCGTCTGTGGTCGCCAGAATGACACTGCGTCCGGGGGCAAAAGCCAGTCCCACGAGTCCGTGACCCGCGACTTCCACACTGGCGTTACCGTCGGGTGTGATCTTCACAACACCTCGCTTGCCCGAAAGCGAAGCCGCCACATACAGGTTGCCGAGCGAGTCAAAGGCCAGCCCCTGTGGGCGCCCCAGGCCGCGGAAGAATGTATGTACCGTGCCTTGCGGATCAATTCTGTGGACGCAGTCAAAGCTCGAAGTGGTGGGCCCGGTCACAAATAAGTCGCCTTGCGGACCGAAGGCCAGGTGGTAAGCCGAGACGCTCGGCTCCAAAGTGGCGAAAACAAATACCTGCTGATCGCGGCCGATCTTGAAGATGGTGCCGCTGCGGTCGCCCACGTAAAGATTATGACTCTTATCAAAAGCTATCCCGGTCGCGACTCCCATGCCCTCGGCATAAGTGGTCATACTTCCGTTTGGCGCGACACGATAGACCGCACCGTCATGGCGCGACGAAACATACATCTGTCCCTGGCGATCGAAGGCGATCGAGGTCGCATTCATCATCTCCGCGACAAACGGTTTCACCGTGTAGTTGGTATCAATCTTGAAAATCGCGACCGGAACTTTTTGTCCGCGTGAACCAGAAAACGTCACGTAGATATTGCCTTGAGCATCGAGCGCTGGATTCGTGACAGGATGCAGATTCTCCGCAATCGGCACGGCGACCTTCACAGTGTGGGCGTTGCTGACATGCCCATCGGCGGCCACCACCACCGGACCCGACGTCGCTCCTTCGGGAACCCGGGCCACCAGAAACGAATCCGAACTGACTATCACCCCGCCCTCGACTTCGCCAAACTGCACGCGCGCACGCTGATACTGCTGCGGCCGCAGTCCCGAACCAGCGATGCGCACTTCACCCCCCGCCAGCGCCAGCACCGGGGAGACGGACTCGATGTGCGGTCCGCCATTCATACTTTTCTTGCCCAGGATGCGGTCGGAAAATCCCATGAGGAAAGCACTCGCACTACGTTAGAAGACACTATGTTAGAAGACCAAAGTGCAACAAGAGATGCATCGTTGCCAACGCGTAGAGACCAGCCGCCACGTCGTCCAGCACAATCCCCGCGCCTTCCGGAATCGCCTCCAATTGTCGCACCGGCGGCGGCTTGACGATGTCGAAGACACGAAAAAGTATAAAGCCCGCCAGAAAAGATTTCCATGCCAGAGGCACGCCGATCAAAGCCACCAATTGTCCCGCGACTTCATCGATCACCACAAACTGAGGATCTTTTGTTCCGGAGCCTCGCGCGACTCGCGTCGCCGCAGGAATTCCGATGAGCCCGATCAGCACCGCCATAGCGATCGCAACCGCAGTACGCATTGATGGCGAAAGCGCACGCGCCAAGCCTGCCCACAGCAGCACGGTCGCTGCTGATCCCCAAGTCCCCGGCCCCGGCCGCAGCCATCCGATGCCGAAGAATGTCGCGACCAGCGTAGCCCATAGCGGAGTCGGTTCGACAGTCGGAGATTTCATAGTCAGACGGTCTTGGTAGCGCCGCCGTCCCCGGCGGCTGTCGAGTGGGCGTCCCGCGACGGATCGCTCGCGCGACTGTCAGGTTTCCGTGTATCTTTCACGATTCTTCGTCCGGATCTTCGGGAGTGCTGGATCGAATCTCCTCCTCCGTATCCGTGACCGGCGACGGAATCACATAAGCGCCACTAGCCCATTTCCCCAGATCGATGGTGCGGCAGCGGTCGCTGCAGAAAGGAAATTCAGCGTCGCCGCTTTTCACGACTTTCTTGCAGATGGGGCAGTGGATCTTAAGAGTGCGTTTGCGAGCCATGTTCAGGGAACGTTCCAGGTTCGTGCTGAGTTAACCACTGAAATCCAGATCGGACACTTTGCTACAGGATCTTAGCCACCAGGTCATAATCGTGCGCCTCGGTGACCTGGCAGCGATAAAACTCTCCCGCCTGAGGCGTGATCTCTGCCGGAAAATCGTTCACGAAGACTTTGCCGTCAATCTCGGGGGCATGCATCGAAGTGCGGCCTTCCATCAGCAGATCCGTCTCTTCCGATGTCCCCTCCAACAACAGGTCGAACTCCTGCCCCACGAGCGCCTTCTTTTTCTTCTTGCTGATCTGCCGCTGGATTCCCATCAAGTGCTTCCGTCGCCGCTCGATCTCACGGATCGAAAGCTTCTTATCCAACCCATATGCGGCCGCACCTTCCTGGTCGGAGTAGGAGAAAGTCCCCATCCAGTCAAATTGGGCCTCGCGCACGAAGTCGCAAAGCTCTTCAAATTCCTTCTCGGTCTCTCCCGGAAAGCCCACGATGAATGACGTACGCAAAGTCAGGCCGGGAATCGCGCGCCGCATCCTGGTAATCGAGCGCAGAAACAAATCCGCCCCGCCTCCTCGCTTCATGCGCTTCAGTACCGCCGCTGAGGCATGCTGCAGCGGCACATCCATGTAAGAGCAAATCTTCTCCGAGGATGCGATCGTCTCCAGCAGCTTGCCCGTAATTTTATTGGGATAGGCATAGAGAAACCGGATCCAGCGCAGGTCTTCAATCTTCGCCAGCTTCTCCAGCAGCAGCGCCAGCCCATCCTTCAGACCGAAGTCCTCGCCGTAACAAGTCGTATCCTGCCCGATCAGGGTGATTTCCCGCACTCCACCCCGTGCCAACCGCTCGGCCTCCGCCACCACAGACTCGAAGCGCCGCGAGCGAAACTGTCCCCGCAACTGCGGAATAATGCAGAACGTGCAAGGATGGTCGCAACCCTCCGCGATCTTGATGTAGGCCGTGGATTTCGGGGTAGCCAGAATGCGCGGGGTCTCATCGTCATATAGATAGTTCGGCAGATCCGCGATCGCGCCGTCCCATTGCCCCCGCGAGAATCGCCCCTGCGCCACCCGGGCGTCCCCCTCCGCCCGCGAAGGCAAAACCACAAACGGGGAATCGCTATGTACCGAATTTGGCTGCGGCAAAGTTGGGACAATGCCGGTCGCGGCGAGAATGTTCTGCAACTCCCCGGTCCCGACCACAGCATCCACTTCCGGAATGCGTTTGCGGATTTCATCCCTGAACCGCTCGACCAGACAGCCCGCAACTACCAGCTTCTTCGCGCGGCCTGAGGTCTTGTGCTCGGCCATCTCGAGAATCGTATTCACTGACTCCTGCTGCGCACTCTCGATGAACGAGCAGGTATTCACCACAATTATGTCGGCGTCCTCAGCTCGGGGCGAGAGTTCGGCCCCCGCCCGCGCCAGCAGGCCCATCATCACTTCGCTGTCGACCAGATTCTTGGGGCATCCCAGGCTGACAAAGCCGACTTTCTGTGGCCGCGTGTCCGCTTCACCGTCAGTCGGCGCGCTTCTGGTGGTTTTTTCGTCGGAACGTGAGATAGTGAGGTTTTTCGAGGGCATGCAATCTGACCATTTTAACATTTTCCCGCCAACATCCCGGTGAAACCATCCACTGGGCTACATGCATCCTTTACGATTTGGCGGCAGGGTCCGGAAAATACAGCAACCTGTGGACGAAAACTCCATGCTTCATGCTAACCTATGCGTTACCGAAGCAAAGCGTAAGTCAGAAGAGCGTAAGTCCCGCATCCTGGAGGGGAAATGTCTGGGAAACAGGTCGTAATTGCATTCCTGGCAGTGATGATCTCTGTTCTGAGCAGTTCAGCAGCGGCTCAAGACGAGAAAAACGAATTGACCGGTATGATTGGCCGCATCTTCATCAGTGACCAAGGTATCCCCGGCGCCACCAATTTCAATGCGGTGGTCCACTCCGGCGCAGGACTCAGCTTCGAAGTCAATTATGCCCGCCGTCTCTTCGGCACTCCCGTCTTTGCCCTCTCGGGAGAAGTGCCCGCGGTCTTCAACCTTGATGAAGACCTCAACTCCGGCGCCAATGTTGTTCCTAAGAGTTACAAAGAGATATTCGTCACTCCCTCGGCTCGCCTGAATCTGTTTCCTGCGACCGCGGTTTCACCGTGGGTGAGCTTGGGCGGCGGCGTCGGCATTTTCAGGGAGAACAATACCCTGATCTACGGCGGTCCCAACCCCGGCAGTTCCTCAACCACCGGCGTGCTCCAGGGCGGATTCGGCCTCGACGTTCGGGTGTTACACAACTTCAGTATTCGCCTCGATGTCCGTGACTTCTGGTCTGGCACGCCCAGTCTGCCTTTGGCCGACACTGGAAAGACGCGCCAGAACAACTACTTCGTCGGCGGCGGCGTGGTCTGGCACTTCTAGTCAGGCTGGGAGTGCTTGCCGCTCGCACAGACTTACTTCTTGGTTGCCGATTCCACCTCTTCAAGCAACTCCGGCAACCGCACTGCGTCCTCCGCTGAATTTCCAAACCGCGCCGATTCGTAGGCATCGGTGAAGTGTCCGACCCGTCTACGCAACGGCTCATCCGGTATGACACGCACAAATTCCCGCGCTGTCTGTGTCTCGGATTTCCGCACCCCACGCCGCGCCAGGTACCGAACCATCCGTTCGTACCACATCGCGGCAGCCTCGTCCGGCGACCGTTCGGGATGTGCCTGCAGTCGGCTGGTACGGATCATCTGTGCAATCCGCCGGGCGTTGCCCAACACCAGCAGCAGAAGCGCAAGCGCAACGCTAATCGTGAACCATCGTCCGGGCGAATGCCCCGCGCTCCGCTGGCTTCTACGCGCCCAATTCAACATCCGCGCATACCGCAGCCGTGCCCACATCCGCGCCCGTTCCCAGGAACCCCGCGTCCCGCTCAGCACCGATTGGCCAAGAATGTACTGATGCGAGGAGTCATAACTGATCACCCACTCCCGCCAAAACGATGCCGCAGCATCTAAATAGAGCATCACCCTGCCCCAGCCCTGCGGCGACCCGACCGCGCCACCCGGCGTGGGATCGAACGTCACCCATCCATAGCCGGGAAAGTAGGCTTCCACCCAGGAGTGCGCATTCTTCGCCCGCACTACGTAATTGCCCGTGAGATCGTTGAATTCATCACTGCGGAAGCCGTTCACCACACGCGCCGGAATCTGCAGCGTCCGCAGCATGACGGCCATCGAAGAAGCGAAATATTCGCAGTGTCCCTGTTTGCGCTCGAAAAGAAAGTTGGCCAGCGGATCAGCCACGGCCGACCGTGGCAACTGCAGGGTGTATCCGTAATGCGTCTGCAAATATCTTTCAATCGCAATCGCTTTGTCGTAGCTGTTGGAGGCGGAGCCCGTAATCTGTGCCGCCAGCTGCGGAATGCGCCGATCAAGCTCCGGCAGTTGCAGATAGACCAGGGCAAACTCCGGAAGATAATTACCGGCCCCTCGAAGTTGCTGGGGCGAAGGCGTGGAAATATCTGAGTCCGCCTCGTAAAGGCTCACCGAGCGTTGGCTGTCAAGATCTGACACCGCTCCGCCGTCGTCAATCTGCAACGTCCGGTATGCTCCCTTCACCCGCCGCGCCCAGGGAGCCAGAAAAAACACGTTGGTGCCGATTGGCTCCATCAGCACCCGGTAATGAATCAGGTGATCGCGCGCCGTCACAGCCCGTGCAACGCCCTGGCCCACGAGTGGAATGCGGAAGCTTCCATCCGCCTCCCGGTACAGCACACTCTGCTCCCGCGGGTTTGACCAGTTCTTGCCGTCGAACTTCGCCAACGCAACCCCACGCCAGTCCAGGGCGTACTTGCCGTCTCGATCTCCGTCAATCTGGATGTGCATCACCACCGCGTTCGATTGCTGAATCTGCCCGATCCGCCCCAGTTGCACCTGGTCGCTGAAGCCGGTCGAAAAATCAGTGCCGTATGTGTAGCCGCCCAGGTAGCCCGTCGACATACGGGGCAGCAGAAAGAACACTGCCGCGGCGCCCACCAGTATCATTAGCACCAAACCCGGCGTTACCCGCGCCAGCGAGAAGGCCAGCTGCCGGTCCTCCCGCGCATCGCCGGAGTGTCGCGCCTGAAAGCGCGCCGCCAGCCCCGACCGCCGCATCTCCATCAGGATGAACGTGGCCACTGCCATCAGCATGAAGGCGGCAAAGAAAAGCATGAACACGCTGTCCACGGTGAGCACGGCCGACGCCAATACCATCAGGAACGCCAGAATTGCCAGCATCGTGTAGTCGCGATCGCGCCGCAGCGAAAACGTGCGCACCACCACTGCAAACAGCACCAGATGTACCGTCGCCGTTAGAAAGCTGCGAGACAACAGCAGGAAGTCCGCTAGGTAGAAAACGAAGTACGCAATCGTCAGCGGCGTGGTCCAGCGCTCCGAAATCACGACACGCCGCCGCTCCACCAGCAGATAACCGCGCGCAGCAAGCGCCGCTCCCGCCAGCACCATTGCCAGCAGATCCAGTCCACCAGTACTGGCCAGCGTTCCAAAGCCAACTAGAACAAGCAAATAGACGGCAAACTCGAAGTATCGGTTAATCGCCAGCGAGAGGGGAGCCGCATCGATCTGTGCGTTGGATTGTGGCATCGAAAATCTCGAATAGCGACCAGCTTCTATTGTTCGACAACTTCCATCAAGAAGGGAAGGCTTTCGTATCTCTTTCTTGCACCAAAAGTCACCACCCCTTTGCCCGCGCTATTTCGATGAATCACCACCAGGCGGGGAATCGACGCTCTCCTTTGCTAGAATGATTGCGGTCAGGCATCGGTCTCACGCGACGTACTCTCGCCAACCCCGCCAGGTCCGGAAGGAAGCAACGGTAACGGGCTCTTGCGTGTGCAGTGGGCCCCCGGTGCCTGGCTTATTTTTCTCCCCCTGTCACCACGCCAACCGGTAGACGTTTCTTTACAACTCTTTGCGCAAGAAACACCGTCGAATTCCGTCCCCGGTAGTACGCTCACATACGAGCACGGTGAAAGGCACTCGAGGAGAAAATATGCGCAATGTTCCATCCCAGTCAGCGTCCCCAACTGTCACCATCCGAGTCTCCGGCCGTTTGTCCGAAGGTCATCTTTCGTACCTCGACCAACTCGTCATCTCAGCCATCGACTGCGTCTTGTGGCCATTGCTAGACCTGGCCTGCCTGGAGGAGTTGGATCATTTTGCGCTGATGTATCTCATCAGCGGCGAAGGCCGCCGCTTCGGCATCGTCGGCTGCCCGAATTTCATCCGCGAGTGGATGCAGCATGAACGAGTGGATGCAGCATGAGAAAGAGCGCTGCGCAGCTTAACACTTCGGCATCATCAAGGAGCTCGCGTTTTCTCTAGCCGACCGAGAGCCGGCCCTGAGTTTGCCGAAGGGGATCTCCTTAAGCAAACTCCCCACCCCGCCGCCCGTTTCCTACCTTCGTTAGACATTCTGCTCCCAATCCTGCAAAATACTCACTTTCATACTCTGGAGCTCTAATTGACCAAGCCTATTCGCGCCAAAATCAGCGCCCTCGGCACCTATGTGCCGCCGAAGCTACTCACCAACGCCGACCTCGAAAAAATGGTCGACACCACGAATGACTGGATCCTCGCCCGCGTCGGCATCCGCGAACGGCACATCGTGGAAAAAGGCGTCGCCACCAGCGATCTCGCGGTAGAAGCCGCCAGGAAGGCGCTGGCCCAGCGCGGCCTTGCTCCCAGCGACCTCGATGCCATTATCGTCGGCACCGTCACGCCCGACATGTTCTTCCCCTCCACCGCCTGCCTCGTCCAGCACAAACTGGGTGCCGCCGGCGTTTGGGGATTCGATCTATCGGCCGCCTGCTCCGCCTTCGTCTACGCCGTGCAGACGGGCGCGCAATTCATCGCCACAGGTACGCATAAGCGAGTCCTCGTGATCGGCGCCGATGTAATGTCCTCAATCATCGACTACGCGGACCGTGCCACCTGCGTCATCTTCGGCGACGGCGCTGGCGCCGTGATTCTCGAACCCGCCGAAGACGATTCCGTCGGCCTCATCGACTTCATCCACGAAGTCGACGGCTCCGGCGGATGCTTCCTCCAAATGCCCGGCGGAGGCAGTCTCAATCCGTCAACCCGCGAAACCGTCGACAAGAAGATGCACTACGTTCACCAGGACGGCCAGCAAGTCTTCAAGTTCGCCGTGCGCAAGCAAACCGAAGCCTGCCTGAAGCTGCTCGAACGCAACGGCCTCAAAGGTTCAGATATCGACGCCTTTATCCCGCACCAGGCCAACCTGCGCATCATCAACGCCACCGCCGAGCGCCTCGGCCTACGCCCGGAAAGCGTCATCGTCAATATCCAATGCTTCGGCAACACCACCGCCGGCACGATTCCATTAGCCATGAATACCGCCGTAGAACAGGGAAAACTAAAGAAGGGAAGTTTGGTGCTGATGGCGTCAGTGGGCGCGGGATTCACGGTAGGGGCTGCCCTACTGCGCTGGGCCTTCTGACCTAGTTTATGTGGGGACGGCCGCCCCCGGCTGTCCCCCCGAGCGAAGCGAGGCGCTCCGGCCACCGTCAGCGCAGTTCTTACCCGGGTCCTGAGTGAGGGCGGAGCAGCGCTTCAGCGCTGCGATAGGTCCCGCGAGGGATCCGGGCTTTAGCCCTTGAGGTACGTTCGTAACGATCCTCCGCGTATTTGAATACCCCCAGCCAGCAACCGACTGTTATGTTTTCCCGAGCGTCCGCCCCACGTGGGGATGTGGCGGACGAGCAAGGCTATGCTTCGTGCCACATGCTGCTGCCTGCTGCTGGCTCTCGTTTCGCTAAGCCAAGCGGGCGCCCAGAAGTCGAAAGACGACTCACAAGAAACCAAGCTCCTGGTCATGGAACACCTGTGGAACGAAGCCCAGGTGAATCGCGACGACCGCGTTCTCGACGCGATGATCGGCAACGAATTCGTCAACACAGAGTACGATGGCGAGGTCAGCGACAAAGCCAAGTTTCTGGCCGACATCAGAGATCCCCAGTTCAAACCCACCAGCCTCACCATTCAGGACCTCAAGGTAAGCATGTACGCCGCCGCAGCCGTGGTCGTCGGCATCTACCACACCAAGGGAACCTACCAGGGCAAGCCCTACGAACACTTCGGCCGCTTCACCGACACCTGGGTCTACACCGAAGGCCGCTGGCAATGCGTCGCGAGCCACACCAGCCTGCTGAAGAAGTAAAACGTCATCGCCTCCGTTACGGGCATGCTCCAAAGCATCTATCGCCTATAAAAACTTTTGATAGCGGAATTTGCTTCCCCATCCGATCGCAGACGATCTAAGCAACCAGTCTGATTTTTTCAAACTCGCTCGGGATTGTTTCAAATGGAAGCCACACCCCGCCCACGCCGCTGGAAGACCCTCCTCGCTTTCGCCATCATTTACTTCGTCTGGGGCTCGACATTTCTGGCGATTCGCATCGGTGTGCGCGAGGTGCCACCGCTCCTGCTAGCCGGGATGCGATTCTTCGCCGCCGGCATTGTGCTCTACGGCTGGATGCGCGCCAAAGGCGCTGCTTCACCGACCCGCAGCGAATGGGCATCCACGACCTTGCTGGCGGTACTCATCTTCTTGGTAGATTACGGATTGGTCTTCTGGGCCGAGCAGCGCGTCCCCTCCGGGATTACCGCGGTCATGCTCGCCACTATTCCGGTCTTCACCGCCCTTGCTGAAATTCTCATCCTGCGCACACAGCGGCTCACCTTCCGCCTGGGGATCGCGCTCGCGGTGGGTCTTGCCGGAGTTGCGGTGCTGGTCAGCCGTTCCGTAAGCCTTGGCGACGCTCCGATCGAAAGGTCGGGTGCGCTTGCCCTGGTCGTGGGCGCGATCAGCTGGTCTCTAGCTTCGGTTCTCTCTCGCAAGCTCAGTCTGCCCCAGTCGAAGGTCATGAGTTCGGGAGCTCAAATGCTCGTCGGCGGAATCCTGCTCATAGTCGCCGCGGCCACGTTCGGCGAGTTCCGCGGCTTTCATACACGGGACGTGTCAGCCCGCGCCTGGCTCGCGCTGCTATATCTGGTCATCGCCGGCTCCATCGTCGCATTCACCGCCTACGTCTGGCTCATCCACCACGAATCTCCCACGAAAGTCGGTACCTACGCCTATGTGAACCCCGTGATCGCAGTCGTACTCGGATATTTTCTGGGCGGGGAAGCGTTGGGCGCGCGGACGATCCTCGGAACACTCCTGGTGCTGGTGAGTGTAGTGGTGATCACAACTACACCGAAAAAGAGAATGGAAGTCACCGAAACCGACCCAACGCAGCCGTCAACCTCCGAGGTAGAGCCAGCCTGATCCAAGGTGATTTTAGGAGCCTGCGGAAAAAGTCTGATTTTGGGAGGAGCAGCGCTTTCAGCCTTCGCTAACAGCTTTGTTTTTCAGGGCTGGCCGCGCCGACGCATCCGGACGCGGGCAGTGCGTAGCCAGCGACGCCAGCCCGCTAACGAAGTAATTCCATTTATGCGATCGCAGGCGTGCGCTCCGGATGTGTGCTCGAGGCAATCGACGACCCTAGGGCGTTCGCTGCGACCATTCTCGGAGGACCTCATTCTCCCGCTCCGAAGATAAAGGTGAAAGTGCATCGTCGAAGTCTCCCGAGTAGAAGTCATTCAAGCAGTCGAATGCAGTTTGGTCGAATGGACGGGTTACCCATCCGGCCCGAAAAGCCTTTTCGCTGCTAATGGCATACAACCCTTGGTAGCCGTGATCGGGCTCCCAATACGGGAAATTGCCGATGAAAGTGTGTAGGACATGGTTGGATTCCAATCCCTGCTTCTGCAGGAATTGCTGCGGGATCCACACAAAATTGGCATTGGATCCCGTGGCAGCGCTGCATCGGTCGAGGAATTCGCGAAACGCCATTGACCGCCCGGTAAGATTGAAGGTTCCGTAGATTGAGCGATTGACAGCCATGACGAGAAAGGCCGCGACATCTTTCACATCCACAAACTCGACCGGATCGCTGCCATCGCCGGGAGCAATGTGTTGCCTGCCATCCTGAGCACGCAATAGCCAGATAAGCAGATCTCCTCCGCCATCGCGGTGGCCCGCGATTGGCCCTGGACGCACGATCGTAAGCTTCTCGCCAAGAATCTTGTGCAGCCGCCGTTCGCTTTCTGCCTTGTTGCGGTTGTAAGCACGCCACGAACTGTCAAACGGCTCCATGGGCGCGTCTTCAGTGATGCCCGCCTTCGCGAATTCCTTGTGGTCGTAGGCGCCAACCGACGAAACATACAGATAATGCGCCCCTTGCTCTTTTAACAAGGTAGCCGCCGACGCGACCACGTCAGGGTCATTCGGCCAGACATCTACGACCACATCGAAGCGCCGGTGCGATAGCGCCGAAAAGTCCTGATCATTCGGATCCGCGCTGCGAAAGCCGCGCAATCTCTGCAGGTGAGAGAACAATTCCGGGTTGGTAACGCCGCGATTGAAAAGTGTGACGGTGTGGCCCGAGGCTAACAAGGCATTCACCACTGCCGGCCCAAGAAAGAAGGTACCGCCCAGCACCAGGACTCGCTTAGGCACGAAGATCGCCGATGCCCGGGGCAGCAACCATGTGCACTTCGACACAGCCCCCAGCAGGAGAGAACCTCCGAGAAACTCGCGACGATTCATACCCGATTCCTCTTAGGGTTTTGACATTCGTGCTCTGACCATCACGGGCTACGACCACTATGGGTTACTCTCGTACTAAGCCGGTTCGAGAGCCAGCTCTCTGCAGGCAACACACTGAAGAATGCAGGGAATGAGGACCGATCTGCAGGCGGAGGCGATTTTGCAGGGAATTTACCGCTAACGTGATGATTCCAAGGATAGGAGGGGGGAGGAGGTATCACACTTTTCAGTTTGCGAGCGATCAATCCAACGCGTGCCGCAACGACGCCCCAAACTTTATTTTCGGGACGAAGTCCACTACGGCCGGGTCATCCTCTCGGGCTTCACCAGCTGATCAAATTCCTCACTCGTAAGATAGCCCAGCTTCAACGCCGCCTCGCGCAAGCTGCTGTGCTCCACGTGCGCCGTGTGCGCAATCTCCGCTGCCTTGTCGTATCCCACCTTCGGAGTCAGCGCCGTCACTAGCATCAGAGAGTTTTTCACGCACCAATCCACCTTCGCGCGATCAACCTCGATGCCCTTGATCATGTACTCGACATATCCATGGCAAGCGTCGGCGACCAGCGTGACCGAGTGCAGGAAGTTGTAAATAATCACTGGCTTGTAAACGTTGAGTTCGAAATTACCTTGCGAGCCGGCGAATCCCACCGCGGCAGTAGCACCGTGAACCTGCACGCAGACCATGGTCATCGCCTCGCACTGCGTAGGGTTCACCTTCCCCGGCATAATTGAAGACCCCGGCTCATTCTCCGGGATGGAGATCTCACCCAGCCCGCAGCGCGGCCCGGAAGCCAGCCAGCGGATATCATTCGAAATCTTCATCAGCGAAGCCGCCAGCGTTTCCATCGCACCCTGCGCATAGACGATCTCATCATGCGCTGAAAGCGCGGCGAACTTGTTGCCATGAGAGCGGAAGGGAAGTCCCGTAAGTTCGGCAATCTTATTAGCAGCACGTTCCGCAAATTCAGGATGAGTGTTCAGCCCAGTCCCGACGGCAGTTCCGCCGATGGCGAGATCGTAAAGGCCCTCGAGCACCTGTTCCAGCCGCTTGATGTCGCGCTCCAGCAAACTGGCCCAACCGCCAAACTCCTGCCCGAACGTCAAAGGAACAGCATCCTGCAAGTGCGTGCGTCCGATCTTCACCACGTCGTTGAATTCTCGCGCCTTGGCCGCGATTGCGTCATGCACGTTCTTGATCGCCGGAATCAGCACGTTCTTCACCTGGGATGCCGCTGCAATGTGCATCGCAGCCGGAAACGTGTCGTTCGACGACTGCGACATATTCACATCGTCATTCGGATGGATCGGTTTCTTCGATCCCATCACACCGCCCGCAATTTCAATGGCGCGATTCGAGATCACCTCATTCACGTTCATGTTGGTCTGCGTGCCGCTGCCCGTCTGCCAGACGCGCAACGGAAACTGGTCGTTCAACTTGCCGGAAATCACCTCGTCAGCGGCCTGCACAATCAGCTTTGCTTTTTCCGCCGGAAGCTTTCCGAGGTCCTGGTTCACCAGTGCGCACGCTTTCTTGAGGATGCCAAATGCACGAATCATCTCCGGCGGCATGGTGTCGCGCCCAATGTTGAAGTGCAGCAGCGAGCGCTGCGTCTGCGCTCCCCAGTAAACATTTGCGGGGACCTCGATCTGCCCCATGCTGTCAGATTCAATGCGCGTGCGAGTCGGTCGGTCGGCGGAGGTTGACATGGATTCTTCCCGATGAGTATACGAGGGGCCGAAGAACTGTAAATTATAGCAAGCTGCCAAGCAGGGCTATGCTGGGTTGCTCCCAAAGCAACGCCTTTACATGAACTTTGACCAAAGCCGCTTCAAGAACGGGTCGGGAAGGGCACGACTTCAGCCGTGCCGCTAAGAGCCATGCAAGACTTGGACTTTAGCCCCTGACGTCTGCTGCTCAGTCAGACCCCATTCGCGGTTGCGGGGTGCGGTGCTTCTTGATCAGTCGCATCCACTCCGGATTTCGCCGTTCCGCGCATGCTAAAATCATCGGCTTCTGACCTGCTTCGTTTCGTCAGGGAATCGCGATGCCCGAATCTCTCACCGCCGCGGAAGTTGAGGCTCAGCCCAAGCCCGCGCTTCGTCCGCATCCCGAGACGCGTGCTGATGTCCTGGTCATCGGAGCCGGACCTACCGGCCTGGCCTGTGCCATTGAAGCGCAAAAGCTTGGACTCAAGGTCGTCGTCCTCGACAAGGGCTGCCTCGTGAACTCGCTTTTCCACTATCCGGCAGGGATGATTTTTTTTACTACGCCTGAGTTGCTGGAGATTGGGAATGTCCCCTTCACCACCGCTCAGCAGAAGCCCACTCGCGAAGAGGCTCTCGAGTATTACCGCAAGGTCACCGAGCATTACCATCTCGACATTCGCCAGTACGAGTGGGTCAAAACGGTCATGGGCGAAGATGGAAACTTCAGCATCACGGCCACCGACCGCGCTGGTCGGCCTCACGACTACTGCACGCGCAAGGTCATCGCCTCCACCGGATATTACGATCTTGCAAATCAGCTCGGGCTCCCTGGCGAAGACCTGCCCAAGGTCTCGCACTATTACGCCGAAGCTCATCCCTACTACGACACGGACGTGCTGGTGATCGGCGGCAAGAATTCCGCAGCGATTGCAGCTCTGGATTTATGGCGCCACGGGGCTCGCGTCACGCTCGTCTATCGCGGCAGCCAACTCCACCGACATGTCAAATACTGGATCAAGCCCGACCTCGAGAATCGCATCAAGAATGGAGACATCACCGCCTACTTCGACAGCCACGTGCAGGAAATCGGCATCGACCATGTTGTCATCGTCACGCCGCGCGGTCCCATCCGGCTGAAGAACGACTTTGTGCTCGCGCTCATTGGCTATCACCCTGACTATGACTTCCTGCGCAGCATGGGCATCGAACTCTCCGAGGAACAATGCCGTCCGGTCTGCGATCCAGTGTCGCTAGAGAGCAATGTTCCTGGAATCTACGTGGCGGGCGTGATTGTTGCTGGTTCCAGCACCAACGAAATCTTCATCGAGAACGGACGCTTCCACGGCAAGCAGATCGCCGAAGACCTGAAGAGAAAGTTGCACCTCGCTTCCTAGCGGCGCTTCTACTGGATTCTGGATTCCCAAGATCCGCGTTCACCAGTTACCCTAACCATTCGCATGGAACCTCAACCAGAGCGCGCAGCTCCGTCGATCTCGCTGGCGGCGTACTGGCGGCTGCTGCGCGGCAACCGCAATTTCCGCCGGCTCTGGATGGCGCAGATTGTCAGCGAGATTGGCGACTGGTTCTACACGCTCTCCATCTACACGTTGCTGCTGCAGTTGACCGGACACGCAAGTTCGGTCGCGCTGGCGCTGGTTCTGCAAGTTCTGCCGCAAACCTTTGTCGGTCCGGCAGCGGGCGTGGTGAACGACCGATTGCGGCGCAAACATGTAATGATTGCCGCAGACCTGGTTCGTTTCGGCGTGGTGCTGGCAATGTTGCTGGTGCGTTCGCGCTCCATGGTGTGGCTGGTCTATCCGTTGCTGCTGGCGGAAACCATCATGGCCGCGTTCTTCGAACCAGCCCGTAGTTCGGTGATCCCGAATATCGCTGCAAAGGGAGAAGTGCTCATTGCCAACACACTCTCTTCAGCGACGTGGTCGGTGAATCTGCTGATTGGCGCGTCTGTCGGCGGCTTGGTCGCTGCTTTCTTCGGTCGAGACGCAGTCTTTATCTTGAATGCCTTGTCATTCCTGGCTTCGGCCGTGCTCATCGGAGGAATGCACTTTGCCGAGCCACATGCCGAGTCTGCGGCTCCGCTGCGCCCGCGCGATCTGGTCGACTTCTCTCCTGTACTGGAAGGCATTCGCTATGTGCGCAGTCATCGCACCCTGCTGCCGACCGTCTTTGCGAAAGCCGGGGAACTCATGATCGGCCCGAGCTGGGTGATCTTTACAGTGCTGGGCGCGCACGAGTTTGCGGTGCACTGGCACAACGTCGATGCCGCGCGCGGATCGATGCTCGGCATGAGCATCCTGCTGGGCGGGCGCGGATTGGGAGCGTTGGTTGGTCCGCTGGTTGCGGCGCGCTGGGCAGGACGCAGCGACCGGCGGCTGCAACTGGGGATCCTCTTCGGTTATCTGACCATCGCGGTTGGATATGGAATGCTCGGGAGCAGTCGAACGGTTTGGATGGCGAGCGCATGCGCCATGCTGGCGCACATGGGAGGATCGACGGTTTGGGTTTTCTCTACCACGCTGTTGCAGCTGCACACCGATGACCGCTTTCGCGGCCGCGTGTTCTCCGCTGACCTGGGCTTCTCGATGCTGACGATTGCGACGGGTGCTTATGTATGCGGGCGTTTGCTCGATGCGGGCTTCGGCGCTCGCACGGTCGCGACATGGACGGGACTGGTCATGGTGATTCCGGCGGCGTTATGGGCGCTGGCGATGCGGGCGAGTGCCGAGCGAGTTGCAGATGCTTCCATGTGATCGGGAAGTTCGTCGAAGCATATTTATCGAAGCATATTTATCCAGCCATGTTCGTCCAACCAAAGCGTCGCCTTGATTTTTCCATTTTGGATCAGCGAGATTTTGGCGGGGTACCCCCCTCCCCCTTGGTCTATTGGAATCATCAGGTTAAGGAGATTTCGGGAAAAAATCTTAGGGGCACAACAACTTGCGGGCAAAATATTCCGGAATAAGGACTTAGCTGATTGTCAGAGAGCTTTGTTTCTCACTTAACTTCAACCGTAGCCGATTGAGGCTGAGAGGTCAAGAACCGAATTGGGAAGTGGTGAGTTGACAGGGAAGCGAGCCAAACGCGCGATTATTGCGTCGCAAAAACCGCGACGCTTCGCGCGGCTCGCCCAGATCCTTCACTGCGCAAAGAACGCTTGTTCAGGATGACAATCGTCCCTCACGCTGCGAGCCGGTCGATCTTAGCAGCCATGATGAAGTCGCTTTCAGTTAGGCCGTCGATCTTGTGGGTCCACATCGTGACTTCGGCTTTGCCCCAGGCCAGCAGAATGTCGGGATGATGGCCTTGCTCCTCGGCCAGCGCTCCGACGCGATTCACGAAATCGAGCGCCTGCTTGAAATCGGGAAAGGTGAAGGCGCGGGTGATGTGATGCTGGTTGATCACGGTCCACTTGGGGACGATCTTGTGCAGCGCGTCTAGTTCCTTGCCTTTGAGCGGAGGAACTCCGCCGCGGCAGGGGACGCATTTCTTATCGGCTAGTTGTTCGGTCATTACGGAATCCTCAAACTCGGAATTTTAGTTCTCTGTACGAGGATAATCCAGTTTGTACTGCGCCCACGCGGCTGGCATGATATCGCCTTCGACGCGGCAGGGACGAATCCATCTCGTCAGACAGGAGAGATCTATCTGCATGAAGCGGTTTACGGTAGCGGAATCCGCAGATGCGGAGAAGATGAAATAAACTTGACGACATGGGCCATCGCAACCGCCTGGTCTCCCTACAAGGAAATCGGGATGCTGAGGAGACGGCTGGTGACCCCTCCAGAAAACCCAGAAACGCTATAGGCGTCCGCCAGGAGTGCGTAGTCGGGCCACCATCCTTCAGCCGCCTGATATGCTGGCACGCCGAGGACCACGTAGAAACCCTTGCCGGAGACAAATCCCTTCTCGACTCAAACTCGCGCCGTGATTTGCGCGGGGCGCCCGCCAGCTAGCATGAAGGGGTGAAGAATATTTAGTCGATTTAGCCTAATGAAGAGCCCAAGGTTTCGGAAATAGAAATCCTGCCACGAGATTTCCAGCGTGCACGCGGCTTCCGTGCAGTTGCCCTTAAAGTGTGCAAAGGGCTTCCATTTGCGGCTTAGATTCTGAGCGTCGCTGAGAGTAGCGCGACCGATCTCAAGAGACCGAATGTCGCTAAGTAACCGCTCGGCCCGCCGACGCAGCAGGTGCTGCTCAATTTGGATGGGCACAATAGCGAACGCGACAACAACGAAGATTCCCAGAGCCCCGAGTCGAAGAAGGCGCACAAACTTTCGCGGATGGGTCACGGATTGATTAGACACCGCCGAGAGCTAGAACGGACGCGACTCTTTCGCGGGATAGTCTCTTACGCTACTGTGCCCGCCGCAGGGCTGCGAGCAGACCTTTCTTTCTTACCTTAGTCAGGTGGAGGCTCACTGTGGGTTGATTCAATGCGTCGACGAGCGCCTGTTCGAGTGAGCAGAGGCGATGCAGTTTTTCCAAATGAGTTGGATCATGTTTCCGAACACCGTTGTCAGTCATAGCCTGGCAGCTCTCCGCAAAATCTTTCCACCGCGTCACTGGTCGTTCTGATGCCGAGAAACCTCAGAGGCTAAAGCCTGCCATCAATGAATGGGCTGATCGTAGCGCTGGAAGCGCTGCACCACCCAAAGTCAGATTTGCCTTAGAACGGAATGTCTTCGTCCGTGATCGGCCCGGAGCCGGCAGTGGCATGTTCAGGTTCTGGAGTGCGTTGGTCGAAATTGTTGCCGCCGCCAGCTGAGGCGCCGCGCGAGCTTTCCTTGAAGTCACCGCCGCCTTCGCCGCGTCCGCCCAGCAGGATCAGGTCGCTGGCTACCACTTCGGTCATGTACTTCTTTTGGCCGCTGGTCTTGTCGTCCCAGGAGCGGGTCTGCAGGCGGCCCTCGATGTAGACCTTGCCGCCCTTCTTCAAATATTCGCCCGCAATCTCGGCGAGCCGCTGCCATAGCACGACGTTGTGCCACTCGGTGCGATCCTGCCATTCGCCGGCCTTGTCTTTGAAGCGCTCGTTGGTGGCGATGGTCAGCTTGGCCACGGGCGTGCCTTGCGGCGTGTACTTCACTTCTGGATCCTTCCCAAGATTACCGATCAGTTG
>DATHMS010000235.1:0-13500 GCA_035486795.1 Candidatus Sulfotelmatobacter sp. | reverse complement strand
ACGTCGATGTAGTCGACCTCAGCGCGGTTGACGAGGACGAAGTTGCCCTGTCGGCGCGCATTCACCAGGTCTTCAGTGATCTGGCCCTCAACATTGAATTCAATGTTGGCCTGCGCGATGGTGTGCTTGTCCTCTTCCCATGCCGAGAGGTAGAAGCTGTACGGAATGTGATCGATCTGCCGCTTGCCCTGCTTTTTAAGCGAGGCGTTCAGCTTGATCGCTTCCTCCTTCTCGATGTGGTCGCCCACACGCAGACCACTTTCGCCGGCGTTGGTCACTTCGACATAGTCGAGAATGCGAGCGTCCTTCACCTTGCGGTAGGGCGACTCGATGAAGCCGTACTCGTTGATGCGCGCAAAGCAGCTAAGAGAGCTGATGAGTCCGATGTTCGGACCTTCGGGCGTCTCAATGGGGCAGATGCGGCCGTAGTGGGTGGGGTGCACGTCGCGAACTTCGAAGCCTGCGCGCTCACGCGACAGACCGCCCGGCCCAAGAGCCGACAGGCGGCGCTTGTGCGTGATTTCGGAGAGCGGGTTGGTCTGATCCATGAACTGCGAAAGCTGCGATGAACCGAAGAACTCGCGGATGGCTGCCATGACCGGCTTGGCATTGATGAGGTCATGCGGCATGGCCGTATTGAGTTCCTGGTAGACGCTCATCTTTTCCTTGATGGCGCGTTCCATACGGACCAGGCCGATGCGGAACTGGTTCTCCATCAACTCGCCGACGGCACGGACACGACGGTTGCCCAAGTGATCGATGTCATCGACTGCGCCGATATTCTTACGCAGCTTGAGCAGGTAACGGATGGTGGCGTAGAAATCTTCGGGCGTCAGCGTACGGTGATCGAGTTGCGTGGCGTCCTGGTTCTCGTAGAGCTTGATGTTGAACTTGAGACGACCTACGCGGGAGAAGTCGTACTTGCGTGCGTCGAAGAACATGCCTTCGAAGAGCGCAGTCGCGGTGTCGAGGGTCGGCGGATCGCCCGGGCGCAGCTTGCGGTAAATCTCAATGAGCGCTTCTTCCGGCTTGTGCACGGAGTCGCGCTTGAGGGTGTTAGTGATGATGTTGCCCACGTCGTCGCGCTCGGGGAAGAAGACCTCGAACGTGTTCGCCCCGCTGGACATGATTTTGTGCAGGCGGTCGGCAGTCAGTTCAACGTTGGCTTCGACCACCACTTCGCCAGTAGCCAAATCGACCACATCGGCAGCGGTGAGTGCGCCGTCCAACTCGGCTGCTTCGATATCGATTCTCTCGATGCCGGCAGCGCGGATGGCCTTGAGCGTGTGCGCCGTAATTTTGCGGCCGGAGTGAGCGATTTCGTCGCCCTTGTGGTTAACGGCGTGAGCCGGCTTGGCACCCTGCAGGTGAGTCGGCTGGCCTTCGCGGGTAACTGCCCACTGGATTTTGCCATCAACGATGTGCATGCGGTCGACGGTGTAGAAGGTTTTAAGAATTTCTTCGTCGGAACGCAGACCAAGGGCGCGCAGGAAGATGGTGCCGAGGAACTTGCGCTTACGATCGATGCGGACGTAGAGAGTGTTCTTCTGGTCGTACTCGAACTCGACCCACGAACCGCGATAGGGAATGATCTTTCCCAGGAAGTAGGTGCGGTTGTTCGCCGTCTCAAAGAAGACGCCGGGAGAACGGTGCAGCTGCGACACGATGACGCGCTCTGTGCCGTTCACGATGAACGTGCCGTTGGGCGTCATGAGCGGGATGTCGCCAAAGAAGACTTCCTGCTCCTTGATATCGCGGATGGTCTTGTTGCCAGTCTCAGCATCTTTGTCGTAGATGGTGAGGCGGACAGTGACCTTCAGCGGAGCGGAGAACGTCATCCCACGCTCTTCGCACTCCTGCTGGTCGTACTTCAATTGGAGACCAACGGGATCGCCGCACTTGTTGCAAAAATCCGGCGTGTTCTTGTTGTAGGTTCCGCACTTCTGGCAGAGAACATCGCCGGGAAGAAACGGATCCGTAATGACCATGGAACCGCAATTGACGCAGGCGGTGCGGAGGTGATGCAGCCCCTTCAAGTGGCCGCACTTGCACTCCCAGTTGCCGATGGAGTAGTCAACAAAGTCGAGTTGCGAGATGCCGCGAAAATCAGTGATGGGAAAAACGGAAACGAAGACCGACTGCAGGCCCGAATCATCGCGCTCGTTGGGCAGCTTATCCATCTGCAGGAACCGCTCATAGGAGCGGCGCTGCACTTCGATCAGGTTGGGAATCTGGGTTGCGGTTGGGATCTTGGAAAAATCGAGCCGGCTGCGAATCGCGCGCTTCTCGTTGGACATGCTTCACTCCTGAGGCTCGTCACACTAGCGCCGCTGCGGGTCGGCGCCAGGCCAGCGCCCGAGTCTCGGGGCGCCAGCGGATTACGGTAAGAATTCGAAAGTTCCGGACCGGCCCACCTCTTTACCGGTCCATCGGCACACCGCGAACCGCCCTGGATTGGGCTGTTCAGGCGACCGTTCGTTCTCAATCCAGGCGCTTGCACATCGGTTGAAGTGCAGCTCGGGTTGCAGTGATGAAAGCCTGAGGATTCTGTGCGCCAAGAAGTTCGTGGATCCCCTGGGGCGGCAGCTCTTTCTTTACGGGTCGTTACGACAGGTTTGCGCTTCGACCGTGCTGCCCGGTTTTCCTCTACCCCAAATCCCCGAAACTGCTATAGACTGCGCACAATTGGTGAAGCAGGCGTGCAGGTGAGCATCTTGATACCCCTGCACTTCGAAGGAGGATTTCGCCGCTTTCCGGCGCTATCTTCCACGGTAGGTAGACACAAAAGGCCCGCAAGGACGCAATGCCTCACGAGCGTGGCTATTTGCCAGTGCTCCCATCCGAATTCTTTTGCCTGTCTTCGCCGATCCCAATGCTCGCTTCTGCCGCTCGCCCGCCAGCTGCATTCTACCCGCCAATGAGGATTCCGCCTATCTCATTGACTCAGGAGCACTTAAACATCACGTCGCGTCGCCGCCAGAGTGCCTGGCCGTACTCATGTCAGTGAACGCCACTGTGCTCGGTTGCTGATTCGTTAGACGCGCCGACCGATAACCGCCCATTCCCCAGAAAAATCGGAACAGGACGGAAAGACGCGCAACGATTATCGTAGCGCGTCTCAGCCCGCCTTGCAAGTTTCATGCCAACTACTTGATTTCGACTGTAGCGACGCCTTCGAACTTCTTCTTGATCGCCTCGGCCTCGTCCTTGGTCGCGCTTTCTTTCAGCGCCTTGGGGGCACCGTCGACCAAGTCCTTGGCTTCCTTCAGGCCGAGCGAAGTGACTTCGCGTACAGCCTTGATGGTGTTGATCTTGTTCGCGCCGGCATCCTTGAGAATGACCTGGAATTCGGTCTTCTCTTCTGCCGCCGGAGCTGCCGCGGCACCGCCGCCGCCTGCCACGACCACAGGGGCCGCAGCCGCGGCTGAAACGCCGAGTTTTTCCTCGAGCGTTTTTACGAGAGCTGCCGCATCGAGCAAGCTCAAGCTAACGATTTCTTCTACTAACTCTGGACGAATCGCCATTTTTCTTCTCCAATCAGACCGTTTGAAATTGATATACCCGGCTGCAAACCGAAGCTGGAAGTTTCCGATGCGCCAGACCCGCGCACTTCCTGCCCGCTTCACCGCCAAAAACCCTTACAGCCGACTTTCGGCAGTGAGCCGAAAGCCCGAAGCGCTAGGCCGCTCCGGCAAATTTTTCCTTCTCGACGCCCTGGCCCAGCACCACTGCCAGATCGCGGCCGGTGGCATTGAGAACCGTAGCCAACCGCTGCGCGGGCGCGTTGATGAGAAACAGCAACTTCGAGAAAATCTCTTCCTTGCCTGGCAAAGTAGCGAGCGCCTTGACCTCTTCCACGGTCAGGAGCCGGCCATCGACGATGCCCAGCTTGAACTGAAACTCGGCGTTGTCGCTGACCCACTTTGCAAATCCCTTGGCCAGCGCTACAGGATCGCCCGAGGTAAAGGCGACAGAACTGACGCCCTTGAGGCCCTGAAGCGCGCCCTCCACCTTGGTACCCTTGCTTGAAATTCCGGCCAGCTTGTTTTTGACGACGCGATAGTTACCGCCGGCGTCGCGAATCACTTTGCGAAGCGCGAAATCCTGCGCGACTGTGAGCTTTGCAAATGTGCCGATGATTGCAGTCGTCGATGTCTCGAGCTCTTTTGCGAGCTGGTCGACCTTCTGCTGCTTCTTGCTTTTTGAAATCGCCATTCTGTGCTCCCCTCAGCGGGTGGCGCCGCATTCGGCGCTGCTTAAATCCTGATTCTTAACTTTCGGGACCCTTGTCGAGCCGTTTGCAATGGTGCCGCATTCGGTCTCGCCCGTGAATCACTGAACTTGCTTCTAGTGCTTGCCGGCTGCGTCGGCTACTGCTGAATCCAATGGAACTCCGGGGCCCATCGTCGAGCTCAGCGTGATGCTCTTGATGTACTTGCCCTTGGCGGCCGAAGGCTTGGCGCGGACGATCATGGTAATGACGGTCGACGCATTCTCGACCAACTTCTCCGGGGAGAAGCTCAACTTACCCACAGGCACGTGCACCAGGCTGGTCTTGTCGGCGCGAAACTCCACCTTACCGGCCTTGATTTCTTTGACTGCCGCAGCGACGTCCAGGGTCACGGTTCCGGTCTTCGGGTTGGGCATCAGGCCCTTGGGGCCGAGCACCTTGCCGAGCCGTCCAACGACTTTCATCATGTCGGGCGTAGCGATGAGAGCGTCGAAATCAGTCCAATTCTCTTTCTGGATCTTTTCGACCATCTCTTCGCCGCCAACGAAGTCGGCGCCAGCTTCCTGCGCTTCCTTCTGGCGATCGCCAGTGGCGATGACCGCAACGCTCTTGGTTTTTCCAAGGCCATGCGGAAGAACGACTGTGCCGCGAACCATTTGATCGGCGTGGCGCGTGTCGACACCCAACCGCATGGTGAGGTCGACCGTTTCATCAAACTTTGCGTACTTGACCTGCTTGAGCAGGCTGACTGCTTCAGGCAGCGGATACGCCGGCTTGACCACCGCGGCGCGCGCCTTCGCAATATTCTTGCTAATCTTGGCCATTCATTCCTCGTCTCCCACCGCTGATGCCTGCCCCGATCTCCGGGGAACATTCCTTTGCGTCAACACTTGTGTTTGCGCGGAATGTCCAATCAGCCGTGGTGGTAATGACTGCCCGAGACACACCTTCGGGCACACCTAAGAAGTCTAACGGAATGGCGGCCCAAGTGCAAGCCGCGGGCACTGCCGGGGTTGGATCGCAACATTGCGAAGCCGATCGCATCTAAATAACCAAGTGCGAGATGCGATGATCGGCTCTGACCGAAGACACAGAGCCAGTAGCCCGTGGAGGGCAAACATATGAAACAAAATAGCTTGATGATATTTGCAATGACTGCATTGCTCACGGCGGCTGCGCCGGGAGCTTTGGCGGCGCCAGCGGTGCCTGCGCAGGGGCAAGCCATCGTCACGGTGCTGCCAAAGAACAATAGCGACTCTCTGCCGGATGTTCCACAGCAAAACCTTCGCTTGAAGATCAATGGCAAAGAAGCGACCGTCTCAGGGTGGGAGCGGGTACGCGGAGAAAACAGCCCGGTCGAGCTGGTGATCTTGATGGACAGTTCGGCGCGCACATCGATCGGCTCGCAGTTCAACGAGATAGAGGGCTTTGTCAAAGAGATGCCGGCGCACGCCAAGATCACAATCGGCTACATGGACAATGGACGGACGACCTTGAGCGGACCGTTCTCGTCCGACTCGGCTCAGATTCTGAACGGGTTGCATCTGCCGATCGGGACAGCCGGCCAGAATGGCAGCCCATACTTCTGCCTGTCAGACCTGGCGAAGCACTGGCCCTCGCAAGACAGGGCTGCACGGCGCGAAGTGCTGATGATTACAGACGGCGTGGATTACTACAACCTGCGTTACGATCCGGAGGATCCATACGTTAAAGCCGCGATTGAGGACTCAGCGAAGGCGGGGTTAGTTGTGTACTCAGTCTATTGGGTAAACCAAGGGCGTATTGACCGGACCTGGTATGAAAGCAATGCAGGACAGAACCTTTTGCAGGAAGTTACTCAGGCAACGGGCGGCAATAGCTATTGGGAGGGAACGGGTAACCCGGTCAGTTTCGATCCCTATTTCAAGGATCTGCGCCAACGCTTTGAACATCAGTACCGGTTGAATTTTTCGGCGAGCGTGAAGGGCAAGCCCGAGGTGGACCGAATGGATCTGAAGCTGGATGGGATTTCAGCCAAGGTTTCAGCGCCGCAGCAAGTCCTGGTGAGTGCGAGCGGATCCAGCGGCGGCGAGTAGACCGGAAATTGCTTCAATGGTTGGCCAGAAGTGAACACGCGATGACGCGCAATCCAGTTTGGCCGGGCGCTTGCGCTCTCAGTTGCGGCTGCGCAGCTTCGACATGAGGCGCAGGATCTCGAGGTAAAGCCAGACCAGCGTGACGATGATCCCGAAGGCTCCGTACCACTCCATGTATTTGGGAGCGCCGTACGTCACGCCCTGCTGAATAAAGTCGAAGTCGAGCACGAGATTGAGCGCCGCGATCGCGACAACGAAGAGACTAAACGCTATTCCTATGGCGCCACCGCTGTTGATTGCGATGAAGTGCACTCCAAAGAAACTGAGTCCCATTTCCAGCAGGTAAAAAACAGCAATCCCGCCGGTCGCCGCTACGACTCCGAGACGGAACTTATCCGTGACCTTAATCATGCCGGAAGCGTAAGCGAGCAGCAAAACAAAGAGAGTCCCAAAGGTGAGACCCACAGCCTGGATGGCAACGCCTGGGTACCGGGTATTGAAAATTGCCGACAGCCCTCCGAGAGCGAGGCCCTCGAGAAGGGCGTAGATGGGAGCGGTGACGGGGGCCCATTCTTTTTTGAATACGGTCACCATCGCAACGATGAATCCGCCGATGGTTCCAACGAGGAGTGGAACAGCGATATCCGCTGCGGCTTGGGACGCCAGGAAGAGATGCCATGTCCAGGCCGCAGTGGCTACGGCACAAACCAGCAGAAGGCCAGTCTTATTGACTGTGCCGTTCAGAGTCATCCGACTGGACAGGTCGATGGCACCGCCGTAGCGGTTGGACGCCAGATCTTGAAAGGTCTTGTCCCCGAGCGCCGGATTCGATGTCTTCAACAGCGGCATGCATCTCCTTCAAAAAGCCGGTGAGTGGCAGCAGGTTCTCAAACCTCCAGAAGTTCCAGGAGGCTCCTTCATTGTAGAACTGCTGGGTTGTAGCGAGGGACGGTAGATTCGAGAGGCGTCAGGCAGTTTTGCCGAGCAGAGTCAACAACACCTGGGGATGGACGGGTTTGGGGATCATTTCAAATTTGTGACCTTCAGAGTGGGCGCGTTGCAGAAGGTCTGAAGTGCCGGCCTGACCGGAGAACAGAATCACGCGGCATGTTGGCAAGATGCGGGCAATGTGAATGGCAGCCTCAACGCCCGTGATGCCGCGCAGAATGACGTCGCAAATCAATACGTCGGGGCGCAGGTCGCGCGCGGTTTCAATGGCCATTTCTCCGCTGTAGACGGCCTCAGCCTCGAATCCGCTGCGTTTGAGAATAAGGGCCAACGAATCCGCAATAATGTTTTCGTCGTCGACGACGAGGACACGCCGGCTTGTACGTTCGTTCTTCATGGCAGAAGTTTTTCTTGCGGTAATCCGGGTCTTGGGTGTCGCTGAGCGATGGGAACTGCAGCGCCTGAGACGCCCCGCCAGACATGGCACCCCAGCTACAGTTTTTTGCGCTGGAGACTTTCTCTCGATATGGAGAATTGACCCGATTCTAGCACTGAAGTTGCTGCGAAAATCGCCTGTATGGCACATTCGTACCGTCCTGAAAAATTAGAATTCAGGCAAATCGATTGAGCTTTTGAATTTGAGGCATGCCACCGTATAGTTCTTGGCAACCGGCTCTTCTACCGCGAGGCTCGAAGCCCAAAAATTCAAGAAGAAACTGCACGAGTTGCCTGCGGCGGCTTTTCGGCGGAACGAGACGTCTTTAGAAGGAAACATCCCCGCTGGGCACCAATCTGCGCGCGCGATTCGCAGCCTGCTTGCCCGAAATCCAATTGAATCTCTGAATCGAGGACTATGAGACGCTTTCCGCTGGCCATTTCCCTTGTCTTTCTTGCTGTGAGTTTCGTTGTGGCGCCCTTGCAGGCGCAGGACTTGAATGCCAATTACGCGCGTGATCCGAAACAGGCAATCGATCAGCATTACACCGACCAGATTTTGAAATACACGACGGACAAATCTTTCCTTTCGCCATTGGTTGACTATTTGCCGGCATCTTCGACCGTGCCAACGCCGGAGAAAGTGCTGGGGGATGTTTCCGGCGCGCCGAATATGCTGCCGTACGCCGAGGATGTGTATAAGTATTTCCGGTTGCTGGCGGCGGCGAGCCCGCGGGTAAAGGTCTACACGATCGGCCATACGGAGGAAGGCCGCGAGATGATTGCCGCGGCGATCGCCGATCCGGAGTTGCTGGCGGGTGAGCGGGAGAACGACGCACGGCTGGCGCAGCTGGCCGATCCGCGCACTCTTGGGCTGGATGATGCCAAAGCTCGTGCATTGATCGACAAGTCGTATCCCGTGTACTACATCACGGGCACGATTCACTCACCCGAGACGGGCGCTCCGACCGCACTGATGGAGATGGCCTACCGGCTGGCAGTCGATGACGCTCCGTATATCAAGTACATCCGCTCACACATGATTGTGCTGATCACCCCGGTGGTGGAAGTGGACGGGCGCGACCGGATGGTTGATGTTTACAAATGGCACAAGGCTCACCCCGATCAGATTTATCCTCGGCTGATTTACTGGGGGCACTATGTCGCGCACGACAACAATCGGGACGCGATGGGCATGACGCTGGATCTGAGCCAGAACGTGCTCAACACTTACCTGAAATTTCATGCGCAGGTGCTGCACGATCTGCATGAATCGGTGCCATTTCTCTATGACAACACGGTGGGTGATGGCCCTTACAACGCCTGGGTCGATCCGACGCTGGGCGACGAGTGGGCAGAACTGGGCTGGAACAATGTGGCGCAGATGCAAAGCTTCGGAATGCCAGGCGTTTTCACTCACGGTGATTTCGATACGTGGAGCCCCGGCTATTTGATGTTTCTGGCGGCGATGCACAACGGCATTAGCCGGCTCTATGAGACGTTTGGCAATGGGGGAGCAGATACAGAAAAGCGAATCCTCACACCGGAGGAGTATTCGCGGACGTGGTACCGGCAGAATCCGCCGCTGCCTGTCGTGAACTGGTCGCAACGCAACAACAACAACTATGAAGAGTCTGCGCTGCTGTCGACGATTTCCTACTTCTCGCAACATACGCATCATTTCCTGGAGAACTATTACCTGAAGAGCAAGCGGAGTATCGAGAAACCCACGCTGGAGGGACCGGCAGCCTACGTGATTCCTGTGGACGCGGCTTCGGCCAACCGGCAGGCGGAGCTGCTGAAGGTGCTGTCCAAGCAGCACGTTGAAGTGCAGCAACTTTCGGCTCCAGCGACGGCAACGGTTCCCGGCGAGAAGCGCACAGACAAGCCGAAGGAAACGACGTTTGCAGCGGGCAGCCTGGTGGTGCGGATGGATCAGCCTTATTCGCGCATCGGCGACGCGCTGCTGGACCACCAGTTCTGGGCGCCGGACGACCCACAGAAGCATCCCTACGACGACACGGGATGGTCGTTCAGCGACTTGTTTCGCCTGCATGTTGTGCGGGTATCTGACGCCGGAATCCTGAAGGCACCGATGACCCCGGTTTCGGATTCATTGGCACTGACGGGCAAGCTGGATGGGGCGGGATCGCTAGTGGCTGTGGCCAACACTGGCCAGGTGTCGCTGTTGTCGCTGGTCTACAAGCTGAAAGGGGCGAAGGTCGAGGCAGTCGAGAAGCCGTTTGACGCAGGCGACAAGCATTTCAACGCCGGCTCGTTGTTGATTTCCGATGCCGGCGACGACCAACTGAAGAGCGCGCTGCACGACCTGGCGCTGGATGGCACGCGCCTGAGTGTGAAACCCATGGTTGCTGTCCATGCAGTGACGGCGCCGCGCGTGGCAATGATGCACACCTGGCTGGCAACACAGACCGAAGGCTGGTGGCGCTACGCGTTCGACGAAGAGGGGGTGCCGTTTGACTACATCAGCACGCAGACCGCAGCAAAGACTGAGGATCTGCGAGCCAAGTACGATGTGATTGTCTTTGCGCCAGTGGGCCGGGCCTCTTCAAACGAGATCATCGACGGCATGCCCGCCTGGAGCAATCCCATTCCGTGGGAGAAGAGTGATTTGACGCCGAATCTCGGCAGAATCGACTCGACTGAGGACATGAGGCCGGGCCTGGGCTACGACGGGCTGGAGCATTTGAAGAAATTTGTAGAGCAGGGGGGCCTGCTGATCACCTGTGAGGACACTGCACAATTTGCGGTAGATACGGGCCTGGCGCCGGGAGTGAGCGTGGCATCTCACGGCGATACACGCGTGGTGGGGACGGTGCTGAATTCGATCTTTGTCGACCGGGAGAGCTTCGTGGCCAATGGGTATGATCCAAACCTGCCGGTGATGAGCGCGAATGGCATGGTCTTCAGCATTAGCAATACCCTGGGTAGATCGGGCGGACGCTTGTTGATGGACCCCTACACGGAACGCCCGACGGGACGCGGTACGGTGGAGGACAGCGATGAACCGACAGGCCGCAAGATCGCGGAGGCGGAGCCACTGGACCGGCAACAGGCATGGGAGGCACGCAAGCTGAACGAGGAGCAAACGCGCAACAATCCCATGGTGATTCCGGCGCAGTTTCGACCCGACGTAATTCTGCGGTTAAGCGATGCAAAGAGCCTACTGCTTGACGGACTGCTGGATAAAGGCGGATCGATTGCGGAACACGCTATTGTTGTGGACGCGCATGTTGGCGAGGGCAATGTATTGCTCTTCGGGAACAACCCGATTTACCGCGGCGAGACGATCGGAACCTACGGCCTGGTGTTCAATGCGATTCTGAACCACGACCACCTTGCCCGGACGCCGGAGGCGGAGAAGAAATAGCGGAATGAGCGGCGCGGGAAGGGCTCAGAACTCTAACGAGTCCTACGGTGATGGACCTTTCCCGGGCCGAGAATTTGTGTCATGCTTGGTCGCATGGGAAGCAAAGATAAAGGCAGAAAAGAAGCCAAGAAAGCGCCCAAACCTCAACCGAAACCCGAACCGGGCCGCAAGCGCGAAGTGTTTACGCCGGCACCGCCGAAGTAGGTCGGCAGCCAGCCGCATCACACTTGCGCAACGTCCCTCCAGCTGACAGAAAGGCCCTCCCCGCGGGGAGGGCCTTTCGCTTTGCCCTAAACCTACGGCTCTGCGTTATCCGACGACTTCGATGCCCATGGAACGCGCGGTGCCCTTGATGCTCTTGATTGCCGTTTCAACGGAAGCAGCATTCAAGTCAGGCATCTTCTGCGTGGCGATTTCGCGCACCTGCTTCTCAGTGACTTTTCCCACTTTGTCCTTGTTCGGCGTACCGGAGCCCTTCTGGAGGCCTGCAGCTTTCAGCAGGAGAATGGACGCGGGAGGCGTCTTGGTGATGAAGGTGAAGCTGCGGTCCGCATAGACGGTGATGACGACGGGAATGATGAGCCCGGCCATTTCCTTATTCTGCGTGCGAGCGTTGAATTGCTTGCAGAACTCCATGATGTTGACCTGCGCCTGACCGAGCGCGGGGCCGACCGGCGGAGCAGGCGTGGCTTTACCGGCTTCAATCTGCAGCTTGACGTAGGTAGATACTTTCTTCGGAGGTGCCATTGGTTCCTTTGGAACCAGCCTCTAGCTCCTAGCATCTAGCCTTCAGCTGGTTGGTTCCTGGTTCGGATTTTGGTGTTGCAACCCTGGCGTTCGCATTTAACCGGCAGCGGCTAGGTCGCGAAACCGGCTAGAAGCTAAAAGCTAGTAGCCAGAGGCTGCAACTACTCAATCTTTTCGACCTTGCCGAATTCGAGTTCGACTGGAGTGGAGCGACCGAAGATGGTCACCATGACCTTGAGGGTTTCGCGATCTTCGTTGATTTCATCCACCACGCCGTTGAAGTTGGCAAAGGGCCCGTCAGTAATGCGGACGGACTCATTCTTTTCAAACTTGATTTTGAGCCTCGGCTTATCCTTGCTCGTCTCAGAGCGGAAGAGGATGGAACTCACTTCTTCCTCGCTCAGAGCGACCGGCTTGTCGCCTGTGCCCAGAAAGCCTGTCACCTTGGGAGTGTCTTTCAACACGTGCCAAAGATTATTGTCGAGGTCCATTTCTACCAGCACGTATCCCGGCAGGAAGACGCGTTCGACGGTGCGCTTTTTGCCATTGATGATTTCGGTCACCGGCTCAGTGGGGATCATGACGCGGCCGACTTTATCCTTCAAGCCGAAAGCAGTGATGCGGCTCTCGATGGACTCACGCACCTTGCGCTCAAAGCCGGAATAGGCGTGGAGGATGTACCACTTGAAGAGCGGATTGCGCTCTGGCTCTGGTTGGGGCTGCTCGACAGGTTGTTCTTGTTCTTCTGCCATTCTTTTCTCGATTCGCAAGTACGTCTTTTACTGCAGTCCGCCCAGCTTATGAAGTGCGGCCTGCACGGCACGGCTGAAGACCAGGTCAACGGCCCAAAAGTAGAGCCCGAAGAGAAAGGTTGCGATGATCACGACCGAGGTCGTGGCCTCCACTTCCTTGCGCGTGGGCGCGACCACCTTGCGCATTTCGGCGCGCACGTCACTCAGAAAGCGAGTCGTGTTGTTCCAAAAGCCCAGGGCGCCTCCTGAAACATTGGCCAGCGCGCCCGGTTCCTGCTTGGCGGAGCGTTGTTCGCTCTTTTCGATTGCTGCTTTGCTTGCCATACTTCCTAATCCTTCGCGCCGGGCATGATTTCCAAGCGCGTTCCCGTACAAAACTGGCAGGGGCGGAGGGATTCGAACCCCCAAGTTCGGTTTTGGAGACCGACAGTTTAACCGTTGAGCTTACGCCCCTAAAGACAGCTTTCAGCTGTCAGCCTACAGCTTTTAGCCTATCTTCGGAAAAGCAAGCTTGTTTGGCTCACCAACGGAAGAGCTGAAAGCAAAAGGCCAGCAACTGAAACTGCTTTACTTCGATTCCTTGTGCTGCTGATGCTTGCGGCAGCGGTTACAGAACTTCGAGAACTCAAGGCGGCCGGTGGTCGTCTTTTTGTTCTTCGTAGTCGAGTAATTCCGCTCCTTGCATACAGTGCACTGTAATGTCACGATTTCCCGCATTTCAAATTCCTTCCGATGAATCGTGAGCAGTGGTCAATTCTTCTGACCACTGCTCATCGCAACTACTTGATGATCTCGCTGATGGTGCCAGCGCCGACGGTGCGTCCGCCTTCGCGGATAGCGAAGCGCAGACCTTTTTCCATGGCCACCGGCGTAATCAGTTCAATGGTCAGCTGCACGTTGTCGCCCGGCATCACCATCTCG
>DATHMS010000234.1:0-10920 GCA_035486795.1 Candidatus Sulfotelmatobacter sp. | reverse complement strand
CGGCTGCTAATACCTTCACCGGAAATCAGAGCGTCACCGGAAACGTGACCGCGACCGGTGCCGTGACCGCGACTGGCGACGTGACGGGAAAGCAGTTGGTTTCGTCAGCTGCCACGGGCACTGCGCCGCTGGTTGTAGGCTCTACGACCGAAGTCGCCAATCTCAATGCCAGTCTTCTTGGAGGGAGAGCCTTTACCGCCTTCGCGAGCCTGGGCAGCGCAAACACTTTTACGGTCGCTCAAGGCATAACCGTGCCGACGGTTGGCGCTACGGCGCTTTCTGTCACGGCCACTGACACGACCAGTGCTTCGACTACGGGCCTGGTGGTTACGAACGATACGAAGCAGTCCACGGCCATTGTGTTCAAAGCCTCCGCACCAAACATCGGCCTTTCGGGCAACTCCTGTACGGTATTTGCTAGTGGCAACCTGGTTTGCACGGGAACGAAATCTGCCGCGGTTCCGCTGAAGAATGGCCGCATGGCGGCCCTTTACGCCGTCGAGGCTCCGGAGAACTGGTTCGAGGATTTCGGCTCCGGCAAACTCGTCGATGGCGTTGCCATGGTCGCTCTGGACCCGGCCTATTCTCAGACTGTGAATGTGAACGTTAGCTACCACGTTTTTGTAACCCCTAAAGGCGACTGCGAAGGCCTTTATGTGGCCAAGGAGACGCCGGCAGGTTTCGAAGTACATGAGCTGCGGGGCGGCAAGTCGAATGTCGATTTCGACTATCGCGTCGTTGCTCTTCGAAAAGGTTATGAAGCTGTTCGGATGGCTGATGTAACGGGCCAAGTCTCCGGGCAATCGCTGCAGGCAGGATCTCTGCAGCCAGAATCTCGGCAGACAGGATCTTCGCAGAGAAGACCGTCGAAGTGATCGGACTGGCCGGTGGACGATGTCAGCCAACTCGAGTGCAACATCGCTCCTAGAGAAGAAAGGCTCTAAAACACTGGCTCCGGAGCAGAGGCATCCGAAAATGGTTGTGGCTTTTCTCCAGAAGGATTAATACAATCGGACGATTGCACAGGCTACACGATCAGACTAGCTTGGACGATTGGTGTTCTTGTAGCGCCTTGGGAAGCAGGCGAGGCGGAACGAGATAACCAAAATAAGCACACCTGAGCTGCCCTAGTTCCTTCCCCCGCCGGGTGGTCACTCTCGTCCAAAGCAAGATTGCTAGGGCGCTGAGTTGAAGTGGTAGCGAATCAATACTTAACAGAACTTCAATCCAAGAATTCAAAATCGAAGGGGAGTATTCGCCAATGTTAAATTCGCGTATTTTCATGGGGCTCGGACTGTCTATCGCGCTGCTCGCGGCTAACAAGCCGGTTGCCGCTGGCCAGGAGGAGTCGACGGTGGTCGCCGAGGTAGGTGGCCATAAGATAACAGCGGAGGAACTTCAACAGAAAGAGGCCTCCAATCTTCTGCAGGCGCAATACAAATATTATCTAGCCGAACGCCAGGCCCTCGACCAGCTCGTTGATACAGAGTTGCTGGAAATGCAGGCGAGTAAGGAAGGCATAACCGTCGATGAGTTGCTTAAGCGCCACGTCACCGTCGAGGTTAAGGAGCCGACCGAAGATCAGCTTAAGTTTTATTACGAAGGCTTAAGTACTGAAGAACCGTACGAGGCGGTGCGGACCAACATTCTCGACACCGTGCGGCAACTCCGGGAGAAGAGAGCGCGCAATGCCTACCTCACCACACTCAAAAGCGACCTTGGCGTGGTCATTGAGCTCAGCCAGCCCAGTGCAAAAGTCAACGTCGCCAACGCCGAGCGGCTTGGCTCGCCGAACGCTCCCGTGCAAATCGTGGAATTTGCCGACTACCAATGTCCTTATTGCCAGAAGGTGAATCCAGCACTCGCCAAAATTCAGGAGCAGTTGGGAGGCAAGGTCTCAGTGGTTTTCAAGGACTTTCCTTTGCCGATGCATGCCAATGCCGAGAAGGCTTCAGAAGCAGCGCGCTGCGCGGGCGCCCAGGGAAAATTCTGGGAGTTCCACGACGCCCTGTTTGACAACAAGAAATTCGGACTCCTGGAGTTGAAGGCGGAGGCTCACACCCTTAACCTGGACCAGGCGCGCTTTGACCACTGCCTGGATTCGGGTGAGCAGGCAGACGCCGTTCATAAGGATCTTGCCGAGGGTCAGCATCTTGGACTAACGGGCACGCCCAGCTTTTTCGTCAATGGCCACTTCTTAAGTGGAGCAATCAGCTACGCGAAACTGCAGGAGACCGTAGAGCAAGAACTGACAGCGCTTTCTGCTCCGAAACAATCGGCGGCACTGTCAACCGTGAAGGACACGGCTACGAAATAGAAAGCGCTTGCGCTGCGGCGGTCTTGGCACTCGCGGGATTAGTTGGAACTGGAACCGGACAAACTGGGTTCGCTGCCCGAATGGAAAGCTTTGTTTTTGCAGCAAGTCGGGCGGCAGGAACTTGATGGCAGTCTGACGGTACTCCTGGTTTCCTGCTAGTGCCAAACCGCCGTCGAGCGCGGCAAGTCGGGTTGCACTAAGGTTTGTTCGTGGCTTGGACCTGAAATTGAGAAGGGTCGGAAGCCATAATGGTCGGGACTGCCAGCTTTGTGATCTTGCCTGTTACGCAGACTTGCTTCCCATCGTAAGTGGTTTTGAGCTGATCCTCGGTCATGCTACTCGAAGAAAACAGGACGGCATGAAAGATCGCGTTGGGTTCAGGCTTGTCCAGATCCAGTGTGATCGGCCGGCCGTGACCTCCAACCCCGTACTTGGACATGCGCTCTCCGACTACTTTCCCGCAAACGGTTGCAGTCTGGCCAACGTGGCTCTCCGCGGCAGCAGGGGATATCTGCGGCGTGGCCGTCGATTGACTGAACGACAGGGGGAGCAGGCCAGCTACGCACGCCATCACAGCAAGATGTCTCATCGGTCTCATCTTACACCTCGAGTTTAAGCTGGAGCCATAGAAATGGCGTGAATCGGGCTTGCACGACAAAGGGCTTACGCCATGCTCCTGTCTCGCCAACTGGCGCAATAACCCTATAGCCCACATCTTAATAGCGCACATTTGAGGTGGCCGTCTATTATCCATTTGGCTAAGCGAAGCTCAGACTAACTGCAACTCTCGCGTCGTCTTGCCCCCGCGCAGCCTCGACTGGAAGCCATTTAGAGCCTATGCGATACTGTGGCTGCGGTCGCTCAGACCATGCCCCCACCGAGAGAACCGACTGGCACTGTCGCCAACACGATAGCGTTACCCGGCACCGGCTAGCATAGCTCCGGGGACCTTCAGAAAGGCGCGAGGCCGCAGTGGGCGCGTAGCTCAAACGGATAGAGCACCGGATTTCTAATCCGGTGGTTGCAGGTTCGATTCCTGCCGCGCCTACCAAGAAACAGTGGTCATTGCCCACTGCCTTTCCGGTGTTCACAGCTTGCAGTATTCAGGCATCCTTCAGCCAGCCTCAGGCGCTCGACCGGCTTTCCGCCGATGATGTGGGATTCGATAATCTCATCAACATCGGCTTCGCCGACGTGCCCGTACCACACGGCATCGGGATAGACGACCAGATTCGGGCCGTGCTCGCATTGATCGAGACAGCCCGACTGGTTAGCCCGTACCCTGCCCTTGAGGCCGCGTTCCGCCAGTTTCTGCTTGAATAGTTTCTGCAGCTTCCCCTGGCCGCTGGGATCGCAGCATCCTCGCGGATTTCCCGGAGGGCGCTGGTTGCCGCAAACAAAAATGTGCCTTTCGAACTTGGGCATAAGATCGAGGAATTTAACTTCGACGAACCTACGATACTGCCGGCTGATCTTCCAGAGGTCGTGAGCTTGCCAGTTCAGCATCCCAGATTCCTTCAAAATCGACGAAGTAGGCTTGTATCTCGATTCCGGGAATTGCGGCTGCCAGATTGGCGGCGGCCAGAGCCAGTTCACGCTGGTGATGTGCCGCTTCGGCTTGAGCGTCCCCGCCGAATGCCTCGGTCAGGCCCCCGTAGGCGCCGCAATCGGAATGCACCATCAGGATCACCCGCCTGGTGCCGTGCAGGCGAATAGACTTGCGAATCTGCTCCAGGACAAACTCACGATCTGTCTCCAGCTCCGGCGAGGCCAGAGATTTTGCGCCTCCGGCAACTTTAATGGGATCGGCATATACAACGCCGATGCGCTTGAGAAACTTGCGGAACCCCAGATCAAACCGGTTATCGAAGCAGCAGAGGACGGCAGCGTCGCATTGATACCTTTCACGCGGCGAGTCGAAGTGAAAAACCTTTTTCAAGACAGAGTCCCTCGGTCCGATTATTCTCAGATGGCTATTTTACCGGAGGTTGACATTCCAGGCTCGCTCCTCGCGTTGCCATTCGCTGCGCGGGCGCGATAAGATAGCCCGTACACGTCTTCTCCGCTTCCATCCCAGTTAGCCTTTGAAGTTTTGCCGCGGGCAAGAGTGTGCGACCCCCGGGTGCTCGGTACATACGCGCGGCGCAGCCATGCGTCCGCGAACCTCTGCGATGGAGTTCGCTTTGAAACGAGGCAAGACGGCGGTAATCGTCGGCGCCCAGTGGGGCGACGAGGGCAAGGGCAAAATTGTCGACGTGCTATCGGAAAGTTTCTCGGTCGTAGCCCGCTATGCCGGCGGGCACAATGCCGGCCACACGGTTATCATCAACGGCAGGAAGTTCGTGCTGCAACTGGTTCCCTGCGGAGTGTTGCGAACAGCTTGCCGCAGTGTGATCGGAAACGGCGTGGTGCTCGATCCCATGGCTTTTCTGAAGGAAGTGGGCGCGCTGCGCGAGGCGGGTGTGAGGGTCGACGGAAATCTCTTTGTCTCGAACCGCGCGCAGGTGATCCTGCCCTACCACCGCATGATCGAGTTGGCAGCGGAGAACGCCCCCGGACGGGTGAAAATCGGCACCACCTCGCGCGGAATCGGCCCTGCTTACGAGGACAAGATGGGCCGCCGCGGGCTTCGCGTGGCCGATCTGCTCGATCTGCAACTGCTGAAGAAACACATCGAAAACGCCGTCCGCGAGAAGAACATGATTGCGCATGCGCTGTTCAATTCCGAGCCGCTCGATGCCGACAAAATGTACGCCGAATACGCCGCCGCAGCCGAGAAGATTGCACCCTTCGTTTGCGACACGGCCGTTCTGTTGAATCAAGCTTTGGCGAGCGGCGAGGCTATCCTGTTCGAAGGCGCGCAGGGAACCATGCTTGACATCGATCACGGCACCTATCCCTTCGTCACCTCTTCCAGCGCGACTTCTGGGGGTGCTGCGACCGGCACCGGCGTCGCGCCAAATGCGATCGACTCGGTGATCGGACTTACCAAGGCGTATTGCACGCGAGTGGGCGAAGGTCCGTTTCCCACCGAGGAAAAAGGCGAACTCGGCGAGCATCTCCGCAAGCGCGGCAACGAGTTTGGCGCGGTTACCGGACGTCCGCGGCGCACCGGCTGGCTTGACTTGCCGCTGCTGCGCTACGCTGGCATGATTAACGGCATCTCGTGGCTGGTGGTGACCAAGCTGGATGTGCTTGATGAACTGGCTGAGATTCCAGTCTGCGTGAACTATGTGGTCGACGGAAAAAAGACCGTGGAAATCCCAGCGCAGGCCAGCGGTTACGACAAGCTGGAGTGTGTTTACCACAAGATGCCGGGATGGCGGACGTCTACGCAGGGCATAACGACGTTCGACAAATTACCCAAGGCGGCTCGCGAATACCTGGCATTCGTGGAGAAAGAGACCGGGGCCAAGGTGGGCATGATTTCTACGGGTCCGGACCGGGATCAAATTATCTTCAAGGACGAATTCGCGAAGGAGATGAAGGCAGCCGCATCCCGAAAAGTCTAGTCTTGACTTCGCATTAGTCAGGCGGCGAGACTACATAACCACAACCAGAGTGGTTAAGGAGCGCACGATGGTGGTTTTGGCAGTGACGTGGATGGCGAAGGCGGGGCACGACTCCGACGTTGCCCCAATTTTTGCGAAGCTGACTGAGGAATCCCGCAAGGAGCCCGGCTGCCTGATGTATCAGGTCCATCGGCATAAGACCGAGCCGCGTCGCTTCTTCATCTACGAGCAGTACAAGGACGACGCAGCGCTCGAGGCTCACCGCGCTGCCTCGCATTTTCTCCAATATGCTCGCAAGGATCTGCCCAAGGTCGCAGACCGAATGGAAGGCCATTTGTACGAAGCGCTGGGATAGCCCGTGTGGAGCGGGTGCCCTTGCCTGCGTCTCTCCACGAAGATGGTGCGTCAACCGCGCCAGTTATTTGCCACACAGCTATCAGGCACCGCCGGCCGTCCCGCGAGCAAACAAGCCGCCGAGACGGCGGCGTTGCTACTTCGCCAGTTCGTATCCAGCAAAGAAGAAACTCAACTCGAAGCGCGCCGTATCTTCGGCATCGGAACCGTGGATCGCATTGTGCTCGATGCTCGACGCCCACTTCTTGCGGATGGTGCCTTCCTCCGCATTGGCCGGATTGGTGGCGCCCATAAGTTTACGAAGGTCGGCAATGGCGTTTTCCTTTTCCAGCGCCAGCGTGACGATCGGCCCGCTCGACATGAAATCGGTGAGCGAGTTATAGAACGGCCGGCTCGCATGCACGGCGTAAAACTGCTCCGCCTGATACTTGGAGATTTCCAGCATCTTCATGGCCAGAATGTGAAAGCCATTTTTTTCGAATTGTTCAATGATGTCGCCAACTGCGTTCTTGGCGACGGCGTCAGGTTTCACGATGGTAAGAGTGCGTTGCAGAGTTTTCATATTGGTTGTAGTCGCTATTCCTTAGTCGTTGGCTGAAGTGTCTTTGCGAGGTACTCGGTATCAGGTATTCGGTACTAAACTTTCACCGCCAGCGCCGCCACCAGCGTTTCGCCGATGGCCGCTGGAGATTTTGCCACGCGGATGCCGGCCACTTCCATAGCCTTGATCTTCTCCGCCGCAGTTCCCTTGCCGCCGGAGATGATCGCTCCGGCGTGGCCCATGCGGCGTCCCGGAGGCGCGGTCTGCCCTGCGATGAAGCCGACTACCGGCTTCTTCATGTGAGTTTTGACAAATTCCGCCGCAGTTTCTTCGGCATCGCCGCCGATTTCACCAATCATGATTACGGCTTCAGTCTCCGGATCGCGGTTGAAGAGGTCGAGCGCATCCACGAAATTGGTTCCGATGATGGGATCGCCGCCGATTCCGATTGCGGTCGATTGCCCGATCCCGCGCTGAGTCAGTTGATGCACTGCTTCATAAGTCAGCGTCCCCGAGCGCGATACAATCCCGATCGCTCCTTCCTTATGAATGGACCCTGGCATAATGCCAACCTTGCATTTGCCGGGAGAAATGATGCCGGGACAATTGGGCCCAATCAGCCGCGAGCGGCGGTTTTGCAGAAACTCCCAGGCTTTGACCATGTCGAGCGTTGGAATGCCCTCGGTGATGCAGACGATGAGGTCGAGTTCGGCGTCGGCCGCCTCCATGATCGCATCAGCGGCGAACGGCGGAGGAACAAAAATCACGGTCGTGTCGGCGCCAGTTTTGTCGACGGCTTCTTCCACGGTGTTGAAGATGGGCCAACCTTCGTGCGTGGTGCCGCCCTTGCCCGGCGTCACCCCTCCGACGACTTGCGTCCCATAAGCCGCGCAGGCCTTGGCATGAAAGGTGCCCTCGCGTCCCGTGAGGCCCTGCACGATCAACCGCGTTTTTTTGTTAACCAGGATTGCCATAAGTACGTTCCCTCACTACGTTTGTCATCCTGAGGCGGGCGTTTCTTGCCCGTCGAAGGACCTGGGCGAGCCGCGCGAGGCGTCAAGTTCTTTGCGACGCAATACTCGCGCGTTTGGCTTGCCTCCTTAAACTCCCCGGGCCGCGGCCACCACTCTGTCGGCTGCATCCTTCATGGTGTCGGCTACGATGAAGTTGAATCCTGAGTTCATCAGGATCTTTTTGCCTTCGTCCACGTTCGTGCCTTCGAGCCGCAAAACGACGGGAAGCTGAATGTTGGTCTTCTTCGCGGCTTCGACCACCCCGGTGGCAAGCGTATCGACGCGGAGAATGCCGCCAAAAATGTTAATCAGGACTGCTTTCACGCTCTTGTCGCTCAGCAGGATTTCGAACGCATGTGCGACTTGCTCGGCATTCGCTCCGCCGCCTACATCGAGAAAGTTCGCGGGCATGCCACCGGCGTACTTGATGATATCCATCGTCGCCATCGCCAGCCCGGCGCCGTTGACCATGCAGCCCACGCTGCCGTCGAGCTTGATGTAGTTCAGGTTGTACTTCGAGGCCTCAACTTCGAGTGGATCTTCCTCCGTAATGTCGCGCAGCTCGCGGATATCGGGATGCCGGAACAGCGCATTGTCATCGAAAGTCATCTTGGCGTCGAGCGCGAAGAGACGCCCGTCGGTGGTGGTTATGAAGGGATTGATCTCGACGAGCGAAGCGTCCGTGTCAAGAAATGCCTTATAAAGGTTAGAGAGAAATTGCACCGCTGGGTTGATCTGCTTGGCGTTAAGTCCGAGCTTAAAAGCCATCTTGCGCGCCTGGAACGCTTCCAGACCCGTGCCAGGATCGATGTGCTGCTTGAGAATCGCATCGGGATTCTCCGCGGCGACCTGCTCGATCTCCATGCCGCCGGCGGCCGAGGCCATGAACACAGGCTTTCCTTCCGCACGGTCGACTAGTATCCCGAGGTAAAGTTCTTTTTCGATGGGCAGAGTTTCTTCTATCAGCAGACGCCTTACGATGCGGCCTTCGGGACCGGTCTGATGCGTGATCAGCTTCATGCCCAGCATCTTGCCGGCAAGTTCTCCCGCCTCATCTACAGACTTGGCGATCTTCACGCCTCCACCCTTGCCGCGCCCGCCAGCGTGAATCTGCGCCTTGACCACGACTGCGGTCGCGCCGGCGCTGAATAGTTCGCGGGCGGCGGCCTCGGCTTCTTCGCGCGAGGTCGCCATCGCCCCGCGCGGCACCGTCACACCATACTTCTTAAGAATCGCTTTTCCCTGGTACTCATGGATTTTCATAATGACGCTCTTTGCTAGCTAGCTCGTTAGCTAAGAATCGGCAGGAACCTGCTTGCGGCTTTGAACTGAGGGCAGCAAACCCTTGATTTTATAGAAGGGCAGAGGATTAGGGCAAACCGCGACGCTGCCCTTGCAGAACTCGTCGGGGAGCTGATCATTTGGAATTTAAAACTGTTGGCTGTCTGGTTGAGCGAAACTCGACCGCCGCCTCCTCTCTTCACTTCTTCGAAGTCGAGAGCGTCGACACGCTCAGCGGAAGGGAGTCAATCAGATACTTGCCCTGGTCGCTGTCGACCACGCCCAGAAAGAAATACAAATCGGACGTTGCTCCGTAAACGACGCGCCCATCGAAGTAATAGACCTTTCCTGCCTCGGCCGTGAAATGCACAAGCCCCACGGGATGCCCCCGATAGGACTGTACGTTCGCGCACACATGGCGCTCTCCCGGCTCTACGGACACGGCGAAATAGGAGCTATTCTTGTTCGCGCCGACCCATGCTCCGTCGATCCCGATCTTCGTCGTCACGGCGAAGGCATCTGCGCCTTTTTCTTGAATGAAGTAAACCAGCGCCTTCCCCGGACCGGGCTGGGCCAGCGTGTGTTGGGTTTTGTCCAGCTTTACATCGAAGCTGGCATCCTTGGGACCACAGGCTGATGTCGCGGAGTCAGACTGCGTTTGGCCGAACGCCGAAGCCGCAAGAAGCAGAGCGATGAGAGCGCTTTTCATGACTGCTCCCCCAAGCATGGGGTGCATTGTCACTCGATCGGTTCTGTCTGCATCTCTCGAAATGAGATGTGCGTACACTTATAGGAACACCATTCCCGCGGGGAAGTGGTAAAGAGTTCGTCAGTTCGGGTAAAGTTTTGTCTCGAAGCACCTCCGGGTCCTCATGTTCAGTGCCTGGAGAACCGTTTTTACTGTTTCAGTCGGAACATTTGCGCTTGCTTATGATCCTCGACGCCCTTCACCGCGTAGCCAACCACGGCCAATCCCTGGCGCGCGCCGAAGCGCGTGAAGTGATGGCGGAGGTGCTTGCCGGAAACTGCACTGACGCGCAGATTGCCGCGCTGCTCATGGCTTTGCGCATGAAAGGTGAAACCGTCGAGGAAATCGTGGGCTTTGCCGAGGCGATCCGCGCCGCAGCCACGCCTTTGCCCATCGCTTCCCCCAGCGCCCTCGACCTCAGCGGCACCGGCCGAGACGCGCTTGCCGAATCTTCCCTAGTCGACACCAGCGGTACCGGCGGCGATGCTTGTGCAACGTTCAACATCTCAACCGCCACAGCGTTCGTGACTGCTGGAGCGGGTGTGCGCGTGGCCAAGCACGGCAATCGCAGCATAAGCTCGAAATGCGGCTCGGCTGATGTGATGGAGGCGCTGGGAGTGAATATCCAGTTGACCGCAGAACGCGCGGCCCAGTGCTTGCGCGAAGTCGGAATCTGTTTTCTGTACGCGCCAGATCTTCACGCCTCGATGAAGCAAGTGCAGAAGGTGAGGCGCGAGTTGCGCCTGCGCACCATGTTCAACTTGCTTGGCCCGCTTACTAATCCCGCGCACGCTTCAGGACAAGTCGTTGGCGTGTATGCGCTCGACATGGTCGAAAAGCTAGCCGAAGCGCTCAGCATGCTGGGACTGCGTCGTGCGCTAGTGGTGCACGGCCTCGACGGGCTTGACGAGATCACGATCACGCGAGCAACGCGCGTGGCCGAAGCCCGCGACGGAACCGTGCGCAGTTACGAGGTCGATCCCGAGGAGTTCGGCATGAAACGGGCCACGCTGGCCGAGATTTCTGGCGGGGATGCCGTGGAGAATGCCGCCATTGTTCGTGAGGTCTTAAGCGGAAAGAAATCTCCGCGCCGCGACGTTGTGGTGCTGAACTCCGCGGCGGCGCTAGTAGCGGCCGGATGCGCAGACCGCTTG